>CAZVRY010000017.1:0-47835 GCA_964629545.1 uncultured Verrucomicrobiota bacterium | reverse complement strand
ACCTACCCTTTTCAGGGTTTTCCGCTACCCTTTTCAATCATTTCGATCTGTTACCCGGACAACGGAACAACGTGGGCCGCCGATCCCCCGGACGACGCACCCGGCTGTAACCGCTGTTGTCTGTGACCAGCCAGAAGTGGTCGCGGTCAACGGCCAACCCCTCCATCATGCCCGTCGCGAAGGTCGGCCAATAGGCCGCATCCCCACGTCGTTCCACGGCCGCATACGTGTATTCAGCCAGGACCCGACCTGTCCCGGTCTCCACCTGCAGGATCATCCGCTCGGACCGCACCAGCACGAAGAGGGCGTCTCCGTAATAACAGAGGTCCGAGTAGTGGAGCGCCGAGACTCGGCGCCCCGCGGGACATGGCCGCAGTTCTCCGACGACCTTGAGCGTGCCCAGATCGACCACCATGATGCTGGCTTCCTGCCGCTCATTCGCGACGTAAAGCCTCCCGCCACCTGCGGCCACGCCCTCGAAGGACGCGTTGCGGTCGCTCGGGTGGAATCGATGCCGCACGGGATTCCAGTCGATCGCCAGGCGTTCGACCCCGTCTGCCACCGGATCACAGCGCAGAATCCATCGGTCTCCTTCCTCGCAGAGGTAAATCCGGCCCGCTTCGTCCCGGGCCAGGCCCTCGGCGTCGTAGCGTCCGTGCTTCTCGCCCGCGAAGGGCGCCAACTGCTCGCTCGTAAAAGCCCCGGGCCAGGGCACTAAGTCCGCGCTGTCCGCGTCAGCGTCGAGGACGATGCGGTACAAGGTGGGGCCGCGGTCATTGACGGTGAGGAGTTCCCCGGTGGGCAGGCGGAGCAAGGCTGAGGCATCGAACCGCTGCCCGGCGGGCAGGTTCAAGGGCCACCAACGGTCCGCCGCGAGTTTGAAGGTTGCTGGCCGCGCGGAGGCGGCGCGGGCCGCGCCGGTGGAAGGGGAGGAAGGCCCCGGAGAACGGCATCCGGTCGCGAGGAGGACCACAAGGAAGGCGATCGCGCGGGCGGCCGGGCCACGCAACCAGCGGCCGGGCGGAGGCGGGAGCGGACGTGGGTTCATTAAGCGTTGACGGCGACTCATCGGGGTCTAGCCTTGCTGAAGCGATTGTTATGAGCACACCCACCCTTCCTCCCCGGCAGGTTTATCTCATGTCCAGCGGCGATTTGCGGCTTTCGGCCAACCGCAAGTGCTGGCCCGAGCAGGCGAAGATGGAGGGGCGCCTGGAGAAAGCCGTGACCGCCGCGGGTTGGAAGGTCGTGCGGGCGCATGCCTACGACCCCGAGAAGCAGCATGGGTTCATCGATTCGCAGAAGATGGGGATGGAGGTGTTCCGCCACCTGGATCCGACCGCGCCTCTGATCGTGGCCGAGTCGGTGTGGCAGTATAGCCATCATGTGCTGGCGGGACTTTGCACCCATTGCGGGCCGATTCTGACGGTGGCCAACTGGAGCGGGACGTGGCCGGGCCTGGTGGGCATGCTCAACCTGAACGGGTCGTTGACCAAGGCGGGCGTCCCCTACAGCACGCTCTGGAGCGAGACCTTCGGCGATGCGGCCTTCAAGCGCGGGCTGCGGGCCTGGCTGCGCGACGGCAACGTGTCCCATGATCAAAGCCACGTGCGCGACCTCAGCCTGCTGAAGCTGCCCGAGGCGGACGAGCACCTGGGCCGCCGGGCGGCGGCGGGGTTCCGACAACGCAAGGCCATCATGGGGGTGTTCGACGAGGGGTGCATGGGGATGTTCAACGCCATCATCCCCGACGAACTCCTCCATCCCACCGGCGTGTTCAAGGAACGGCTGAGCCAATCCTCCCTCTACGCCGCCATGCAGCAGGTCTCGGAGGCGGATGCGCGCTCCGTGCTGCAATGGTACCAGAAGCGCGGCCTTGCCTTCGACTGGGGGACGAACGAGGAGACCGAATTGACCGAGCGTCAGACCCTCGAACAATGCCGCATGTACATCGCGGCCTTGCGCCTCGCCGATGAGTTCGGCTGCGACACCATCGGGATTCAATACCAACAAGGCCTGAAAGACCTGGCCGTGGCCAGCGACCTGGTGGAAGGAACCCTGAACAACCTGGACCGCCCCCCCGTGCGCTCCGCGGACGGACGGGAACTCTATCCGGGCGAGGCGTTGCCGCACTTCAACGAAGTGGACGAATGCGCGGGACTCGATGGTCTGATTACCTACCGTCTCTGGCGCGAGCTCGGGTTCGCCCCGGAGAACACCCTCCACGACCTCCGTTGGGGCCAGACCTACCGCAGCGAAGGCCTCGATGCCTACGTCTGGGTCTTCCTCATCTCCGGCGCCGCCCCCCCTGCCCACTTCATCGGCGGCTGGAAAGGCGCGCGGAGCGAACGGCAGCCCGCCATGTACTTCCGCCTCGGCGGCGGCACGCTCAAGGGTATCAGCAAGCCAGGCTCCATCGTCTGGAGCCGCATCTTCATCATGAACGGCCGCCTGCACTGCGACCTCGGGGTGGCCGAGGTCGTGAGCCTGCCGGCCGCGGAAACCGAGCGGCGCTGGCGGGAAACGACCCCGCAGTGGCCCATCATGCACGCGGTGCTCAAGGGCATTACCCGTGACCAAATGATGGCGCGGCACAAGGCCAACCATATCCAAGTGGTCTATGCCCCCAACGAACGCCAGGCCCATCGCGCCTGCCGCATCAAGGCCGCCTTCCTCCAACACCTCGGCCTCGAAGTCCACCTCTGCGGGGACGTGCGGCTGGCCTGAGGCGCATATTTCACAGTCATCATCCCCCCTCTCCCTTTCTCCCTCTCCCCAACCTGAGACAACGCTTCGCTGGCATCGGTGGGGGAGAGGGATGGGGTGGCCGGTTCATGGAGAGGGTAGGCGTGAGGGGCACGGTCGTCTCGATAAACAGACCTGGGCGGTTTCGAACCGGCTGTGGAAGATCCGGACTAAGGCTCTGCCCTGACCGTTCAGGCCACCCACGAGTAATCGTAGGGCGACCGCATCTCGCGGGCGAGATGGCGATTGGCCTCCGCCGCTCCTTCCCCGACAAACCGCTCCTGCGCGGCGTCCCACTGCAAGCGGCGCCCCAACCGCAGAGCAATCACCGCCAAGTGCCCGATGGTGGCCGAGCGATGGCCCGCCTCCGCGTCGCAGATGGGCGCGCGACGGGAACGGACGCACTCGAAGAAGTTGCCCATGTGACTGTCGCTCGCGTAGAGGCGTTCCGCCGAGTCGGGAAGCGGGGTGTTGAGAAGGGCGTCGTCGCTCGCCTCGAGGTCTCCGCGGTTCACCCAGATCCAGCCCTCCGTGCCCTCGAACCGCAGCCCGTTGCGCTGGCCCTCGGGCTTCACCACGCCCCCGAAGATGTTGTCGTCCGGGGTGGACTTGACCACCTGGCGGACCCCACCCGCGTAATCGAACGTGACTTCATAGTCGCTGATGGCGGTGTAGCCGCCAGGCACGGGCGCGGCCAGGACCCGCCCTTCCACCGCCACTGGACCGTCGGCCCCGAGCGCCCAGCGGGCGATGTCGTTGTGGTGCGCGCCCCAATCGGTCAACGTGCCTCCCGAGTAATCGAGCCAGTAGCGGAACGTGGTGTGGGCGCGCTCTTTCACATAGTCCACCCTCGGGGCCTGCCCGAGCCAGTAGTCCCAATCCAAGCCGGCCGGAGGCGTCGTGGCCGCGAAGGGCCCGCCGCGCAAGCCGGCCGGAAGGTAGACCGTCACCTGCTTGAGCTGGCCCAGGCGCCCGTTCCGAACGAGTTCGGCGACCAGGCGGAATTTCTTGTCGCTCCGCTGCTGGCTGCCGGTCTGCAACACCGCCCCGTGTTCGCGCACCGCGTGGGCCAAACGCCGGCCCTCATCGATCGTCAGGGTCAGCGGCTTCTCGGCATACACGTCTTTGCCGGCCCGCACCGCCCCCAGGTTGACCAGCGTGTGCCAGTGGTCGGGGGTAGCGCAAATGACGACGTGGACGTCGTCCCGCGCGAGCACCCTGCGGAAATCGGTGAACGAGTCCGGCGCCTTGCCGTCCTTCGCGAACTGCTTGACCGCCGCCTCAAGGTGCCCCCGGTCCACATCGCAAACCGCCACCAACTCGCCGTAATTGCGGGCGTTGGCGGCGTCACCGCGCCCCATGCCCCCGCAGCCAACCAGGGCGATATGGGGACGGTCATTGGGAGATAGGGGACGCCGAGCCGGAGCGGCCGCGGCGAGGTCGCGTTGGACGAACCACGACGGCAACCCCGTGGCCGCGGCTACCGTGGCGCAACGCTGGAGAAACGAACGTCGATGGATATGGAAACGAGGGAACGAGTTCATAGGCATAGGTCGGTTCAGGGGTTGGGGAGAGGGAGGGGGGAGAGGCGGGGACTCCCGCGGGAACCCATCAGGCAAGCGCCGGCTTTCCACCCTCGGGTCCTCACGGAAGTCCCTCCAGGACCCGCCGCAAACGATCCAGCACGGGCGTGACCAGACTCGCGCGGTCCACGGCGGCGGTTCCGCGCAACGTCAAGCGCTGACTGATCCGGCGATCCCCCGCCTGAATGACGCACCACAGCGAACCGGCGCCGCCGGGGCCGTCCCCGTCGCCGAGGGCGAGACTCCAGGTGGCCCGGGCGCGGGCGGCCGCGGCTTCGGCCAAGGATCGGACCTGTGCCTCCGTGGAATCTGCGCCCTGCAGAGGATCGGTTGCGATGGCCAGGAGGGTGGCCAAGCCAGGAGCGGTGGGGGCGGCGAAGGTCCCGGCAACCACCCCGCGCGCATCGGGCCATCCGTTCAGGCTGGCCGCCACCGCCCCGCCGCTCGCCACTTCCGCCACGGCCAGCCGGACCCCGCGCCGCGCCAGGGCCCGGAGCACCACCTGCTCGAGGGAACTGCCGTCATCCGCGTAAAAGTACTCCGCCAAGTGCTGGCACAGGTTCGTTTCGATCTGGCGCAGGACCGCCCAGTCGGCCGCGGAATCGCGCCGCGCCGTGAACATGAAATCGACCCGCCCGCCTTCGAACGACGACGTGACCAGCACCTCGGCCGGAAGGGGAACCCGCTCCTGGAGGGTCTGCGTGATCTGGGATTGCCCAACGCCGACGAAGCGGAGGGTGAGCGAGGCGCCCAGTCGGCGCCCACCGAAGCGCCGCTCGAGCCAGGGAACCAGTTCCTCCCTCACCATGGGTTGCAGCTCCCGCGGTGGGCCCGGCAGGGCGATCACCGTGCGGTCCCCGGCCTCGAAGATCAGGCCGACGGCGCTCCCGCTGCTGTTCTTGAGATAGCCACCCGGCTGGGGGATGAGGCACTGACGACGCAGATTGGCCCGGAGTTGATCCCGGGGTTGGCCGTAGCGACGCTCCATGGCTGCCAGCACCGGCTCGCTCTCGGCCAGCGGCAACCCCGTGAATTCGCTTAATACCTCCCGGGTGATGTCGTTCGGCGTGGGACCGAGCCCCCCCGTCACCAGCACCAGCGGCGCGCAGTTCGTGGCAAACGAGAGAGCGCGCACCATCTCCCCCCGCTGGTCGTCCACCGTCATCGACCCAACACAGCGCACGCCCAGCGGGCGCAGCGTCCGGGTCAGGAAATGGGTGTGGCCATCCGCGTAGGCCCCCTCCAGGAGTTCACCCCCGGTAATGACCAGGAAACAATCGAGGGGGGCCGGCTCGGGCGAGTCCCCCGCGGCCACCGCCAGCGGGGCGAGAGCAAGCGCAACGGCCAGGCGGAGGAAGATCGTGGTGGCCCTCACAGGCAAAAGGAGGCCCGCGCCTGTCCGCCGACCAGGAAGCCACGCGCCGGTAGCGCAGGCCAAACCACCCCAACCGACGGGCCGGCGGCGACGAACGACCGACAGGCCAAGCCGGGGCCGGGGGCCCGGGCAAGAGGTTGGCGCCGGGAACTCATAGGCCCATGAGATTTACCCGCCGCCCCGGAATGTAAAGCCCGAAGGCAGCCCGAAGGCAGCGAGCCGCAGCGAACTGCGAACCTGTCACCCTGGCGGGCAAACCGCGGACCGGGGGCGAACCGCGAACCTGTCACCCTGAGGCGGGGCGCTGCGAACCTGTCAGCCTGGCGGGCGCTGCGAACCTGTCACCCTGGCGGGCGGGGCAAACCTGTCACCCTGGTGCGGGGCGCTGCGAACCTGTCACCCTGGCGGGCGCTGCGAACCTGTCACCCGGGCGGGCAGGGCGCAGGGGTTGACTGCCGGTGGCTCGGGGCTACGGTAGGAGGCGTGATCGGTGACATTCGGCGGCACTTGACGGCGGCACCGTTCGAGCCCTTCACCATCGTGACCTCCAGCGGGCGGTGCTATCCGGTCCCAAGTGCGGGTCACGCCGGACTGAACCCGGGGGCGAGCCGCGTGGTGGTTTGGTTCGACGACGACTCCAGTGTCACGATCTCCGGGATGCACGTGGCGGCCATCGAAAAGGGGCTTCGCTCAGGCCGAGGGGATAACGAGCCCGGGCGTTGACGTCAGCAGGCCCGCAAGGAAGAACTCCCGATCAGAATCGCGCATTGAACCCCTGAACCGTTTACGTTTCCCCTCTCCCTTTCTCCCTCTCCCCAACCCCTTTCCATCGCTTCGCTTTCAAGGGTTGGGGACGGGGTGAGGGGACGCTTCGTGGGGAGATTCCAAGGCGAACGAACCGACGCGCATGGGGCACATGAACCTGGACACTCAGGTGGGAGCGTCCTGCTAAGAAACCGAATGAGGTTTCTTCCTGCTTCAGGGCCCGCCCGCCGAGGGCATGCACGGCGCGCGAGCCGTCAGGGGCGTACGACATGCCGGCTCGTCGGCAGCTCCGCCCCACCGACGGTGTCCAGACCCGGTTCGTGGGCTGCGCGCCGGCTGTCGACGCCCTCTTTTTGCCGGACATTTCCGCCCGCCTGTGCATCATGGCCACTACCGTTGATCATCCAGCCGCCATTATGAAACCCCCATCCGTCACGAAACGCCTGAGGCCACTCGCGCTCGCCGTCTCTCTCCTCAGCGCCGGACCATTGCCTCCCGGTTGGGCCGCCCCAGCCTTAACCCCTTCCTGGGTCAGCTTCCTCGGCACCCGGGGCGAGGGCTACCAGGAGGAGTCCGCCCTGGCTGCGGCGCTCGATCCTCAAGGCCATCCGCTGGTCGCCTGGACCACCAGCACGGGGGAGATTCCCCTTCTCCGCCGCTACGGCCCCCCTGAAGGCGGCGACCTGAGCGTCCTCACCAAGCTGAGTCCGGCGGGGGATCGCGTGCTTTACCATGTTGGGTTCCCATGGACGACGATTCGGGCGGTGGCGACGGATGCCGCGGGACAGATCTACCTGGCGGGCGACACGGCCCTGCCGCCCGAGCAATTCCCGCTGGTGAACGCAGCGCAACCGCAGTGGGGTGGGCATCGGGATGCGTTCCTCGCCAAGCTCAGCGCGGATGGCACCCAGTTGCTCTACTGCACCTACCTTGGCGGATCGGCGTTGGAATTGGGGACCGACCTGGCGGTCGACTCCGAGGGCTACGCCCACCTCACGGGCTGGACCACGTCGACCAACTTCCCCGTCACGGCGGGCGCCGTCCAGCCAGCGGCCGGCGGCAGCTTCGACGCGTTCGTCGCCAAGCTGGCGCCGGACGGATCGCAATTCACCTATGCCACTTACCTCGGGGGGCCGGGCCGCGAGTCCGGGGCGAGCATCGCCGCGGACGCTCAGGGGCGGGCCATCGTGGTGGGGACGACGACCTCGGTCGCCTTCGGCGCGGGGGTTCCCACGGCTGCCTGGGGGACCACCGCCTTGCGCACGGCTTATGTGGCCCGGCTCCGCGCCGATGGTGGAGCGCTGGAAACACTGGCCCTGCTGGGAGGCAGCGGCCACGATTACGGCGCCGCGGTGGCCGTCGACACCCAGGGAGCCATCTACGTGCTGGGGCGGACGGAATCGCCCGACTTCCCGGCCACGCCGGGCAGCCTGCGATCGACCAGTCAGGGCCCAGGCGCGGCGGCGGATGCCTTCCTGGCCAAACTCGATCCCGCCGGTTCCGCGCTGATATATGCCACCTACCTCGGAGGCAGCCAGGACGAGTTACCGCTGCGGTGGGTCTACTCGGGGCCGTTCGACCTCGATGGCGAGGTGGTGGACGACTACCAACGGCTGGAACGTGGGGGTCTGGCCGTGGACGCGGCCAGCCAAGCCTACGTGACGGGATCCACCGAGTCTCCCGACTTCGCTCCCGATCAGGCGGCGAACCTCAGTGCAGGCACGTGGAATCCTGAGACCATTCTGGCCAAAATCAATGCGACGGCCACCGCTTACTTGCATGTCTCCTACCTGGGCGCGACGTCCGGAGATTGGGCCTGGGACCTCGCCCTGCGCGGCGAGGACGACGTGCTGGTCGTGGGCAGCACCCAGATCAGTCTCCAGCCCCCTCATTTCCCATCCACGCCGGGAGCCTTCCAAACCGGCTACGGCGGCAGCATCAGCGACGCGTTCGTCGCGCGTTACGGACCGCCGCCCGGACCGCCCACCAACGACACCTTCGCCTCGCGAATCGAGTTGCCGGGCACCCTGCTCACCGTGCGGGCCGATCATACGTCAGCCTCGCGTGAGCCCGGCGAACCCGTCCCCGACCCGCGGGCCGCAGGCCGCACCTTGTGGTGGTCCTGGACCGCCCCCGCCGCGGGGCGCTGCCTCCTGGCCACCGACCGCACCCGCGAGCCTTCGATCCTGGCCGTTTACACCGGAGCAACCCTCGCCACGCTCGCCCCGGTGGCGGTCAGCGCCGATTCGGGCGACGGCGCCCCGGGCCGACGCCTGACGGTGCCGGTGGAAGCCGGACAGGTTCTGCAGATCATGACCGACGGGCGCGACGGCGCCTCCGGGGAGGTTGCCCTCAGCCTGGCCTTTTCGGCCCCGCCCAATGATGACCTCGCCCAGCGCCTCCCGGTCACAGGCTTCCCGCTGACATTAACCGGCTCCAACCGGCACGCCACTTTGGAGGCGGGCGAGCCCATGCACGAGCTCTTTGGACGCCACTCGATCTGGTGGTCGTGGACCGCCCCGAGCACCCGGGCCGTTCGCATCACGACCGAGGGCAGTGACTTCTTTGCTTTGACCACCGTCTACAGCCAGCCCGGCGACGGCGAACTGCGGCGGTTGGCGGGCGGGCAGGGCAGCGATCCCGAGGGGTTCACGTTCCTGGCCGTCGAGGGACAGTCTTATGAGATCGCCGTTGATGGCTACACCGATGAGTCCGGGCACGTCGTGCTGAATCTCCTGCCGGGCGTGCCCCCTGCGAACGACGACTTCGCCAACGCCCTCGTCCTGGCGGGATTCAACGTCCAGGTTCAGGGCACCAACACGACCGCCACCCGCGAGCCCGGCGAATGGCTCCCGGGGCAAGTCACCCCGGGGCCGACGGAGGTGACCGGGGGCCGCACGTTGTGGTACACCTGGGTCGCGCCCACCAACGGGTACTTGCGTGTCGTGACGGAGAGCGAGCAGGTCGAGACCATCCTGGCGGTCTACACGGGGAATCAAGTGACCCAGCTCGAGCCGGTGGCGGTGGGCAGCGACCGGCCGGGGCTGGCGAGCGAAGCCTATTTCGGGGTGCAACAAGGAACGACCTATCGCATCCAAGTCGATACCACGCGGTGGTCGCCGCCTGGGATCCTCGAACTCAGCCTGAACCTGGTTCAACCGCCCGAGATCGTGGCCGGTTCATTCCAGCGACAGGGCGACGGCCACGTGAGCTTCGCGGTGCGGGGGGTGGCCGAGCATGTCTATCGACTGCAAGTGTCGGCCGACCTGAGCGAATGGACCGTGATGGACCTGGACTATCAGGGGACGGAGTTTACCGTCGAAGACCGACCGCCGGCGGGCACGGTCCGCCGGTTCTACCGCCTGGTGGACGTCACCCCCTCCGGCGGGTGAACCGCAGTCTGGCTGGCCCCTGGCCTCTCGATTCGAGCGGGCACTTGCTCGAGTCTCCGGTCAGCATTAGGATTCCGCCGCCCCATGCTCGAGACGTTTCACCATGGCCCGACCGCTCCGTCAGCGTGCGCCGAGACGATGTCCCGGCGGACGGGCTTACCGACCACCCATTGGAGCGCGGTGTTGGAGGGCGGTGGGGCAGATCCCGGACCGCGGATGGCCGCCTTGGAGCGGCTTTGTCAGACCTACTGGTACCCGCTCTACACTTACATTCGGCGGCGAGGCCACGGGCCGGAAGACGCGGAGGACCTGACGCAGGAGTTTTTCGCGCGGTTGGTGGAGAAGCGGTGGCTGGAGGGTGTGGAAAAGAACGGTCTTCGCTTTCGGTCGTTCCTCCTGCACACGCTCAACGCGTTCCTGTCCAATCACTATGACTGGATGCGGGCGGCCAAGCGGGGGGGGGGTGTGCAACGACTGAGCCTCGACCTGGCCCATGCCGAGCACTGTTACGCGCAAGAACTGGCGGTCAACGAAACGCCCGAGCACCACTTTGACCGGCGCTGGGCGCTGGCCACGCTGGCGAGAGCGTTGCGCCAATTGGAGGAGGAAGCGGAGGCAGCCGGCAAAGGGCGTCAGTTCGAATTGCTCAGTGTATTCCTCTCGCGCGAGGCGCAGCCCGGCGAGTATGCGGCGGTGGCGAAGGCGCTTGGGGTGAGCGCGGGAGCGGTCGGGGTTTCCGTGCATCGCCTGCGAGAACGCTATCGGCAATGCGTCCGGACCCAGATTGCCGATACCGTCAGCGACCCGAGCCTGGTCGAGGAGGAATGGGCCGCGGTCTTCGCTGCGTTGCGAGGGTGAGCGAGGCGCCGACGTGGCTCCTGAGCGGCCGGGTCTCGGTGTGTAATGGGCGGCCGGAAATGCTTAGTTAGCCAGTAGCCTTCTCCCATGCGGTGACATCAACCAACTGCCAACGGTGCGGGGCGCCGCTTCCGCCGGATCCGCCGGGCGGGCACTGTCCGCATTGCCTGCTGGCGTTCCTGCGGCCCGCGGCGCCCGAGAGCGGGCCGGACGCCGGGCCAGTCGAGGAATTCCCGCGTTGTTTCGGGGATTACGAGTTATTGGGCGAGATCGCGCGAGGAGGCATGGGCGTGGTGTATCGCGCCCGCCACCTGAAGCTGAAGCGGCAGGTTGCGCTCAAGATGGTCCTGGCCGGCGAGTTCGCGGGACCCCACGCGCGCCAACGGTTCCAACGCGAGGCCGAGACCGCCGCCGCGCTCCAGCACCCCAACATCGTGGCCCTTCACGAGGCTGGCGAGTGCGACGGCGTCCCCTACCTCACGATGGATCTGGTCGAGGGCCGACCCTTGTCGGACATGATCCGCGCGCATCCCCTGCCGCCCCGTCAGGCGGCGCGCTATCTTTTGGCCGTGGCGGAAGCGGTGCACTACGCCCATTCGCATGGGGTGCTCCATCGCGATCTCAAGCCGTCCAACGTCCTTATTGACGGTTTCGACTCCCCGCGGGTCACGGATTTCGGACTGGCCCATCCACTGGACGGGCAGGGAACCCTGACCCGCAGCCGCCAGTTGCTGGGCACCCCCAGTCACATGGCGCCCGAGCAGGTAAGTTCCGGGGTCGACCGACTCGGTCCGCCGGCTGATGTCTATGGCCTGGGGGCACTCCTCTACCATCTCATCACCGGCCGGCCGCCGTTCCAAGGTGAAACGCTCCCATCCGTGCTCCTCCAAGTGCAGGTCAGCGACCCGATCGCACCCAGGCGGCTCAACCCGAGCCTACCTGCCGACCTCGAGACGATCTGCCTCAAGTGTCTCGAGAAAGCGCCCGCCGGCAGGTATCGGTCGGCCCAGGAGGTGGCCCGCGAACTGGGCCGATTCCTGCGCGACGAACCGATTCACGCCCGACCGTTGCCAGCCCTCAGCCGACTGGCGCGGGTCTGCCGGCGGCGTCCGGCGGTCACCGCCCTCAGCGCCAGCGTTCTCCTCCTCTTGCTGGTCGTGGCCGTAGGTTCAACCGTCGCCGCCTGGCGGCTGCGGGCCGCGCGGGAGGCCGAATCACGGGAGCGAAGGCAAGCTGAGGCGGCCAACCGCGAACTCCGATGGACCACTGGCCTGCTGGAGATGCGACAGGCTGAGGCTGCCTTGGCCGCGGGGGATGCGGCCAGCGGGGTGGCCCGCTTGGCGGAAATGCTCCGCCGGGATCCATCCCATCGCCTGGCGGCGAGCCGCCTCGTGTCCGCTTTGACCGACCGGAGTTGGGCGTTGCCCATGGCTCGGCCGCTCTCCCATCCGGGCGGCGTCGAGCGCGTCTCTTTCAGCCCAGATGGCCGGCACGTCCTCACGGCGAGCGTGGACGGAACCGTGCGCATCTGGGATGCCGTTGCGGGAGTGGCAATCGCCGCCATCCGGCATGAGGCTCGTGTCACCTGCGCCCTCTACTCCCACGATGGGCGGCGCATCCTCAGCGCGTCCGCCGACGGGCTGGCCCGGATTTCGGACGCGGAGGACGGCCTCCCTTTAGTCCCCCCCCTGCGCCATGTCGGCCCGGTAAACGATGCCCAGTTCAGCCTGGGAGACACGGAGATCGTCACCGCCTCGTCCGACAAGCTCGTCCGCCTCTGGACGGCGAGGACCGGCCGCGTGAGGCTCGAAATTCCTCACGAGCGCGCGGTGCTCCAAGCCCGCCTCAATACCCGAGCCACCCGACTCGCCACCGGGACGGAGTCGGGCACCATGGCCATCTACGACGTCGCGACCGGGGCGAGGCGGGCTCGACAGGAAGCGCACCGCGGCCGGATCACGTCCCTGGCTTTCAGTCCGGACGACCAGTGGCTCGTGAGCGCGGCGGAGGACGGCGTGGTGCGGTTGTGGAATCCCGCTACGGGCGAACCCCTCGGGGCCCCCCTGTTGCGAGAGAAGACCACGGCGCCAGTCTGGACGACCGCCTTCAGTCCCGGGAGCAACCTCTTGTTGGCCACGACGGAGGAAGGGCGGGGCTGGCTTTGGGACGTGGCCACCCAACGCCCCATAGGCACCGGGTATGCTCATGGCGCTGGGATCCGGTTCGGGACCTTCAGTCCAGACGGGCAGCGGGTGATTACGGCGTCCGCTGACCATACGGTGCGCCTGTGGGAGTTAGCCACCGGCCAGCCCTTCTGCCAGCCGCTGCGCATGGATGGGCCGGTCCTCCATGCCGCGGCGAGTCAGGATGGCCGTCGCTTGGTGACCGCTTCCTCCGACCGGACGGCTCAGATCTGGGATATCGCCCCGCGCTCCCGAACCCCCCTTCAGTTGCATCACAGGGGCGCTATTACCTCGCTGACTTTCAGCCGGGATGACCGTTCCCTGCTCACGACCTCGCTGGACAGAACGGCCCGCTGCTGGGAGGCGAGGACCGGGCAGCCAATGGGAGACCCGGCGATGCATCAGGCCCCGGTCGCCTCCGGGGATCTCAGCGCCGAGGGTGAGCGCTTCCTCACCGCCTGCGCAGATGGCACGGCCACCGTCTGGGAGCGCAACACCCTGCGGGTCATCGCCGGTCCCGTACGCCACGCCCAAGCCGTTCGGACCGCCCGTTTCAGCCCGGACGGAACCCGCTTTGTGACCGCTTCCGCAGACGGGACGGCCCGTGTTTGGCAGGCGAGCAACGGCCGGCCGCTGACCCCCCCCCTGCCCCACTCGGGCGAGGTGCTCATAGCCAGCTTCAGCCTGGATGGCGCATGGGTGGTTACCGCCTCCGCCGATGCGAGCGCGCGGGTTTGGAGCGCCACCTCCGGGGAACCTGTGACCGGCCGCCTGATGCACCGCGATCAAGTCCACTGGGCCGACGTCAGTCCCGACGGCAGCAAGGTCGTGACCGCCTCGAGAGACGATTCGGCCGGTCTCTGGGAGGTCGCTACCGGCCAGTTGCGGGCGCGCCTGCAACACTTGCGGACCGTGGAGAAAGCGGTCTTCAGCCCGGACGGGCGCCGGGTCCTCACGGGATCCTTGGATCGGACGGCGCAGATTTGGGACGTCGAGACCGGCCAGGCGGTGACCCCAGCCCTCGAGCACGACAGCCCGGTTTCGCAGGTGTGCTTCAGTCCCGATAGCAAGAGGGTGCTTACCGGCACCTGGAATGGCCGCGTGCGGGTTTGGGACTCGGATTCGGGCGAGCCGTTGACCGAGCGGCTGTTGCTGGATGGGTTCGTGCAAAGCCTGTGCTTTGACCGGCAAGGCAGGCGGATCGCCGCCGGATCCCTGGATGGCCATGCTCGCGTCTGGGAGGCCCCGCCGGTGCCCGAATCGGTCCCGGGGTGGTTTCCTGCGTTTGCCGAGGCCGTGGCCGGCATCCGGTGGACCGGGCGAGGACACGTGGAACGGGTGCCCCGGCTGGAAGGTGACGACCTGTTCCGAACGCTGGAGACGAGGGAGCCCGTCGAGTTTTACGCGCGTCTGGCCAGATGGTTCCTGGCCCACCCAGAACAGCGCGCGGCCAGTCCCTTTCCTTAGGGTCTGTGCGCTTCCCTTCCAGGTCGGGGGGAGCACCTTGCCCGCCCTCGCTGCAAATTGCGTGTAATCCAGCCCGCCCGATTCTTAGTTAAGGAGTGGTTATTGCACTCAGTATGTCTATGGATATGTGGTCTTTCCTCCTCCCGACGGCCGCCGATGGCGCCATCGCCCAGCGTGACCTCAGGACCCCGTTGCAACCGGTCGCCCAAAGCGGCCCAACCCCGCCGCCGCGCCCGGGACGTGGCCGGCCCTCGCGACGGCAGTTGTCTTTCAGGGGCAGGCGTTTGGGGGTCGCTCTGGCTTGGTCGCTCGGCCCCGCCGGGTGGGGGGCCGAGACGATCCAATTCGAGTACAGCCAATACCGAGTCGGGGAAGCCTCCGGGCTGGTCAGCCTGGCGGTCCTCCGCGGGCCCGACGCCGCCCAAGCGGCCACCGTGGACTTTACCGTCAGCGGAAACACGGCCACCCCGGGCGTCGATTACACCGAGACCCAGGGGACGCTGCCATTCGCTCCCTCCGAAAGACTTAAGCTCATCACCATTCCGATCCTGAACGACGCGATCAAAGAACCGGCCGAGACCCTGCAGGTGCGGCTTTCGAATCCCACCGGGAGCAGTCTTGGCCCCCGCACCGCGGCGACGGTCACCCTGGTGGACAACGATCAAGGGCTCCAGTTCTCGACCCGCCAGGTCTGGGCTCACGAAGACCTGGAGGCGGTCGAATTGAAGGTGCTGCGGGGCAGTGACGGGGCGGATCCGATCTCGGTCGATTACACCTTCGCCGATCTGACCGCGAAATCGGGCGAGGATTATTTCGCGGCGAACGGCACCCTGCAGTTCGCGGCTGGTGAGCGCGACAAGACCCTCCGGGTGATGCTTGCTCAGGACGATCGCCTCGAGGGGGAGGAACGGTTCCAGGTGCTCCTGGCCAACGCCTCCCCTGGAGCCGGCATGGGCACTCCCGCCAGCGTGACGGTCACCGTGGTGGATGGCACCGGGATGGAACCGTCACGCTTCGGCCATCTCGAACGGCCGAGCGACGGTTCCGTGCGGCTGGCCCTCGCGCATTCGAGTTCGTCGCGGTTCCTCAACTACTGGCGTCTCTCCCAGGTTGAGGTTTCCGAGGACCTGCAGGCCTGGTCCCCACTGCCCCTCATCGGCACGCCGGCCGTCTCCAACCGCTTCACCGTGGAACTCGCGCAAAGGGGCGTGTTCGGCCGGAAGTTCGCCCGCCTGATCCGCTCGCCGCTCTTCAGCCCCGATCCGCCGCCGACCGGACCCTATCCCGTCGGCGTGACGCGACGGGACCTCGGGGACCCTTCCCGGCGGAATCGCTACGGCATTTCGACCAACGGCGGATTTCCGGTCAGCATCTGGTATCCAGCGGTGCCCGTGGCGGGGCGCCTCCCGAGTTCCCTTCTGGAGGCCGAGTTGCTCACGGTCGAGGCGGCGGGACCGGCCTCGCTCATGGATCGGTTGCCCCGATTCGCCAGTTATGCGACGGCCGACTTGCCGCTCGCCTCCCCGGCTGGAGCGGGCTGGCCGGTCGTCTTGTTCTCGCACGGGGCGGATGGGTTTCGCGCTCAAGGCCAAGCCATCTGCCAAAACCTGGCCAGCCATGGATTCGTGGTGGTCGCGCCTGACCATTACGATTCGTTTGCCGTCTTGCTGCCCAGCGGTCAGGTCTATCTCAGCCCCACCACCGCGTCCTATACCGTCGCGAACTCGCAGGACCGCGTCAAAGACCTCAAGGTGACGTTGGACGAAATCCAAAGGATGAATGAGGGGGATGGATTGCTCCGGGCGGGACTCGATCTCAACCGGGTGGGAGCGGTTGGATTCTCCTGGGGAGCACCGACTGCGGCCGAGTTCGGCCGCACGGACAGCCGGTGCCGCGCCGTGGTCAGCCTGGAATGGGGCGTCGCCACGACCTCAGGGTTTCCTGAACTCGTCCAGGAAGGAATCCCCCAGCCCTCGCTGATGGTCAACGCCGCGGATAACGCGTCCGACTACCTTTACAGCAAGGCGAGTCGGGACGCCGTCTGGGTCCAGATCAGCAACACCACCCATGGCGACCTGATCCTGGCTCCTTGGTTCAGCGGGGGCATTACGCCCGCGGCGATCGAAACGGCCCGGACGGTCCAAGCCTACCTCGCTTCGTTCTTCCAGAAGTACCTCCATGACGACGACGACCATCTCCTGGACGGGCCGTCGGCCGCCTATCCGAAAGTGAGTCAGTTCAGAAAGAAATAGGCCATGCTCACGCCGGCTCTCCGCCACCTGCTTCCCCCCATGCGCCCGTCCCTCGCGCACCGCCCTCGCCGCAGGCAGAAGCCCTTCGCGCCTGTCCTCTGGGGGTTGGGGTGGGTACTGAGCCTCTTAGGTTCGCAGGCGAACGTGGCCGCTCAATCCGATGCTTGCCGCTTCGTGTGGACCCCGGCCACCTGGAGGCTCCTCCCCGAGTATGGCCTTCGACTGTATGCTACGATCGAGGAGCAACCGGTCCCGGGAGCCCGCGCACTTTTCAATGTGGGCTGGGGATATCGGGGCTACGCTTCTTTTGGCAATGAGGTTGAGTGGGAGGACTTAACGGTGACGGTCTTCACTCCTGCGGAGGGCAAACTCGTGAGGAAGGTCACCTCCGCGGACCCGGATTTGGCTGAGCGGGGCCGGTTCAATGTTGCGATTGCTGGGCCGGAGCTGGACGCCTTGCGGCAGCGGCTGCGCTCCGATCCCTTCCCGGATGTCTCACGGTTGTCGGACGAGGAAAAGCACCGGATCATCAGCCAGGCGGCATTCGTCAGCTATTTCTCTGGCACCTCAGGTTATTTCCAATCCGACTCCATCAGCCGGCTGGGTTCGGAATCGGCGTGGGCGTACGACTCCCGTCGGCGTGTGTTGGTCGTCTTCAACACCGACGGTGAGACTTGGGAGTGGAATGGTGAGGCTTTCAAGAAGATGTCGTTTTCGTTCAACCGTCCGGGCACCCGCTCGGCTGCGACCATGGTTTACGACGAGGCTCGTGAGGTTTGCGTTCTTTTCGGTGGTCGCGTCGGGGATACACTCGACGCGAACGACCTTTGGGAATTCGATGCCCAAGGGTGGATCCTGCGGCAGGGTATCGACTCGGACACCACGAATCAGCCACCGGCGAGTGTTCGCCCTCTCATGGCTTACGACCCGGGCAGGGGCAAGACAGTCCTGGTGGAACGGGACACCTGGGAATGGGATGGGACGAACTGGCTCCATCTGAAGGTCCCTGGCCCCTTTGGCAGGTTTCTCGATGCGGCAGCGGTGGCGCTGGCCTATGACCCAGTCCGGCGCGTTACGGTATTGTTTGAGGGCACCCAAGGTGAGACGTGGACCTGGGACGGCGCGACTTGGAGGCGAGTCGCGATGGCAGGGCCGCCGCCCAGGGCGGAGGCGGCCATGGCGTTCGACCTCCGTCGAAAGGTCATGGTGCTGTTCGGCGGCCGGACAGCCCGAGACGAAATGCTGGGTGACACGTGGGAATGGGATGGTGCGGTGTGGTCGCTCGTCGCCGAGGCGGGGCGGCTCGGCCTGCGCCCGCACCGCGGCTCCAAGATGTGGTATGACGCCGCCGAGGCGAGGCTGGTTCTGTTTGGCGGCTACGCTCCGGGATTGAGCTTCGATGATATGTGGGAGGCGCGGCCGCCTGGTTCGTGGGTCGATTTCGAGGCGCCCCCACCGCCCCTGGTTCCTGAAACAGGCTTCTTCTACGCGCCTTACAACACGATCGAAGAGGCCGTCGCCAACGCCATGCCCGGGTGCAGACTCAACCTGAAGGCCGGCTCCTCGTCCGCTGCGCTCACCATCACCAAACCCCTGACCTTGGATGCCTTCTATGGACCCGTCACCCTGGGACAACCGTGATGACCGTCAGAACCCTTCATGGCGTCCGCCGCAGGCACCCGATCGATCGCGCGGCCCCTTCATCCGCACCTTAGCGCCTCCCATGAACGACACCCCTGAAACCCCAAGTCCCCATCCACCCGCCGCACCCCACCCGCCGCACCCCGCCCGCCTCGGCTCCTGGCCGCGGCCCCATTCACGGGGCCGCTGGCCGTCGCCCATGAACATGGGATGCTTCCTCGTCGCCGTCCTGTGGCTCGCCACCCTGGCCCCCATCAAGGCAGCGGTCCCTCTGACCACGAGCTTTCAGGGCCGTGTCACCGTGAATGGGGCGAACTTCACCGGGACTGGACGCTTTAAGTTCGTCCTCGTGGCTCGGCCCGCCGGGACGTCACTGTGGTCGAATGATGGCACCAGCGTAAACGGTTCCGAACCGGCAGCGGCCGTCTCCTTGGAGGTTGCGGGTGGGCTGTTCAGTGTCCGGCTCGGAGACACGAGTCTGGCTCACATGCAACCCCTGACGGCGCGCATGTTCCAGGAGAACGCTGACGTTGCCCTTCGGATTTGGTTCGACGACGGCGTCCACGGTTCCGTGCAACTGCCGGACGAGGCCCGGTTGGCCTCCGTCCCCTACGCCCTCGCGGCCGATCTCGCGCCCGGTTCGATTACCAGCGCCCTCCTCGCGCCCAGCACCATCACGCCGGACCGGTTGGCCAGCGTGAACGCGCCGACCCCGGGTCGCGTGTTGACCTACGACGGGGCGAGCTTCAACTGGTCCGATCCTGCGTTGGCGGGGAGTTTGTGGTCGGCCAACCCGCCCCACGTTTACTACAGCGGTGGCAACGTGGGGGTCGGCACGAGCAGTCCGGCCACGGCGCTGGAGGCAAGTGGGATGGTCCGAGCGGCCCGCGTGGGCGTTCCCGGCCAATACCTCCAGCTTGAAGGAGGAGATCCCTCCTCGATCCGGCTGACCGCTCAATCGGCAGCGCAGGCCGAGAAGAGTCTGATCATTCGAAACCTGAGCGGTGAGGCCACGCCGGGCGCGAACAACTCGATTCAGTTTGCCGTGGGCACGCCGGAGGCGCCGTCGACGAAACTGACGATCACCAAAGACGGCGGCGTCCTGGTGCATCCGACCGGGGGGGGGACGATTCAGCTTGGGACGCCTGCGTTCGAACGGGGCATGACGATCCTGGCCGGGAATCGCGCCGACATCCGTTTCGACGGTTCCGCCCTCAAGCTGGTCGCGGGCCCGGGAGCTGCCATCCCGTCCGCGGACCACGGGATTGCCATCGATACGTCCGGCCACGTCGCGGTGGGGCGTGACCTGCGTTACGGCGGCGCACTGAACAAACTGGAGGTCGCAGACAACTTCCAAGCCACCATCCGGGCTGGCGACTTGCGGTTAGGCCACCCGAGTCGGCGTGGCGAACCCGGACGGGCCCTGGTCGATTTCGGAACCGGCCTTCATCTCAACTTCGAAGGGGACTGGCCAGCGACGGTCATCGGGGGTGACACGACGGTCATTCAGGGTGACGCCAGTGTTCGCACCCTCACCATTCGCGGGGGGGCCGACCTGGCCGAACCCTTCCCGATGGCCGGGACGATTGCCAAAGGGGCGGTGGTGGTGATCGATGAGCATCATCCCGGCCGGCTCAAACTGAGCACGCTCCCCTATGACACCCGGGTTGCCGGCATCGTGAGCGGGGCCAACGGGATCAACCCGGGAATCGCCCTCCACCAGGAAGGCACGCTGGATGAAGGCCAGCACGTCGCCCTCAGCGGGCGCGTCTACGCTCTGGGGGATGCCACCAGCAACCCCATCCGGCCGGGCGATCTGCTGACCACTTCGGAGACGCCGGGGCACGCCATGCGGGTGATGGACCCAGCCAAGGCTCCCGGGGCTGTCCTCGGCAAGGCCATGTCCGCTCTGGAGTCCGGGCGGGGGTTGGTGCTCGTCCTGGTGTCGCTCCAGTGACCTTCCAGCCTTGGGACATCCTGATGCACACTCAAGGACAGCTCCTGACAGGCCATTCGCGCGGGCGGAGCGGCTGACCAGCGGATCAAAGCCAACCCGCCTCGAAGTCAAAGTGAGAGCATGAAAAGACCATGAAATCCCCCCCCTGCCTGCTTTTGACGGCGATTCTGGCTCTGGTCTTGCCCCTCGCGGCGCAACCCGTCCTTGACTGGGCCACCCTGAGCAGCGGAAGCCAGACCAGCGCGGGAGGCGCTTACGAACTCAGCGCGACTCTCGGTCCGGTGGCGACCAGCCTGAGCCGCCGTGGCCCCTATGCGTTTCGACATGGGTTCTGGAGCGTGGCGGCCACGGACTCGGCCTCAGACGAGTTGCTCCAGAACGGCGGCTTCGAGAACCTGGCCGGCACCTTTCTTCGCGACGGGTATGGGCTGATGTCCCTGCAGCCGGGGTCCACGCTGATCCCGGGTTGGACCGTCATCGGCGCAGAGTTAGTGTGGGGAAGCAACGAGAACACGTTCGGCGCACGCACGCCGTTCGGCGACTGCTTCCTGGAGTTAACCGGCTATCACGATGCCCATCCGTATGCGGGAGTCGAGCAAACCATTGCCACTGTCCCCGGGAGGCGCTATCGGCTGTCCCTCTCCCTCGGTTCCAATACGGACTACCCCGGGGCTGGAGGACGGAAGCAAGTGAGTGTGAGTTGCGGCGAGGCATCGACGGTGTTCACGTTCGATCCTTCGGGCACGCCCGCCAACGAATGGAAGCCCTTCGACATGACCTTCGAGGCCGCCGCCACGGCCACCCGCGTCGCCATCAACGGCTTGACCGCCACGGGGGTTTACCTGGCGGTGGACCAGGCGTCGGTCAGGTCGGCGGCGGCGGAGTTAAAAATTCTGGCCGTACGGCGCTCAGGAAATGAACTGCGACTGCGGTTCCTGGCCGCCGCCGGGCACTCGTATGTCCTGGAAAGCGCCAGCCACTGGGCCCTCGAAGCTTGGCGGCCGGTCTCTGGAACAGAGACAGTCGGCGCCGGTGAACTCGTCGAGATCGTGCTCTCGGATCCCTTCGTCGAACCTCGACGTTTCTATCGGATGCGGGAGCGGGGACGATATTGATGAGTTCATCAGTAGGCAGACAAGGGACGGCTCCCTCTCCCTCTCTCCCCTCCCCACCCCCTCCACCTTGCTTCGCTTTCAAGGGTTGGGGAGAGGAAGTAAGGGAGAGGGGTAACGTCAGCGGTTCAGGGGCTCAATGCGCGATGCCGATCGGGGAATATTGTCCCTGTGCGGTGACCCTGTCGGCGAGGCGTATGGCGTGCCTGGGGGCGTGGAAGATGGAGCGGCTACGCCGCTGAAGGCTCGGGTTCCAGGAACGGCGGGACGGGGCAATCGAGGACCTCGGCTACCGCCCGGAGCAATTCACCCTCGCGAGCCTCAATGACGCCGTCGGAAGCGGCCGCCTCGGCGCAGGCGTTGAGAACTCTGCATTGGAGGGCGGGCGAGGCCTCGCTCAGGCGCTGCAGGGCCACATCAATGTCGGCGAGCGTACACCCGTCCGGCGCTAGCCTCGGAAGGGCCGCCGCATCCGGTCCCAACTGATCGGCCCCGGCCGCAAATGCCTTGGAGTTCGTCCCGGGTGAGGTGTTGGAGGCAGCCGCGGGCGACGCCGATGGCGGCCGGCGAACCTGTCCCCGCCCCGCGGGCCTCGGGCCGGACCTTGTGGTGGTCCTGGACCGCCCCCGCCGCCGGACGCCGTCTCCTGGCAACCGGCCGCACCCGCGAGCCCTCGATCCTGGCCGTTCGAAAGCATCTGCGGCGCCATCGCTTCCCTCCCGACTGCATCGACACGGCCAAGATCTTCGGCGCCACGCAGTCCGGACTCCGCTCCTACCGCTTTGCGCTTAGCCGCCGCTCCACCGCAACCAACCTCCGCTCCAGTTTGTCGAGCGATTCTAGATCGCCCTTGAGTTCAAGCAGCGGTTTCAGTTCCGCACGGATCTGCGCCAGGATCAGCTTTCCATATTGCCGGGTGAGGTCTACGTCCTGGGTGAGTCGTGGTTCGCCCCAGCGTTGCAGGGCAACGCCGCCAATGAAACAAAAGCGCCAGCCCTGGCGCTGGCAGAATCGCTCCACTTCACCCGCCGCCGCGAGCACGCCCGGCAAGTGGATCATGCTTTGCGCCCCTTTTGAAAAATGGCCTGCTGTTCCACGAGGCCGGACCAGTCGGGTCGCTCCCGCCAGCCTTCGACCGCCCCCAGCATCTGGATGATCCGGCGCGCCCGCTCCTCCGTCATCGCCGCGAGTTCCTGCGCCTGGAAGGCTTCCACCGCTTCCCAACGGGCGAAGTACTCCGCGCGGGCCTCGTTCGGTTCGAGCGGTTCGGAACTCATGGCCGCATTATACCCGCGCCACCCACCGCTGTCAGCAAGCCTTCCCACCGCGGCGCGGGCCGAACTCGTTCAACCGCCGTCACCCCCCACGGAGGTCGCAGGGCAAATCACCTCCATGACTCAGACCGTGATGAGCCCGATCCCGCTCCCTGTTGACGTGAAGGTCAACCGCCCGCCGCCCTCCGCGGCACGCATGCCGGGTGTCGCTCTACCCATGCGCGTCGGTTCGTTCGACTTGGAAGCTCCCCATGAAGATGGCGCGGCTACGCCGCTGAAGGCTCGGCTTCCAGGAAGGGTGGGACGGGGCAATCGAGGGTCTCGGCAACCGCCCTCAGCAGTTCAGCCTCGCGAGCCTCGATGACCCCATCGGAGGCGGCCGCCTCGGCACAGGCGTTGAGGACCGTGCGCTGAACGGCCGGCGAGGCCTCGCTCAGGCGCTGCAGGGCGACATCGATCTCAGGGAGCGTGCACCCGTCGGGCGGCAGCATCGGGATCGCCGCCGCGTTGGGGCCCAACCGGTCGGCCCCGGCCGCAAACGCCGCGGCCGCGGCGCGGTCATCGTCATGCCCCTGGTGAGCGAGGGCGGAGAGCAGGACGGTGCACTCGGGCAGGAGGGGTTTGAGGGCGTAGAACTGAATGGTTCGGCGGGCGGGGGGCAGAAACCGCGGCGCCAGTTGGCGGCGGACCATTCGCTGGAGGGTGTATTCGAAGAGGTCGATGGCCCGATCGCTCTCCACCAGGTACTGAAGGGCACGCTCGAATTGGTCGAACTGCTCGCGGGAAAGCTGGCGCAGGGCAGGCAGGCTGAGGGAAACCCAAGGGAGCTTGTCCGCCCGCTCCAAACGGTCGAGCCAGGGCTGCAACCGCCCCATTTCCGTCCCGATTTCTGAAGGCAATTGAGATTCAAGCGCCTGTCGCTGCTCCGCCCGCAGGTCAGGTCGTTCGCTGAGCAGCAACCCCAACACGCCGGCGACGGCCGGCAAGGGGTCCCGCGCTGCTTGCGACAGTTCGGGCGCCAGTCGCTCGAGGAAACGGGTGGCGTATTGGAGGTGGCGGGGCTCCGGTTGGCCCGTCGCCCGCATCACGTGCCTCGACCGGAGCGCCGGCCGCCTGGGGGGAGCAGCATCCGCCCAGGCCCCGCGCCGGGCAGGCCGGTCCTCCCCTTGCAGGCCGATCACCGGGGGCACGTCCTCGTCGTCCGCACTGGCCCGCGCGGTCAGGCGCGGGAAGGCTCCGTCGAAGTGGGGATCCAGGGCGCGAATGCGATCGACGAGGGGCGGGTGGGTGGCGAAGAGGCGGAACCAGGATTCCCGGAGCCCGTTGCCGAAGAAGAGGTGGCTGGCCTCCTCGGCCTTGGGATGGCCGAGGCGCGAGCCCTGGGTCAACCCGCCGATCTTTTTGAGGGCCGCCGCCAGTCCGTCCGGGTTGCGGGTGAACTGGACGGCGGCGGCGTCGGCCAGGAACTCGCGTTGGCGCGACACCGCGCTCTTGAGCAGGCGGCCGAAGAAGACGCCGATGGAGCCGACGACGATGAGGACGAGGCCGATGAGGGGCAGCGGGTTGCCGCCCTTGCCGCTCGAACGCGCGCCGATGCGGACGCGGTGGCGGCTGCCGGTCTGCAGGAGGATGCGCCCGATGATGGCCAGGAGGAGCAGTCCATGGACCGTGCTGATCAGACGCAGGTTGAGGCGCATGTCGCCATTCAGGATGTGGCTGAACTCGTGGGCGATGACGCCTTGGAGTTCGTCGCGCGTGAGGTGTTGGAGGCAGCCGCGGGTGACGCCGATGGCGGCATCCTGGGGCGTAGAGCCGGCGGCGAAGGCGTTGATGCCGGCCTCGTCGGGCAGCACATAGAGTTCGGGGACGGGAGTGCCGGAGGCCAGGGCCATTTCCTCGACCACGTTCAGGAGCTTGCGCTCGTCCGGGTGGGTGGGATGGGGCAGGATCGGGCGGCCTCCGAGTTCCCGGGCGACCACGCCCCCGCCGCCCCGGAGGGCGGCCAGTTTGGCCAGGCTCCCTGCCCCGACGACCAGGAAGGTGGCGCCGGAGATGCTGGCGAAGAGGACCGGGTCCCAGAGCCAGGTCCAGGAGTTGGTGACGGCGCGTTTCTGGAGGAAGAATGGCGCCAGGCCCAGATAGACGGCCAGGATGGTCAACGTCACCGCCAGCCCGAAGTAGATCACCAGCACGCGCGTCTTCCGCCGGGCTTGATCCTGCCGGTCGAAGAAGTCCGTCATGGGCGGCGGCTCAGAACGACACCTTGGGGGCTTCGCGCTGGGCGGGCTGATCGATGACGAAGGATTCGGCGGCGAGGAAGTTGAAGAGGCTGGCCACGAGGTTGGTGGGGAAGGTCTCGCGGGCGGTGTTATAGGTCATGACCGAGTCGTTGTAGGCCTGCCGGGAGAAGGCGACCTTGTTCTCGGTCGAGGTCAACTCCTCCATCAGGGCGGTCATGTTCTGGTTGGCCTTGAGGTCCGGGTAGGCCTCGGCGACGGCGAAGAGCCGGCTCAACATGCCGCTCAGGCCGGCCTCGGCGCCAGCCAGCTCGCGCATGGCTCCCGCCTCGCCCGGATTGGCGGCGGCCCGCTGGTTGGCGGCGTAGGCCACGTTGCGGGCGGCGATGACCCGTTCGAGCGTCTCCCGCTCGTGCTTGAGGTAGCCTTTGGCCGTTTCCACCAGGTTGGGGATGAGGTCGTAGCGGCGTTTGAGCTGCACGTCGATCTGGGCGTAGGCGTTCTTGAACCGGTTGCGCAGGCCAATCAGACGGTTATACGCGCCAACCACAAACAGGAGCAGCACTAACACCAGACCACCCACGACGACGGCGGTCACAATGAGATAGATGGAGGTCATGGTCGGTCTTTCGTTAGGTGCTCCCCTGATACGGGAAAGCCCCGCCCCGCTCAATTACATTTTGCCCGGGGCTTTTCACCCCAGCCGGTCTCTCCATGAACCGGAAAGGGAGAGGGGGAGTCCTCCTTTCACAATGAGAATTGCTCAGATCGCTGTTTTCACGATTGTCGGCTGAACGCCTGCCCGCCATGCTGGGTCCGCGTGTCCCCTTGGTCTCCAACCGGCCGGCGCCGCCCAGCGGTGCTTCGACGTGGCCTGCCTCCCCTCGGCGGTTCTTGATTCGCCATGCACTTCACTTCCCTCGACCTCGTCATCTTCGTCGGGTTCTTCATCGTGGTGATCGGTCTCAGCCTGTGGAAGAGCCGGCGGGCAAAGGATCATGCCGAGAACAGCTCCGATTTCTTCCTGGCCGGCCGGGGGCTCACCTGGCCGCTGATTGGGATTTCGATTGTGGCGGCGAATATTTCGACGGAGCAGATGGTGGGGATGGCGGGGCAGGCGGCGGGGAACGTCGGGTTGGCGGTCAGCGCCTGGCAGCTTGTCGGCTCGGTCGGGATTGTGCTGATCGCCATGACCTTGCTGCCCACGTTTCTCCGGGCCGGCATTTACACCATGCCGGAGTTCCTGGAATACCGCTACAACCCCGCCGCGCGGGCCATCATGGCGGTTCTCACCGTGGTCATCTACGTCGGTGTCCTGCTGGCCGCGGTGTTGTATTCGGGCGCGGTCACGTTGCGGGCGGTCGCCGGAATGGAACTGGTCCAGGCGGTCTGGATGGTGGGCCTGATCGGGGCCGCCTATGCCACCTTCGGCGGGCTGAAGGCGATCGCCTGGGCGGACCTGGTCCAGGGGCTTTCCTTGTTGGCCGGCGGGTTGCTGGTGTTCGCGCTGGGCCTGAACGCGGCGGGCGGATGGGATGCCTTCGCCCGCCACAACGCCGACAAGCTGCACATGGTCCTCCCCGCCACGCACGAGCAACTGCCCTGGACGGGCATGGTCAGCGGGATGTGGATCGTGATCGTTTACTACTGCGGGCTCAACCAGTTCATCGTGCAACGCAACCTGGCCGCGCGCAGCCTGCGGGATGGTCAGTTGGGGATGATCTTCGCCGGCGCCCTGTGGCTGCTGGTGCCGTTTGCGGTGGTGATGCCCGGGCTGATGGCGCAGCAACTCTACGGCGAGAAGCTGGCCAAGGCGGATGAGGCCTTCCCGACCCTCGTGCGGGAGTTGGTCCGGCCGGGCGTGCGCGGCTTTCTCTATGCGGCCATCGCCGGGGCCATCACCAGCACGCTCGCGTCGATGTTGAACTCGGCCTCGACCATCGCGACGATGGATCTCTACCAGAGGTTGGTGCATCGGAACGCCACCCAAGGCCAGTTGGTGTGGCTGGGCCGGGCGCTCACGGTGGTGTTCATTACCGGGGCGTGCCTGCTGGCGCCGCGTCTGGACGATCCCGAGTTTGGCGGGGTGTTCCAGTTCATCCAGCAGTTCCAGGGTTACATCTGGCCGGGGGTGGTGGCGGTCTTCCTGTTCGGTCTCCTGGTCGAGAAGGCGCCGGGCGCGGCGGGGGTGGCGGGCCTGCTGGCCGGACCTCCGCTTTATCACCTGTTCCAGAAATTCGCCGCGGACCTCCATTTCCTGGTCCAAGTGACCCTCACCTTCAGCCTGGTGTTGGCGATCATGGCGCTGATCACGCTCTGGCGACCCCTGGCCGAACCCCGGAGGCTGCCGGTTCGCGAGGGTCTGGATCTGCGGACCGCGCCCTCGGTGGTCGCTGCCGGCTGGGCGGTGATCGCGGCGGTTGGCTTGTTCTTCGTGGTCTTCTGGTAAGGAGGAGAAAGGGAGAGAGGAAACGTCAGCGGTTCAGGGGTTTAATGCCGGTTAGTCCAAGCGGCGAAAGCGGCCGGCGGCGGCCAGGGCCGACAACGGCTTGGTCCAAAGCGAGCGGGAACGGGTCCGGTGGGCCCCTGAGGCCAGCCATGCACCTGAGCAAGCGTCTTGTTTCCAATGAGTTACACAGGTCTCCGTTCATAAAGGATAGATTGGTCTGAACCTATCCTTGATTGGAGGACACCTCCCTGAGATGCTCCGACCATGCCGTTGCACCCTGTCCTCGCCGATCAGTTGCGGGCGGCTCTGCTGCCCGACCCAGGGCGCGCCTTCACCCGACGCGATGCTCGTCTTCCGGCAATTTCAGGCAAGGTCCATTCCGTCATCGGGATGCGACGGGCGGGCAAGACCACCTTTCTGCGCCAACTGCACGCTGAACGGAGGGAGGCGCATCCACCGGAGCGCGTGGTCTACCTGAGTTTCGATGACGACCGTCTCGCTGGGATCGGGGTGGATCAGCTCGGATTCATGCTCGAGGAGTATTACCGGATGCATCCCTCGCTGCGCCGGGAGCAGACAGTATTCTGGTTCCTGGACGAGATCCAATTCGTTCCCGAGTGGGAGCGGTTTATTCGGCGGGTGATGGACAGCGAGCGCTGCGAGTTCGTGGTGTCGGGGTCGTCCGCGCGGATGCTCTCGCGGGAGGTGCACACGTCCCTGCGAGGCCGGGGGATAGCGACGGTGATTCGTCCTTTCAGCTTCCGGGAGTTCCTGCGGTGCCGGGGAGAGGAGCCGGCGGCCGTCTGGCGGCCGACGCCGGCCGCCCGCTCCCTCGTGGAGGCACGTTTCGGCGAGTTCCTGAGCGGAGGCGGCTTCCCGGAGGCACAAGGGCTGCCGGGCCAAGTGCGGATCGCGCTTCTGCAAGGGTACGTTGATGCGGTGCTGTTCCGCGATGTGGTGGAGCGCTATCGAGTGTCGCAAGTGGAAGCGCTGCGCTGGGTGGTGCGCCATTGTCTGCGGAATCCCGCCGGCGCCTTCAGTGTTCATCGACTCCATCAGGATCTCGGAGCGCAGGGGCATGGCGTGGCCAAGGACGCCGTTCATGCCATGCTCGGCCACCTGATCGATGCCTTCCTGATTTCCGCGGTCGCTGTGGCCACGGACTCGGAGCGGCAGCGGAACTCGAACCCCCGAAAGGTGTATCCGGCCGATCCGGGCCTTCTCCGGGCTTTCGACGCGAGCGGACGCTCCAACGTGGGGCACGCCCTGGAGACGGCCGTCTTGAACGAACTGGAGCGCCGCGGCGCCGAAGTGGCCTACGTCAAGACGCGGAGCGGCTACGAAGTGGATTTTCTAGTCCGTTTGCCCGCGGGGCAGGAAGAGCTCATCCAAGTGGCCGCGGAGGCCGGGGAGGGGGTTGTCGCCGGGCGCGAACTGCGAGCCCTCGCGGAGGCCGGGCAGGTTTATCCGCGGGCGATCCAGAGGCTGCTGACGCTGACCCAGGATGGGCTGCCTGCCGCGGTCCCAAGCGGGGTCCGCGCCCAACCGGCCTACGAGTGGATGCTCGAAGCCGCTAACCCGGATTGAAGCGAACCCCTGCATTTCCACGGCCCTGACCAACCAACAATGCGTCGGAAAAGCGCGGGGTCTCGACCGCGAGGGCCTGGCGGACTCCGTGCACCGGGCGGGAATAGCAGGGCAACAGGTCCGTTGGCTGCTACCGTCGTCGCCTGCTAATCCGGGCGCAGCGGGCAGAGCTTCGCGGCGGCGAGGGGAATGCCAAGGTCATCCTCGTAATGCAGGCGGGTGACCTGCTTGGCCAGGGCCTCGAAGTTCGCAAACAAGGCCGTCGCCGGCGCGTCCAGGTCCAACACCCCAGGCTCGCCCGCGCGGCGGGCGGCCCGGATGCGGTCGCCGTCCGATGGGTGGGTGTCGAAGAGCCCGGTCTTGCCCAAGCCGGCGGTATCCTCGAGACGGGTCTTGAGGTCGGGCGCCAGGGCGGCCTCGTGGTGGAGGAGATAGGCGGGGAATTGGTCGGGGAGACGCCGATTGAGGTTCCAGGCGACGCGCATTTCTTTGTAGGCGTGGCCGAGGGCGGCGCCGAGGACATGAAGCCGTTTGGCCGCGGATTCGAAGGTTTCGCTGCCGGCCAGTTTGATTTCGCAGCGGTCGGCGTCGTATTCCATTTGGCGGAGGAGGAAGCAACCGAGGGCGTGGCCGGCAAAAAGGAGGAGTTTGAGAATGAGGCGCGAGAACCAGACGGCGAGTTGGGCGAGGCTGACCACGAGGCTGATCCACCCGTTGCCCGCTTCCTCGGCCCAGCGGGCGAGGCTGACGTCCCAGGCGTCGCGCTCGTAAGCGACGCGCGCGAACCAGGCGTTAATGCTGCGGATGAGGTAGGTGAGGCGCATGCCCACGCCCTGCGTGAAGTGGCCGAACTCGTGGGCGACGATGCCCGCTAGCTGGCGGGCGCTGAGGCCGGCGACCAGCGGCAGGCCGAGGGTGAGGACGAGGTCCTGTCCGAGGAAACTGCGGAAGCCGCGGCGGAAGCTGGCGGAGGCGTTCAACTGGCAATCGACGTCGATGCGGCTGGGAAACGGCGCTCCGACGGCGTCGCAGATGCAGCGGATGAGGGCGAAGAGGACGGGTTCGGCTTGCGGGTTGAGGGCGAGAGGCTGGGCGGCGGGGGCGCGCCGGGCGAGGAGAGGCTTGATCATGAAAAAGACCACCACGATGCCGGCGAAGAGCGGGGCCGCGTAGGCGAAGAAGCGGAACACCATGGCCCGGCCGACCCCGCCCTCGTGGAGCAGAAACGTGCCGTAGGTAGCCCACCGGAAGACGCCCCAGGCGGCGGCCCCGATGAGGGCCAGGTAGATCAGCGGCAGCACGACCATGGCCAAGGCGACGATGATCAGGCCGAGTTGGTAGAGGATCGAGATGCGGGACGGGGCGATCCGCCCACGGAAGGCCGCGGCAATCTGGGCGGGAGTGAGCCCTTCGGGCGCGGGTGGAAGCCACGCCGCGTCCTCGTCGGTCGAGGCGACGAGGAGCAAGGGTTCGGCGCAATGCGGACAAGGGGTTTCGGTGCCCGCGGCTTCGGTGGGAAACTCCAGGTGTCCGCCGCAAGCGGGGCACGCGCAGCGCGAGTATTCCGAGGCGCTCATAGTCGATGAGCCCGCATAGTTCACAGGCGCGCGGAAGTAGCAAGAGCCTTCCAGGCATGTAGACCCGCAGCGAGCGGAGCTGGACAACCGCAGATGACGCGGATAACCAACGGGATCGGAGGCCGGGGTTCTTCAACAGCATTCACTGATCCGGATCGCGCCTTGTACCCCTGAACCGTTTGTTTTCCCCCTCCCCCTTTCTCCCTCTCCCCAACCCCTCTCCATCGCTTCGCTATCAAGGGTTGGGGACGGGGAGAGGAGACGGCTCAGGGGTAGAGCGTGATCGGGCGCGCAGCCCGGGAAAACCCCGGGTCAGCGGGCAATCTGCCGGACCCGATAAAACCGGGGGGTCGCCGAGGGCGCAGGGTCGATGAAGGTCCACCGGCCGGTGGCACTGGTCACGACGTCCAACGTGGTCCAAACCGTGGATCCGAGGTCCGGACTCGCCTGGATCTCGAGCACGGCTCCCGGCGTCGAGGTAATCTCGAACTGGAAGCTCCCATCGGGGCGCACCGAGTTCGCGTCGGCGTGCAGGCGCGGCGGGGTCTCGGAGCCCGGAGGGACGGTGATGGACTGGACAAACCAGCCCGTGGTTTGCTGGATCCAGCCGCGGGCACGGATCCACGGGGTCCCGGTCCCCGAGATCTCGGGGCTCTGCCAGCCGCCATCGACGCGCTTCCCAGGGCCAAGTTCGCTCCAAGCGAGGCCGTCGGGGGACATCTCGAACGTGGTGCGCCAGGCCTCGGGCGTGGTGGCGTCGCGCAGCCATGTGATGGCGCCGTCTTCGAGGACGAGCGCCTCGAGGGCGCGCTCGGTGTTGCGCAGGCGTCCGAGCGACGCGCGCGAGGCGCCTCCCAGGTTGTCGAACGCCCCACCGACGAGGAGGCGTCCGTCGGGTTGGAGCGTGAGGGTGTAGATGGGGCCGCGGGCGCCGGGATTGAAGCTCGCGTCAAGGGAACCATCGGGGAGGAAGCGGGCGAGGTTATGACGCGGGGTGCTGCCGGCCACCGAGAAGTCGCCGCCAGCGAGCAGCTTGCCGTCCGCTTGCAAGGCGAGGGCCTGGACGGTCCCGTCAGGGGCGCTGGCGGGATACTCCGTGTAATCGGGCGTGCCATCCGGTTGGAGGCGGGCCAGGAAGGCCCAGATGTCGGTCGCCCAGCGGAAGTTGCCGCCGGCCACGAGGGTGCCATCGGAGCGGAGGACGAGGGCGGAGACGGCGCCCACAAGGCTGCCGGTGAAGGTGGAGTCCGGGGATCCATCCTGGGAGAGGCGGGCGATGAAGGGACGGGGGAGGTCGTTCACCGCGGTGAACTCACCGCCGACCACGATCCGGCCATCCGGTTGGGGCGCGAGAGCGAGGACATAGCCGTTGAACTGCGGGGCGAACTCCGGATCAAGCGAACCGTCGGGCCGAAGGCGGGCGAGAGACGAACGGCGGACGCCATCGACCGAGGCGAACTGGCCGCCGACCACGATGTGGCCGTCAGCCTGGAGGGCAAGGGCCGTCACGATCCAATCCGGCTCGGGGCGGAACCCGGGATCGAGCGAGCCGTCGGGCAGGAGGCGTCCGAGGAATCGGCGGGGTTGACCGGCCAGGGTGGTGAACTGCCCCCCGACCACCACGCGTCCGTCCGGTTGGAGGAGGAGGGCGAGCACGGCGTCGTCGGCTCCAGGGTTAAACCCGGCATCGAGGGCGCCGTCCGGCTGGAGGCGGGCGAGGAAGTGCCGGGCTTGGCCGCCGAGGACGGTGAAGCCGCCGCCGACGAGGATTTGTCCGTCGGGTTGGGGGGCGAACGCGCCGACGAACCCGTTGGCGCCGGGATTGAAGGTATCGGGGAGGGAGCGGGTGAGCACTTTGAGTCGGACGGTGGAGCTGGCGGCTTGGCCGTAGGGGCTGGTGGCGACGGCCTGGTAAAGGCCGTCGTCGCTGGCTTGGGCGGAAGCGAAGTGGAGGGTGGCGTTGGTGCCGTGGGGGATCTCCGCGCCGCCCATCCTCCATTGGTAAGCGATGGGCGGGGTGCCGCTGGCAGTGACGCTGAGCGAGGCGGGGCTGCCCTCGAAGACCTCGAGGTTGGCGGGGTGCGCGACGATGATCGGGTCGCCGACGGCGAGTTGGGCGGCGCTGCTGGTGGTTTGGCCGAGGTCGTTCGAGACCACCACCGAGTAGGCGCCCGCGTCCGGTCCGGAAACGCCGTTAAGGGTCAGGGTGGCGGTGCGCGCGCCGGAGAAGGGAGGCTGATCGGTCAGCGGCTGGCCATCTTTGAACCATTGGTAGGCGAGGGTTGGGCTGCCGACGGCGGCAGCGTAGAACGAAACCGTGGCGCCGAGCGTGGCGGTGCCGGAAGTGGGTTGGCGAAGCAAGGCGGGGGGGCCTGTGCGGCTTTCGACCAGCCAGGCGGAACCGTTGTGGCCACCGCCGTTCAGGTAGCCGCGAGCCCGCACCGCCGCCCCGGCGGGAGCCCCGAGGTTGGCGGCTTGCCATCCGCCCGCACTGCGCAGGCCGGCGACGCCTTCGCTCCAGGTAGTGCCGTTGGTGGAGTAGTCGAACACGACGCGCTGCAGTTCCGGCTGCGACCCGCTGCGAAGCCAAGTGACCGCGCCGCCCCCGACCTGGAGACTCTCGACGGGCGGATTCGTGTCCGCATCGGCGACCAGGCGGCCCAGGTCCCCACGGGGCAGGCCGGCCAGGGAGTGGAAGTGCCCGCCGACGAGGACTTGTCCGTCGGGCTGTTGGGCGAGGGCGGCGATTTTGAAGATGAAGTGCGGCCATTCGATCCAGCGGGTTTCGTGGTAGGTAGGGACAAAGTTGGTGTCGGTGGCGCCGTTGGGGTGGAGGCGGGAAATCCAGAACTGGCCGCCGAAGTTGACGTGCTCGAAGCGGCCCGCGATGAGGAGGCGGCCATCGGTCTGGACAATCGCCGATTGGACCTCGGCGCTGACGTTGGGCTGCCAGGAAGGATCGAGCGAGTCGTCCGGATTCAGCCGCGCCAGTCGCGCCCGCGGCTGGCCGGCGATGGTGTCGAAGGCGCCCCCGACGATCAGGGCGCCGTCGGCTTGGAAGGCGAGGGAGAACACGGGGAAGTTGGGGTTGGGCTGGAACGAGGCATCGAGGGCGCCGTCCGGGGCGAGGCGGGCGAGGTTGCGGCGGGGTTGGGAGGCGACATTCGTGAAGGAACCGCCGAGGAGAATCTGGCCGCTGGCAGAACGGGCGAGGGTGCTGACCGGGCCGTCGGGGTTGGGAACGAACGTCGGGACAGGCGAGCCGTCCGGCCCCAGGAGCGCGAGGTGGCGATGCGGTTGGCCAGCGACCTCGGTGAAGTTGCCGGCGACGAGCACGCGTCCGTCGGGTTGGAGATCGAGGGCGTAGACGCCTTGCGCGGGGAAGGAAGGGTCGTCGAGGCGGCCGCCGAGGGAGACGCTGAAGGCGGGGTCACGGCGGCCGTCGGGGTGGAGGCGGAGGAGGCAAGCGTTGGTCGTGTTCAAGCGGCCGACGAGGATCTGGCCATCGGGTTGGACGACGAGGGCGCTGACGGCGGGGCCGGCAGTGTCGAGCGTGGATTCGAGTTCCGCCTGGAAGGCGGGATCGGGGGCGCCGTCCGGGAAGACGCGGACGAGCGGGGGACAGGGAACCCCGCGGAGGGTGGAGAACGCGCCGCCGAGGAGGATCATGCCATCGGGCTGGCGGGCCAGGGTGTTCACGTGGCCGAGGCCCAGCCAGTCGGGGTCGGGGTTGATCTGGGGATCGAAGGCATCGACCACTCGAAGGACGTTCAGGGTGGCGACGAGGCTGGTGACGGAGCCCTGGGAGTTGGCCACCACCGCCTGGTAATCGCCAGAGTCAGGCCCGCGAACGGCCTGGAAGGCGAGGGTCGCGTTGGTTCGGCCGGCGAGGGGTTGGCCCTGGCGGAACCATTGGTAGGACAGCGGCTGCGTTCCCCCGGCGGTGACCGATAGAGTGACAGGACGCGCTTCATCGATCGTCAAGCCCGCGGGTTGAGCGATGAGATAGGGATCGCCGACCGTGACGGGGGCGGGGGTGCTGAGAATCGAGCCCTGGGCGCCGGCGATCGAGACGGTGTAGACCCCGCTGTGGAGCCCGCTCACGTTCGCGAGACTGAGGAGGGCGGTCTGAGTTCCGCGCACGCCGCCGCCGTCCGCGAGGGCGAGGCCGTCTTTCATCCATTGGTAGGTGAGGGGGCCGCTGCCGACGGCTTCGACCTCGAGGAGGAGGTTGGATCCTTGGCTGAGCTGGGCGCCGGAGGGTTGGCGGAGGATGGCAGGGGCGCCGAGTGCGGAGCGAATCCAGCCCGAGGAACTGCCTTGGGCGCCCATGACGAGGGGCGCTTCGGCGAGAGCGGTCCCGTTGGGGGGAAGGGTCAGGCCGGAAGCGATCCAGCCGCCTGGAACGCGTGTGCCGGGCACGGCCGCGCTCCAATCAGTGCCGTGGGTGGCTACGCGGAAGGCCGTGCGGACGACTTCCGGGCCGGTGCCGCTGCGGGACCAGAGCAGATCCGCACCACTAGGGGCAAGGGAATCGGTGGCCGGTTCGGTGGCGGCAAGGCGGGCGACCCAGGGTTGGTCCTGGCCGCCGAAGTGCAGAAACGTGCCAGCCACGAGGACGCGGCCGTCGGGTTGGAGGCCGACGGCGGTGACACTCTCAGTGCCGCCGAACGTGTCATCGGCCGTGGGGTTGAAGGCGCTATCGAGCGCCCCATCCGCATGCAGCCGGGCCAGACGCTTGCGGGACTGGCCGGAGACCGTGCTGAAGAGGCCGCCGACCAGGATCTTGCCGTCGCTTTGGACGGCGATGGTCTCGACCTGGGAGCTGACGCGCGGGTTGAAGCTGGGGTCGGCGGCGCCCGTGGGATCGAGGCGGCCCAGACGTTCCACCGACCGCCCACCGAGCGTGCTGAAGGAACCGCCCACGATCAGGGAGCCGTCGGCAGTTTGGGCGAGCGCGCGCACCGGGAAATTGGCGCCGGGGTTGAAGGCCTCGTCGAGCGAGCCGTCGGGGTGGACGCGGGCGAGGTTCTGACGAGGTTGCCCGCCGACGGTTGTGAACTGGCCGCCGAGGACGATGCGGCCATCGGGAAGGAGGGCGAGGGCGAGCACGGCACCGTCCGGGGCGGGCGCGAAGGTGGCATCGAGGGAGCCGTCGGGTTCGAGGCGGGCCAGGCCGGGACGACTTTGCCCGCCGGCCGTCGTGAACGAACCGGCCACGAGGAGGCGACGGTCCGGCTGGACGATCAGGGCGTAGACGCCTTGACGGCCAGAATCAGAGTCCAACATGAACCCGGTGACCGCCGGGTGAAAGGTCGTGTCGAGGGCGCCGTTGGGATGGTAACGAGCGAGGAAATCGGCGGGAGTGTGGTTCAGTTGCCATCCGACGACAATGCGGCCATCCGGTGGGACGGCGAGGGCGCCGACGGCCAAGGTTTGTTGGGCCAGGAAATTGGTGTCGAGCGTGCCGCCAGGGTCGAGGCGGGCAAGGGCTTTGACCGCTTGGCCCGAGATCTGCGAGAAACCGCCGCCGAGGATGATCGCCCCGTCCGGTTGCAGGGCGAACGTGCGGACGAACCCGTTCGGGCGAACCGGGAAGGCGTCGAGGGGCGGCGTCTGCGCCCGGGCGGTTCCTGAAGCGCCCAGCGCGAGGACCGCCAGAGTGAAGACGAGGAGGCGGCAGAACGAGTTATGGGAGGGGACGTGATGCCGAGTGGCCCGAGGCCGGCGGCAGGAGAAGTTCATGCGTTGGCTTTGCTCCCATGGGGGGTGAATGCCGATCACCTGGAATCCTAACATTGGACCCTGGGTTGCCAATGGGAAAAGGAGGTTGCTCAGGTTGGGGGGAGGGAGTCGCGCTCGCGGAGCCAGGCGAAGAGGACGGGGGTGACGACGAGGATGTGGAGGAGGCTGCTGAGCATGCCGCCGATGACGGGGGTGGCGAGGGGTTTCATGACTTCGGCGCCGGTTTGTTGGCTCCACATGATGGGGAGGAGACTGGCGACGATGGTGGCGACGGTCATGACTTTGGGGCGCAGGCGCAGGCGCGCGCCGTCCTGGACGGCGGCCAGGAGGTCGGCGCGGGTGAAGGGGCGTCCGGCGTCGTGGCAGGCGGCTTGCCGTTGTTTCATTTTTTCCTCGAGGTAGACGACCATGACGACGCCGGTTTGGATGGCGGTGCCGAAGAGGGCGATATAGCCGACCCAGACGGCGACGCTGAAGTTATAGCCGAGGGCGTATTGGAGGAAGACGCCGCCGGTGAGGGCGAAGGGGACGGCGAGGAGGACGTGGGCGGCTTCGGAGGCGGAGCGATAGACGAGGTAGAGGAGGAGGAAGATGATGAGGAGGACGGCGGGGAAGATGACGAGGAGGGTGCGGCGGGCGCGGAGGAGGTCTTCGAATTGGCCGCTGTATTCGAGGGTGATGCCGGGGGGCAGGCGTGGTTGGAGATCGCGTTCGAGGCGGTCACGCAGTTCGTTGACGAAGCCGCCGAGGTCGCGCCCTTGGACGTTGGCCTGGACGAAGACTCGCAGGCGCCCGTTTTCGCTGGCGATCTCGCTGGGTCCCAGGACGCGGCGGAGGGTGGCGACCTGGGCCAGGGGGACGAAGCGCCCGGACGGGCTGGCGACGAGCAGGTCGCCGAGACGTTCGAGGTCGTCGCGTTCGTGTCGTTCGAGGCGGACCTGGATGGGGTAGCGTTCGCGTCCGGCGATGACGGTGCTGACGTTGTTGCCGCCGATACCGGTTTCGACGGCGTCGAGGACGTCTTGGGCGCGGAGGCCGAAGCGGGCCATGGCGGTGCGGTTGATTTCGATTTCGAGGTAGGGTTTGCCTTGGACGCGGGAGGGGGCGACGCCGACGGCGCCCGGGACGTCGCGGACGATCCGTTCGGCTTCGAAGGCCCAGCGTTGGAGTTCGTCGAGGTTTTCTTTGAGGCGGTCGGTGGAGCGGCGGTTGGTTCCGGCGGGCTGGTCGGGGTTGGGCTGGGGGGTGGCGCCGGTGAGGTTGAGGGCGCGGAGGCGTTCGCCCATGATCTTGATGCCGACCTGGGCGCGGATGCCGGTGCTGATCATGAGGATGCGGTTTTCGATGGGTTGGAGGAAGCCGGGGACGTAGCCGGGGACTTGGCTGAGTTTGTCGGTGAGTTCGGCGATGAGGGACGCTTTGGTGGAGTCGGGGCGCCACGCGGGGTTGCGGACGGTCCAGGGGATACGGAAGAGGCCGAGGACGGAGCGGTGGGTGGTGATGAATTCGGGTTTGAGCATGATGGTGGTTTCGATCATCTCGACGGGGGCGGGGTCGGTGGCGGTTTCGGCCCGGCCGAGTTTGCCGCCGACGGAGGCGACTTCGGGGAGGGAACGGATGACCTGGTCTTGCCAGGCCATGATGCGTTTGACTTCGGTGAGGGAGGTGCTGGGGAGGAGGACGGGCATGAAGAGGAGGGAGCCTTCGTTGAGTGGGGGCATGAATTCGGAGCCCATGCCGCGGAGGGCCTTGGCCCAGCGCGGGTGGTGGTGGGCGAAGGCGGCGAGGATCCGTCCTTCCTGCGTGGCCGGATCGGTTCCGTCTGTGGGGAGGGCGGTGGCGGGAAGGGTGGATCGAGCCAAGGGGACGAGGATGGGTGTGGGCAGGCCGAAGGCGAGGAGGAGGGCGGCGGCGAGGAGGAGGGCGGCGAGGGCGAGGACCGTTTTTCGGCAGCGAAGGGCCCAGAGCAGGACGGGTTGATAGAGGGCCAGGAGCGCCCGCATGACCCAGTTGCGGTCTTCGCCGTGGAAGGGGCCGCGGACGAGCAATCCGCACAGGACCGGCACGACGGTGACGGCGAGCAGGGTTGAGCCCAGCATGGCGAAGGTCTTGGTGAAGGCGAGCGGATGGAACAGCTTGCCTTCGGGTCCGGTGAGGGCGAAGACGGGGATGAAGGCGAGGATGATGATGACCATGGCGAAGAAGATGGGGCGTCCGACCTGGCGGGAGGCGTCGAGGACGATGGCCCAGGTTTGGGCGGGGGTGAGGGAGGGGGCGGGGGGCGGTGAGTCAGTCCTCAGTGAGTCAGTGCTCAGTGCGTCAGTGCTCAGTGCGTCAGGGGGCGGTGAGTCAGGGGGCGGTGAGTCAGTGCTCAGCGAGTCAGGGGTCAGGGGGGCAGCGGGGGATGGGGGGGAGGGGGGTGGGCGGGGTTGGGCTTGTTCGCAGTGGCGGAGGACGTTTTCGGTGATGACGATACCGGCATCGACGAGGACGCCGATGGCGATGGCGATACCGGAGAGGGACATGATGTTGGAGCTGATGCCGAGGTGGTGCATCAGGATGAAGGAAATCAGGATGGAGAGGGGAAGGGGGAGGGTGACGATGAGGATACTGCGGAAATGGAAGAGGAAGACGATGTGGGCCAGGGTTACCAGGAGCATTTCTTCGACGAGGGCATGGCGGAGGGTGGCGAGGGTGCGGTCGATGAGTTCGCTGCGGTCGTAGAAGGAGCGGATGCTGACGCCTGGAGGCAGGCTCGGGGTGAGGTCCTTGATCTTGGCGTGGAGGCGGCGGATGACGTCGCGCGCGTTCTCGCCGGTGCGCATGACCACGATGCCGCCGACGACTTCCCGTCCGTCGATGTCGAGGGTGCCGCGGCGGAAGTCGCCGCCGAGTTGGACGGTGGCGACGTCTTTGAGGTAGATGGGGGTGCCGTCGCGTTCCAGGAGGACGAGGAGTTCGAGGTCGGCGAGGGACTGGATCAGGCCGACGCCGCGGACGACGAATTCCATGCCGTTTTCCTCGATGACCTTGCCGCCGACGTTGAGGTTGCCGCGGCTGACGGCGTCGAGGACGGCCTCGAGGGGGACGCGGGCGGCGCGGAGGCGGGTGGAGGAGACGTCGACCTGGTATTGGCGGACGAAGCCGCCGATGCTGGCGACTTCGGCGACGCCCTGGATGGCGTTGAGTTGGTAGCGGACGAACCAATCCTGGAGGGAGCGGAGTTGGCCGAGGTCGTAGCCGCCGGCGGGGGCCTGGGCCGGATCGACCTCGAGGTAGTATTGATAGACCCAGCCGAGGCCGGTGGCGTCGGGGCCGAGTTTGGGGACGACGCCGGCGGGGAGGATATCGCCGAGGTAGTTCAGCCGTTCGAGGACGCGGGAGCGGGCGAAGTAGTTGTCGGTGCGGTCTTCGAAGATGACCGTGATGAGGGAGAAGCCGAACATGGAGGTGGCGCGGACGGTTTTGACTCCGGCCAAACCCTGGAGGTTGACGGACAGGGGGTAGGTGACCTGGTCCTCGACCTCCTGCGGGCTGCGGCCCATCCAGTCGGCGAACACGATGACCTGGTTTTCGCTGAGGTCGGGGATGGCGTCGACGGGGGTGAGGCGGACGGCGCGCCAGCCCCAGGCGATGAGGAAGAGGGTGGCGCAAGCGACGAGGAAGCGGTTGCGCAGGGACCACTCGATGAGGCGATGGATCATAAAGCAGGGATCATTCGTTCGCGGACATGGGATGACACCCCTCTCCCTTTCTCCCTCTCCCCAACCCGTCTGGATCGCTTCGCGTTCAAGGGTTGGGGGGAGGGATGGGGTGGGTGAGTGGTTCCTTCTGTGTCCATCGATAAACGGGCTATTTGACTTCGGTGCCGCAGTCGAGCATGGCGTCGCCGTACCACGGGTTGCGCACGGGCAGGCGGGATTGGATCCATTCGGATTGGGGTGGGGCGCCGGGGAAGGAGCGGCGGGTCATGGGGCAGCGGATAATTCTGAGGTGGGCGACGGCGGAGGGATCGGCCGCGCGCACGGCCCGGACGAGGGCGACGGTGGCGGTGCTGAGGGGATGAAAGGCCTGGCGGGCCGATTCGAGGTCGGGGGAGGGAACCAGGCGGGCGGCTTCGGCGAGGGGATGCACGAGGGGGTGGAGCGGGCTGGGGTCCGGAAAGGCCTGGTCGAGGGACTGGATCGCCGCGGTGACGTCCGCGGCCCGCCGGTTGAAGGTGGCGAGGTCGTCCGCGGCCAGGGCATCGCCCAGTGTGTCCACCCGTTCGAGGGCGGCACGGAGGCTGGTTCGTTGGGAGTCGGCGAGCGGTTCAGCGGCGGGGGCGGCTTCGGCAGCAGCGGCGGCGGGGGCAGCGGGGTCCGTCGTGGGGGTGGGGGCAGAGGGGCCGCTGTTCAATTGCGCTTGGGCGTCGAGGAGCAGGTTGCCGGCGGTGACGACCGGTTCGCCGGCGGAGAGTCCGTCGAGCACTTCCCAGGAGTGGTCGCCGAGGCGGCCGAGTTTGAGCGGGCGCTGTTCGTAGGCGCCGCCGCCCCGGTCGACATAGGCGATGGGACTTCCGCCCGGGGAGAGCACGGCGCTTCGGGGCACGAGCAGGACGGGATCGGTTTCGAGGCGCACGGAGCCGTCGGCGTAGGCCTGGTGGGCGAGGAGTCGCCGGGCGCGTCCGTTGCGTTCGACCATCGGGTTGGGCAATTCGACGCGGACTTTGGCGCTCCGGGTCAGGTCCTTGAGGTTGGGGTCGATGAAGGCGATGGGTCCGGAGAAGGTCTGGCCGGGGACGGAGGGGAGGGTGACGTCGACGGGTTGTCCGACCTGTAACCAGGCGAGGTCTTTTTCGTAGGCATCGAATTGGAACCAGAGGACAGAGAAATCGGCGAGGTCGAAGAGGGGGTCGCCTTCTTGGACGTATTGGCCTTCGAAGGCGAAGCGTTCGACGACGGTGCCGGTCAGGGGGGCGAGCAGTTCGGAATGGAGGGCGGCGGGGTCCTTGGTGGCGAGGGCGTCGATTTGGCTGGGGGTAAGTCCGAGGCGTTGGAGGCGTTGGGCGGCGGCGGCGAGCAAGGGCTGGCCTTCGGGGTCGGCGTCGGGGGCGAGGCTCGCGTGGAGCACGGCGTATTCCCGTTCAGCGGCGAGGAGGCTGGGGCTGTAGAAGAGGGCGAGGGGTTCGCCGGCCTGCACTTCGGCGCCGACGTAATTGACCGCGAGGCGGTCGAGGCGGCCGTCGACGTAGGCGGAGACGATGCGGCGGCGGGTGGTGTCGCTTTCGAGGGTGCCGGCGACCCGGAGGGTGCGGGTGAGGGGGCCGGGTTGGACGGTGTGAGTCTGGACGTGGATGACCTGGATGCTGTTGGTGCCGAGGGTGACCACGCCGTCGCCGGCGTCGAGGCCGCGGTCGCCCTCGTAGACGGGGGACAGCTCCATGCCGCAGATGGTGCATTGGCCGGGCTGGTCGGACTTGATCCAGGGGTGCATGGCACTTTGGTAATAGAGGATCTTGCGCGTGGTGGGGGCGGTGGGGGTGGGGGGTGCGAGGGTGCGTTGGCCGACGTACCAGCCGAGCGTGCCGGTGGTGGCGGCGGTGAGGAGGAGGGAGAGGAGGTTAGGTTTCATGGGAGCGGGTCGTGGGTAAAGCCGAGTTGTTCGAGGGCGCCGAGGTCACCGAGGCCGCAGCAGAGGACGAGTTCGGCCAGGCGTTCGTACTGTTCGGCCACGGCGCGTGCGAACATCTGTTCGCTCTCGATCAGCTCGCGCCGGGTTTGCAGGAGGTCGGTGAGGGAGGCGGTTCCGTTCAGCCACTGGTGGCGGAGTGTGTCGAGCACTTGGCGGGTGCGGGGGAGGATCGTGTCGCGGTAGAGGATGGCCTCGCGTCGGGCCGAATCGAGTTCCGCGGTGAGCCGGAGGACCTCCTCGCGCACTTCGAGTTCGAGGTCGGCCACCTCGGCGGTCAGGGCGGTGCGGCGGGACTCCTCGCGGCGGCGGTCGGCGCGGTAGCGGGACTGGTTGAACCAGGGCAGCGAGAGCCCCATCATGAACATGCCCTCCCGAAAGCCGCCGTCGCCGGAGTACTGGCGGCCCTGGATGCCGGCCATGACCTCCGGGAGGCGGCGGCGGTGGGCGAGGCGGACGGAGGTATCGGCGACGCGGGTTTCCTGGCGGAGGATTTGGAGGCGGGGTTCGTGGGCGAGGGCGAGGGTGACGAGGCGTTCGCTGTAGGGGATGGGGCCCATCAACGGGGGCAGTTCGAGGGTGGGCCAAGCCAGGGCAGGGTCGCGGTTAAGCCAGCGATTGAGGCGGGCCAGGGCGGCGGCGAGGGCGTTGGTTTGGGTCTGGAGAAGCGTGACGCGGCGGTCGCGTTCGTTCTGGGTGCGGAGGGCGTCGACGGTGGATCCGCGGGCGGTGCGGACGCGTTCGGTGGCGTCGGCGAGAAGGCGGTCGATCCAGGCGAGGTCATCCTGGGTGAGGGCGATCTGGCGGTTGAGCCAGGCGGCTTGGAAGAGTTGGACGGCGAGGGAGCGGCGGAGGGACTGGGTCTGGAAATCGGCCTGCAAGGCCGCGCCGGCGGCGGCGCCGGTTGCTTGTTCACGTTCCAAGGTGGGCAGGCCGAACACGGGCAGCTTCTGTTCCAACCGGTAGAAAAGGTCGCCTTCCTGCTCGAGCATGGGACCGTTGTCCGCGGCAATTGCCCCGCCGATTTGGAACAGGGGATCTTGCCAGCGACGCACCGCGGTCACGCCTTCGCGGGCCTCGGCGGTCCGGGCGTCGGCAGCACGCAAGAGGGGGTGGGTGGCGCGTATCCCATCGAAGAGCTGGTTGATGTAGTCCGGCGTGACGACGACGGGGGCGGACGGGGGGGAGGGGACGGGGGACGCAGGGGGTGGCGGTTGGGCCCAACCCGCGGACAACGAGGTGAGCAGGGCAAGGACACGGATGACGTTCATGGATCGAGCAGGAGAGACGGGCCGAAAGACTGGGACGCTGGGGCTGACGGAACCACGCGTTCCGTCAAGCGACACTACGGGCGGGAAACGAGAAGAATCAGAGGAGGCGGGCGCAGTCCCGGGCGAAGAGGGGGACGGCAGCAACCGCCGGGGCGTCCGCCGCGGCGAACGGGGCCGGGGTGGGCGCGGGGAGGAGGGAGAGGAGGAAGCGGGGGATCTCGAGGGGGACGGCCTGGAAGTCGGCGTGGCGCAGGCCGGGGGCGGGCACGGCGGGGCCGCCGGGCCGGTCGGGGGCGTCCTCGCTGACGCAGCACCCGGTTTGCTGGCAGTCGCAGCAGCGGCAGGGGGTGATGGCGGCGGGGAGGAGAGAGGAAGCGAGTGGGGTAGGGAGCGCCTGAGCGAGCACGAAGGCGATCGTGCAGAGGAGGCTCAGGAGGGGTCTCACCGGGGGGGGCGGGGAAAAGGGTCAGCCCTTGGCGGGCTTGTCTTGGGGCTTCTTGTCTTTGGCTTTTTCGTCCTTGGACTGGGCGTCCTTCTTGCGGCTTTGTTCAGCGGCTTTCAACTTGCTGAGGTATTTGCCGGGGTCCTTATCGAAGTCCTTCTTGCAGCCTTTGCAGCAGAGCTGGATCTCTTGGTTGCCGTGGACGAAGGAGAAGGTCTTCATGGCGGGATCGGCGCCTAGTTTTTCGTCGGTGACGAGGCAGGTATCGAGGGGGTAGGGGCGGGCTTTGGTTTCTTTCTGGGCTTTGGCCTTCTTGTCGGTGGCGGCGGGGGGGTCGCCGGCGAGGAGGGTGATGGGGGAGGCGAGGAAGGCGGCGGCGAGGAGCACGGCGGTGGTGGTGCGGATCAGGTTCATAGGCATGGTTTGGGCGTTGGCCCGCAGGGATACTACAGCCGAAGGCCGGTTTGCGCTCAATCTTTTTAATCCGTTCCATGAGCCGACCGAGCACCTGGCGGCGGAGGTCACGACCCGTCGGGAGGTGCGCGACGCGGGGATCAGGCGGGGTGCGGGCGATGCGGGGGAGGCGAGGATGTGGAGCGCGTGTCCAAAACTGGCGGCTGACTGGAAGTACTGTTAGACATGGCCCCCGGGAATATGGCGCATGACTCCCAGCATAGGTCCGAGGACGCGACGGCGGCGCAGGAGCGGTTCTTGTCGCTTTTCCTGCGCAGCGAGCGCGAGATTTTTCGTTATGTGGCCGCGCTGATCCCGAATGCGACCGATGCGGAGGACATTGTGCAGCAGACGGCGTTGGCGCTGTGGGAGAAGTTCGACGCCTACGATCCGGGTCAGCCGTTCACGCCTTGGGCCTGTCGGTTTGCGTTGAACAAAGCGCGTCAGTGGATGGAGCGGCGGCAGCGCTGGCAGGCGTTGTTGGATCAGGGGCTGGCCGAGGAACTGGCGCAGCGGCGGCAGGAGTTGCAGCCCGAACTGGAGCGACGGTTGCGCCATTTGGAGGGTTGCCTCGGCCGGCTGCCGCCAGTCCAGCGCGCGTTGGTCGAGGGCTACTACTACGAGCGCGCGGACATCGAATCCCTGGCCCGGCGGATGGGGAGGACAGTCGAGGCCACCTACAAGGCGCTCCAGCGCATCCGGCAGGGCCTGCAGGTCTGCGTCGAGGGCCAGGCGAACCCGGGGGTGGCGTGACGCTCGCGTTTCCATCTCGGGAGTTCGACGACGCGGTGGCCGCGGTGTGCCATGGGCAGGCGTCCGAGGGGCAGATGGGCGCGTTGAACGCGTTGTTGAGGAGCGATGCGGGCGCGCGGGATGAGTATTTGCTCCGGGTCGAGTTGCACAACCGGCTGGCGTCGGAGCCGGATCTCTTGCGCGAGGGGGCGGCGCCCCGGGCGCCCGTCCCGATGGCAGAGGCGGGAGAGCGGGGTGGGATTGCCGGCCCGAGCCGGCCGGTTCGCCGGAGGCGGTGGGCGCAGGTGGGCGCCTTGGCGGCCTGTCTCGTCCTCGTGGCCGCTGGGGTTTGGATGTTCGGGTCGAGGTGGGGGGCAGCCCGCCATGGAGCGACCAGCACGGCGGTGGCCATGCTGACGCGGGTGGTGGATGCCCGTTGGGGGCGGGACTCGCGTCCGCCGCGGGTGGGGCGGGCGCTCGATCCGGGCTGGCTGCGACTGGAATCGGGGCTGGCCCAGGTGGTGTTTTACAGCGGGGCGCGGGTGGTGGTGGAGGGGCCGGCGAGGCTGCGGCTGGTTTCCTCGGGCGAGGCGGTCCTGGCCAGCGGCCGGTTGCTGGCGGAGGTGCCGGAACCGGCGCGGGGGTTCCGTCTCCGGACCGAGGATGTCCAGGTGGTGGATTTGGGGACTTCCTTTGGGATGGTGGTGGCGTCTGGCCAAACGGAGGTGCACGTGTTCAAAGGGGGGGTGGAGTTGCGGCTGGGGACGGAGGCGAAGCGGTCGTTGGGCGAAGGCCAGGCGGCGGTGGTGCAGGGGAACGCGGCCCCGCGCCTGGCGGAGGCGAGCGCCGGGAGGTTCGCGTCGATGTTCGAGTTCCAGCAGCGCTCGTTGGCGGCGGAGGCGTTCCGCTACGAGCGCTGGCAGTTTGCCAACGCGCAACTGCGCGAGGATCCGTCGCTGGTCGTGCATTTGGATTTCGAGCATCTGAGCGGCGCGGACTGGACGTTGCGCAACGCGGCGGCGAGGAACCGCGCCGTGTCCAGTGCCACGGTGGTGGGGTGTGTGCGTGGGGAGGGGCGATGGCGGGAGAAGCAGGCCCTGGAGTGCCAGAGCGTCAACGACCGGGTCCGACTGGCCGTGCCGGGGGCATTCGACGCCCTGACCCTGTCGGCTTGGGTCTCGCTCAAGGGGCTGGATCGGCCCTTCAACTCGCTGTTCATGTGCGACGGGTTCGAGCCGGGGACGGTGCATTGGCTGATCCGCCGCGACCGTGTGTTGGGGCTGACGGTGATTGGCTCGGGGGAGCGGGAGTTTCAGATCCTGGCGAGTCCTCCCGTGCCCCGCCTGCAGGAATTCGGCATGTGGCTGCATCTGGCGGTCGTCCTCGATGGCCGCCGCCAGCAGGTGGTCCACTACGTCAATGGCGAGGCGGTGTCACGGCACGCGCTGGACATCGGCCCGCCGTTTCGGATCGGATCGGCCGAGCTGGGCAACTGGAAAGGCCGGAGCGGTGCCCATCCCGCGCCGTTCCTCATCCGCAACCTGAGCGGCTCGTTCGACGAGTTTGCGCTGTTCAGCCGCGCCCTGAGCGACGCGGAAGTGGGAGAGCTTTATGCCCAGGGCAAACCCGACCTGTGATCCGAGCCCAGGCCCTCGTTGTCCGTCAACTCGCGAACGCAACCTGAACCCATCCAGAACGACACCTATGAGAAGCATCCAAATCCTCCTCCTTGGCACCGTCGCCGGGTGGCTGGCCTGCGCCGGCCACGCAGCGGACCTCTCGGGCCAATGGCAAGCCGAGTTCGACACGCAGGTCGGCAGGCAGAAGTACCTCTTCGTCTTCCAAGGCCGCGAAGGCCAATGGACGGCGAAGGCGACGGCCGAGATGAACGGCCAGCAGCGGGAGGTCGAGTTCAAGGAGGTCACGCTCGCCGGAGACAAGATCACGTTCGTGGAGCTGCTCACGTTCCAGAACAACGAGCTGAGGATCGAGTACACGGGCAACGTGGGGGAGCGCGACCTCAAGTTCACCCGCAAGGTCGGGGACGTTGCCACCGAGGAGTTCGTGGCCAAACGCCCGGAAGCCGCCCCCGCCGGCACCCCAGGCGCGACCAACGCCGCCGCCACCACGCCGCCGCGCCGGCGACCGGGCGGCTTCGGCGGACCTATCGTGCTGGGCCCGGACGACCGACCAGCCTTCGAAGATCCGCCCGCCAGCATCGACCAACGACGCGAGGGTGTCCCGGCGGGAAAACTGGAGATGATCGAATATGCCTCCAGGACGGTGGGCACGACGCGCAAAATGCAGGTCTACACGCCGCCCGGATACGCCCCGCACCAGAAATATCCCGTGCTCTACCTCCTGCACGGCATCGGCGGCGACGAAACCGAATGGCAGCGGTTCGCCCATCCGGACATCCTCCTCGACAACCTCATCGCAGACGGGAAGGCCGTGCCGATGATCATCGTCATGCCCAATGGCCGAGCGCAGAAGAATGACCGGGCGGATGCCGGCATGGGAGCGGCGCCCGCCTTTGCCGCGTTCGAACGCGACCTGCTGGAGGACGTCATTCCCGCCATCCAATCGCGCTATAGCACCTATACCGATCGGGAACACCGGGCCTTGGCGGGCCTTTCCATGGGCGGCGGGCAGTCGTTGAACTTCGGCCTGGGGCATCTCGACACCTTCGCGTGGGTGGGCGGCTTCTCCTCGGCGCCCAACACCAAACCACCCGAACAACTCGTGCCCGACCCCGCCGCAGCCACCCGGCAGTTGAAGCTCCTGTGGCTGTCCTGTGGCAACAAGGATGGTCTGATCCGCATCAGCCAGGGAGTGCATGCCTATCTCAAGGAAAAACAGGTGCCGCACCTTTGGCATGTGGACGGCCATGGACACGATCCCACGCACTGGCGAAACAGCCTGTGGCACTTCGCCCAGCTCATCTTCAAGTAGGTGCCCAGGGGCGAAGCCCCATACATTCGGGACGAACATGAAGGGAGACGGCCGCCTCCCGCAGAGGCAATTCATGCTCCGCCCTGAATGCATGGGGGGTCAGCCGGCGTGAGCCTCAT
>CAZVRY010000016.1:0-48689 GCA_964629545.1 uncultured Verrucomicrobiota bacterium | reverse complement strand
GCCCGCCCCCCCCCCGGGGGGGGGGGCGGGCGGAGCGGGCGGGCACGGCGGGGTTGATGTCGGCGCCGGTCGAGTCGGGGGCATGAATTTCGCCGAGGTCAGATTTTGGGAGATTCTGCTGGGCGGTCTGGTGTTGATCGGTCTGGGGCGGGCGGGTTGGCGTTGGGGGTGGGGGGCGGTGCCGGCGTGGTGGGACCGGGCGGCGTTAGCGGGGTTGGGGTTGGGGATGTTGTGGGCGGTGAGTTGGGTGACGTTCGTGATTTACGTGACGGTGGTGTTGACGACGTGGGTGGGGTTGCGGTGGATATTGGTGTTGGGGGGGCGGCGGCGGCGGGGGTGGTTGCTGGTATTGATCCCGCTGCAGTTGGCGCCGTTGTTCTATTACAAGTATGCGGACTTTGCGTGCAATCGGGTATTGGGGTTGGGGTATGACTCCTTGCGCGACCTGGTGATTCCGGTGGGGATTTCGTTTTACATCTTTCAGATGGTGGGGTTTGTGATCGACACGCTGGGGTTTCGGCAGCCGTTGCCGCGGCTGTTGGACCATCTGAATTTTGCGGGGTTCTTCCCGCAGATTGTGGCGGGGCCGATCGAGCGGCGGGGCGATCTGCTGCCCCAGATGGAGGCGTTTCGGTTTCGGTGGTCGCCGGCGGACCTGGACGAGGGGGCGCGGTGGATCGCGGTCGGCTTGTTTTTCAAGTGTTGTCTGGCGGACAATCTGGCCCAGTATGTGGATCGGGGGCCGACGGACAACGCGTGGCTGATCTGGATGGCGAACGTGCTGTTCGGGTTGCGGATTTACTATGACTTCGCGGGCTACAGTCTGGTGGCGGTGGGCTTGGGGCGGGCTTTGGGGATTCGGCTGACTCTGAATTTCTTGAGTCCTTACTGTTCGACGAGCATCACGGAGTTTTGGCGTCGGTGGCATGTGACGTTGAGTCAGTGGTTCCGGGATTATGTCTACATCCCGCTGGGGGGAGGGCGGACGCGCTGGTGGGTGGGGACGGTGATGGTGGTGTTTGTGGTCTCGGGGATTTGGCATGGGGCGGGCTGGAATTTCGTGTTATGGGGGGCGTTGCACGGGATGTTCCTGGTGGCGCACCGGCGGTTGCGCGGGAGCTGGATGCCGCGGTGGCTGGCGTGGGGGGTGACGGGGTTGGCGGCGATGGGGGCGTGGCTGGCGTTTTACGAGACGGACCCGGTGGCGTTGGGGAAGAAGCTCCACGCGCTGGTCCAGCCGGGGGCCTATGGGGGAGAGGCGTTGCGGGCCTTGCTCCGACATTGGGCCGCGGCGGACGCGTATGTGCTGTCGTGTTTTCTGGGGTTGGCGGGGGTGACGTTGGGGTTGGAATGGCAGTCGGTGGCACGACGGGGTGAGCCCTATTATTACTTGCGTCGCCCGTGGGTGGCGGCGGTGTTGGTGGTGCTGGCGGTGTGGCTGGCGCCGGGAGAGAGCAATGCATTCATCTACTTTGCCTTCTGAGCCGCAGGGATCGCCGGTGCCGTGGGTGGCGGCGGGCCTGCTCTCGGCTGGCCTCATCAGTTGGGCGATCGGCGCCGCTTACACCGTGTGGGTGAACCCGGAGGTGCGGTTCTTTGCGCGCGGGGCGGCGGTGAAGGAGGCGTGGGTGCGGGGATTGGAGGAGGCTGGGGGCGCGAAGGTGGTGGTGTATGGCGGATCCAGCTGCACGGTGACGGTGGATGGGGAGCGGATGCGGGCGCGGCACGGGTTGGCGGTGGCGAACATGGGATTGGGGGCGGGGATGGGGGCGCGGCTATTGACCGAGTATGCGAAGGGGGCCGTGGGGCCGGGGGATACGCTGGTGGTCGCGTTGGAGCCGCGGTTATTGACGGAACCGATGGGGATGCCGGCGTTGGGGATCCAATTCGCGGTGGCGACGGGCGACGCCCGCTTGTGGGATCTGTGCCGGCAGGAGACGGCTTCGGCGACGGGGGTGTCGGCGTTGCTGGCGCTGCGTCCGGGAGGGTATCACGTGTTCACCTTGTTGGGGAAGCTGGTGAGCGGGCAGCCGATGTACCGCTATGCGCCGTCGGAGTTCCGGCCCAGCGGGTGGCAGGAGGTGACGGTGCGCCGGGAGGTGAGCGGCCCGCCGGAGCGGGGCCCGCACTTGTCGGGGGACGCGGTGGAGTTATTGCGGGAGGTGCGCCGGTGGGCGGAGGCGAAGGGGGTGCGCGTAGGCTACGCGTTGCCGTGGGGGTATTGTCCGGCCGCGCAGTTGGACGCCGTGCGGCGGGAGAACGCGTCGTTTCTGGCGGAGGTGGCGGCATGGCTGCCGGTGTTGCGGGACGAGCGGTTGGGGGCTTACGAGGTGCGGGAGGAGTTTGCGGACACCTACTGGCATTTGACGCCGGAAGGGGCGGCCAAGCGGACGGATGCGTTGGCGGACCAGATCAAGCGGTGGGAGGTCTGGGGGGTGGAGGATTTGGGCCCGAAGGCAAGGGGTGGGGCCGTGGGGGAGGCGGATGGGGGCGGAGGAGGGGAGGGGTGATGCGGGTGGGGATTGACACGAGTGTGCTCTACACCACGCAGGCGGGGATGGCGCGGTATATCCGGGGGATGTTGGCGGGGTTGCGGGCGTTGGCCCCGGCAGGGGTGGAGTTTTTCGAGCTGGGATGGCCGGTGCCGAACTTCGAGTACCGCCAGCCTCAGCGGGCACTGAAGACGATGTATCGCGAGTTCCTGTGGGCGCCGTGGCACGCGCCGGCGGAGTTGCGTCGCCGGGGGGCGGATTTGCTGCACTCGACCAACAACTACTTTGTGCGGCCGCCGCGCGGGGTGCGGAACGTGGTGACGGTGCCGGACGTGGCGTTTTTGCGGCATCCGGAGCGGTTTCGGCGGTGGCAGCTTTGGAATGGGAGGCGGCGGTTGCGGCGGGCGGGGGAGGGGGAGTTGGTGACGTGCATTAGCCGGTTTAGTGCGGACGAGGCGATTGCGTTATTGGGGTTGTCGCCGAGGAAGGTGGAGGTGGTGTATTGCGGGAGCGAGTATGTGGATCGGGCGCCGGAGGAAAGGGCGCCGGAGTGGGTGGTGCCCGGGGAGTTTTTCTTGTTTGTGGGCTCCTTGGAGCCGGGGAAGAACCTGGCCTTGTTGCGGGAGGTTTACGAGTTGGCGGCGAGGCGTGGGGAGGAGTTGCCCCCGCTGCTCGTGGTGGGGGCGCGGTGGGTGGGGACGCCGGGCGAGGGGGCGCCGCCGGGTTCGTGGCAGTATTTGGGGCGGCAACCGGATGAGGTGCTGGTGTATCTGTATCGGCGGGCGCGGGCGTTGTTGTTTCCGAGCAAGTATGAGGGTTTCGGGTTGCCGGTGGTGGAGGCGATGGCGTTGGGGTGTCCGGTGGTGTGCGGGCGGGTGGCGAGCTTGCCGGAGGTTGGGGGGGAGGCGGTGTTGTATGCGCCGTTGGAGCCGGAGGCGTATGGGGCGGCGGTCCGGCGGGTCTGGCGGGAGGAGTCGTGTCGGCAGGACCTGGTGGCGCGGGGGCGGGTGCAGAGTCAGCGGTTTTCGCTGCGTCGCTGTGCGGAGGCGACGGTGGCGGCGTATCGGCTGGCGATGGGGGAGCGGTGAGCATGGGTGGCGGGGCGACAGCATCGGTGGGGGGGAGAGGGGCGGCCCGGGTGGTGCGGGTGTTGGTGTTCGCGCACACGCCGCCGCCGCATCATGGGCAGAGCGCGATGGTGAAGCTGATGTTGGATCGGCTGAGCGGGGCGGACGCGGACGGGGAGGGGGGACGGTTGGTGGTGCGGCATGTGAATTGCCAGTTTTCGGACGAGGTGGCGGACATTGGGCGGTTTCAGTGGCGGAAGCTGGGGTTGCTGGTGCGGTATTGTTGGGAGGCGATCCGATGGCGGCTGCGGGAGGGGCGGATGGTGTTCTACTACGTGCCGGCGCCGGGGGTGCGGGCGGCGGTGTATCGGGATTGGCTGGTGATGGGGTTGTGCCGGCCGTTTTTCGGCCAGCGGGTGTTTCACTGGCACGGGGTGGGATTGGGGGAGTGGCTGGAGGCAGAGGGCCGGGGTTGGGAGCGGTGGGTGACGCGCTGGCTGTTGGGCGGGGGGCGCCCGCGTTGAGTCTGGCCGTGGGGGAGTATTATCGGGCCGACGTGGCGCGGTTCCGTCCGCGCGCGATCGAGGTGGTGGCCAATGGGATTCCGGATCCCTGTCCGGAATTTGGGCGGGAGGTCTGGCCGGGGCGCCGGGCGCGTTGGGGGGAGCGCCAGCGGGGGGTGGGAGTAGTGCGGGTGTTGTTCTTGGCGGTGTGCATGCGGGAGAAAGGGTTGTTCGACGCGGTGGAGGCGGTGGTGCGGGCGAATGGGCGTGGGGGCGGTGGGCGCTACGAGTTGACCGTGGCGGGGAAGTTCTATCGGGCGGAAGAGCAGGAGGAGTTCGAGCGGCGGGTGGGGTCGGCGGAGTGCCGGTTTGGGGATGGGAGTGCGATGGTGAGGTATGCGGGCTTTGTGGATGGGGCCACGAAGGCGCGGCTTTTGCGGGAGAGCGACGTGTTGTTGTTCCCGTCGTATTATCCGATGGAGGGTCAACCGGTGAGTGTGATCGAGGCGATGGCCTGCGGGATGGCGGTGGTGGTGGCGCGTTGGCGTTCGGTGCCGGAGTTGTTGCCGGACGGGTATCCCGGGGTTGCTGATCCACGGTCGCCGGACCAATTGGCGGAGGCGTTGGAGCGGGTGGCGCGGTTGGAGGCGGCGGAGCTTTTGCGGGAGCGCTTTCTGGCGCGCTACACGGCGGAGCGATTCGGGGCAAAAATGAGGGTTGCCTTGCTGGGGGTCGGCGGCGAGATTCGGTCTTCTTAACGGCGTGTTCACGAACGGGACAGGACTGGTGGCGAGCCGGGTGGCGGCGATGGTGGGGGCGGCGGATTATCGTGATCGGGAGGGGACGCGCGCCCTGGTGGGGCGTGCCTTGGAGGCGTTGGAGTTGCCGGCCGACTACGTGCGTCCGGGGGATCGGGTGGTGTTGAAGCCGAACTGGGTGAAGGAGCATGACGAGCGGCGGCCGGGACCGGGGCAATGGGAGCATGTGGTGACGCATCCGGCGGTGATCGAGGCGGTGGCGGGGTGGGTGGCGGAGCGGTTGCGGGGCGAGGGGAGCGTGGTGATCTGCGACGCGCCGCAGACGGACTCGTCGTTTGCGCGGTTGCGGGAGTATTGCGGGTTGGATGCCCTGGTGGAGCGGTGTCGGGGGCGGTATCCAGGGGTGGATGTGAGCTTGCTGGATTTGCGCCCGGAGGAGTGGCAGGCGGTAGACGGGGTGACGGTCGCGAAGACCGAGTTGCCCGGGGATCCGCGGGGTTCGACCACCGTGCGGTTGAACGAGGCGAGCGAGTTTGTGGGGTTCAGGGGATGCGGACGGCTGTATGGGGCGTCGTTCGACATGGCGGAGACGAATGCGCATCATGAGGGGGTGCGGCACGAGTACATGTTGTGCCGGACGCCGATGGAGGCGGATGTGTTCATCAACCTGCCGAAGCTGAAGACGCACAAGAAGGTGGGACTGACCTGTGCGTTGAAGAACCTGGTGGGGATCAATGCGAACAAGAATTGGCTGCCGCATCACACGGAGGGGACGCCCGCGATGGGCGGGGATCAGTTCCCGGCGAACACGGCCAAAGCGCGGCTGGAGCATTCGTGGATGGGGGCGGCCAAGCGGTGGCTGAAGGGGCGTCCGACGGTGTCCCGCTGTTTCGTGCCCGTGAAGAAGTTGGGGCGTTTGGTTTTTGGGGACACGCAGAAGGTGGTGCGGTCGGGGAACTGGCATGGGAACGACACGTGTTGGCGGATGGTGTTGGATCTGAACAAGTGTTTGTTCTACTTCGACGGGGCGGGGGTGCGGCGGGTGCGGCCGCCCCGGTACTTAGCAGTGGTGGACGGGATCGTGGGGGGCGAGGGGAACGGTCCGATGGCGCCAGATCCGGTGTTGGCGGGGGTGATCGTGGCGGGGGTGCATCCGGTGGCGGTGGACTGCGTGGCGGCGGAGTTGATGGGGTTCGATTGGGAGCGGATTCGGATGTTGCGGGGGGCGTTCGAGGTGCGCGCGTTGCCGCTGGCGGATTTTCGGCCCGAGGACATCGAGGTGGTGTCGGATCGGGCGGAGTGGAGGGGGCGGTTGGGGCGGTTCCAGGGAACGCTGGGTTTTCGGCCGCATTTTGGGTGGGTGGGGGCAATTGAGCGGCGGGCGGGGGTGGAGGCGGGGGTGGGGGCATGAGTTTGGAGGATCGGCTGTATCCGTTGCTGACGGTGTATGAGCGATTGCCGCACGGATTGAAGTGGGCGTTGGGGTGGGGGTATCGGTGGTTGCCGGCGGGGTGGCGGTGGGGGGGGCGGTATGGGGAGTTTGTGCGGTTGGCACGCGAGTGCGAGGGGTGGAGCGTGGAGGAGATCCGGGAATACCAGACGCGGCAGTTGCGCCAGGTGCTGATCCAGGCCTCCAGCTATTGCCCCTTCTACGAGGATCGGTTTGCGAAGGCGAGGTTCCACCCGGTGGACCTGAAGTCGCCCGAGGATTTGGAGGGGTGTCCGTATGTGACCAAGGAGGACGTCCTGGCTCACGCGGAGGCCATGGTGTCCACGGCGGTGCCGCCCAAGCAGCGCCTGTATTTGACGACCGGAGGATCGACCGGAGTGCCGGTGGGGTTTTACCTGCAGAAGGGAGTGAGCCGCCCCAAAGAACAGGCGTTCCTGGAGGCGCAATGGTCTCGCGCCGGGTATTCTCCAGGGGCGCGCCTGGCGGTGATTCGGGGTCACGTGACGAGCGAGCGGGCGGGGGGACGGGTGGTGAGCTACGACGCGACGCGGGATTGGCTGATGTTGTCGTCGTATCATCTGACGGAGGAGCGGTGGCCGGAGTATCTGGCGGCGCTGCGGGATTTTCGGCCGGACCTTTTGCATGCGTATCCGTCGGCGGCGTTGCAGTTGGCGGAGTATGTGGAGCGGTCGGGGCGGCGGTGGGAGGTGCCGTTGAAGGGGGTGCTCTGCGGGTCGGAGCGGTTGACGAACCCGCAGAAACGTCTGCTGGAGGGGGTGTTTGGGTGCCGGGTCTACCGCTGGTACGGTCATAGCGAGCGGGTGGTCCTCGCGGCGGAGGGGCGACGGTCGGAGTTGTTCTACTTCTGGCCGACCTACGGGTGGGTGGAGTTCGGTCCGCCCGACGAGGAAGGGTTGTGCGAGGTGATTGGGACCTCGTTTCACAACCTGGCGATGCCGTTGATCCGGTATCGGACGGGGGATTATGTGCGGCTGGCAGATCCGCGGCGGGATGGGGAACTGGAGTATCCGTGGCCGGCGGTGTCGGCGGTGGAGGGGCGGGCGCAGGAGTATCTGGTGAGCGGGACGGGGCGGCGGATTTCGCTGACGGCGTTCAACATGCACGACGGGATCTTCGATGGGTTGTATGCGGTGCAGTTTGTGCAGGAGGTGGCGGGGCGGGCGGAGTTCCGGTATGTGGCGGGGCCGCGATTCGAGCGGGAGCGGTTGGTCCCCATGGAGGCGGGCATCCGCCGGAAGCTGGGGGATGATTTTGAAGTCACCTTGCGGGAGGTGAAGGAAGTGGAGAAGACGGCGCGGGGGAAACACCGGTGGCTGGTGAGCGGGATCAAGCTCGGCCCCGAGGAGCGGGAGGGCGGCGGATGAAACAGCGTTTGAAGGCGGCCCTTTACCGATTGGCCCCGCGGTGGACCACCGCGTGGATGTCGGAGCGCGCCCGCGCGCATTCGCAACAGGTGGTGAAGGAATGGGGCTGCCTGGAGATCAACCGGAAGTTGATCGAACGGTTCGGGTCGAGTGTGCAGGAGGGACCGTTCCAGGGGATGCGGCTGGGTCCGATGAGCCACGCCGAGCATCTGGGTCCCTATTTGCTGGGCGTGTATGAGAGCGAGTTGGATGGGGTTTGGGAGGTGGTGCTCGGCCGGGACTACGCCCAGATTCTCGATGTGGGGGCCAAATTCGGATATTACGCAGTGGGTTTGGCGCGGCGCTATCCGCGCGCCGAAGTGGTGGCGTTCGACACGGACCGGTGGGCGCGGCGAGCGACCCTCGAGGCGGCGGCCTTGAATGGGACGACCCACGTCCGGGTGGAAGGGTTCTGCGACCCGGAGTGGTTGTCCGCCCATCTTCGCGCCGGGGCGCTCATCGTCAGCGATTGCGAGGGATACGAAGGCGAGTTGTTGGGGAGTCGGCCGATCCCGGAAATCGTGACGGCCACCTTGGTGGTGGAGGTGCACGAGGGCTTTACGCCGGGGGTCTGTGAGCGATTGCGGCGCGTGCTGGGAGCGACCCACGACGTGACGGAAATAACGAGCGGGACCCGCCGTCGCGAGAGCGGATTGGACTTGTCCTTCCTGTCGGACCGCGAGCGGTCCATGGCCAGTCATGAGGTTCGTCCTCCGCAGACGTGGTTCCTGGCGGTGCCACGGGCGACGGATCCTCGCGACGCCACATGCATTCAGGGCGGAACATGAATTGCCTGTCCGGGAGGTGAGAATAGGGTGACAGGTTCGGGGGCGATGTGCTGATGGGGGGAACTTCGGCCCCTGGTTTCGCTTCGCCGTTATCAGCGTCTATCGGTAAGTGGAGCTACGCCGGACCAAGCGCCCAAATCCTCGCCGGGCGGGTTCGTCCGGCGTTAGCTCGCACGCCTGGTTCGACGTTTCCATGTGCGGAACTCAAAACCCGTCACCTCACCACGTCAACGCTCAAACCGGTCCCAGGCCACACCATGCCCAGAAACCGGTTCCCCCCCGCCCCCCTCTGCGCCTCTGCGCCTCTGTGGGAACCCTACCTGCCGGACACCCACCCGGTCGCAGTTCCCTGCACACAGGCTTCGCCGCGACCGCATCAGAACCACCGGCTTGTTTTGGCTCCCACAGAGGCGCGGAGGCGCAGAGGAGAGGACCTCAGCACCGATCGGGGATCCTCGAACCACGCCGCGAACGCCGAACCCTCGGTCACCTTGGCGGGTCATGGTCGTCGAACAGCGTGTATCAGCGGTTAGGAAAGACCGGGATGATTCCTGAGCGGTTGGCCTTCCGCGGTGGGGGCAGATGTTGTGGGGGGGGAACCGCTGATGGGCGCTAATGGGCGCTGATGGGGGGGAACATGGGTGCCTGGGGAGAGGGAGAAAGGGAGAGGGGGCATGCCGGATCTGATCGAATCATAAATCAGAATTCATAAATCCCAAATCCCCCTGATCGTCAGACGACCTCTGGGCGACACCCGCCCGACGGCGCAGATGCGGTTCAGGCCATCAAGGCTGGGACCAGTTCGCCGTGGATGTCGGTGAGGCGGTAGTCTCGGCCCTCGAAGCGGTAGGTGAGCTGCCGGTGATCGATGCCGAGCAGGTGCAGGAGGGTGGCGTGCAGGTCGTGGACGTTCACCGGATCGGTCACGACGTTGTAACCGAAGTCGTCGGTTTCTCCGAGCACGAGGCCGGGCTTGATGCCGCCGCCGGCCAGCCAGATCGAGAAGCACCGGGGATGATGGTCGCGCCCGAAGCTGTCTTTGGTGATCTGCCCCTGGGAATAGGCGGTGCGCCCGAATTCGCCGCCCCAGATCACCAGGGTTTCGTCGAGCAAACCGCGCGCTTTGAGGTCCTTGATCAGGGCGGCGCTGGCCTGGTCGGTGCGGCGCGTCTGGGTCTTGATGCCTTCGGGGAGGCCGCCGTGATGATCCCAGTCGCGGTGGCAGAGTTGGACGAAGCGGACGCCGCTTTCGGTGAGGCGTCGGGCGAGGAGGCAATTGTTGGCGTAGGAGGCCTTGCCCGGTTCGGCGCCGTAGAGTTCGAGGGTTTCCTTGGATTCCTGGGAGATGTCCATGAGGCCGGGCACGCTGGTTTGCATGCGGAAGGCCAGTTCGTAGTTGTCGATGTGGGTGGCGATGGCGGGGTCGGCGAGGAGGCCCAGTTGGCGGCGGTTGAGTTCCTGCATGGCGTCGAGGAGGCGGCGTCGGGCGGCGAGGTCGAGGCCGGGCGGGTTGGAGACGTAGAGGACGGGGTCGCCTTGGCTGCGGAGTTGGACGCCTTGGTGGTTGCCGGGGAGGAAGCCGTTGCCCCAGTAGCGGGCCTGGAGGGCCTGTCCGCCGCTGCCGCTGGTGAGGACGACGAAGGCGGGCAGGTTCTCGTTTTCGCTGCCGAGGCCGTAACTGAGCCACGCGCCCATGGTGGGCCGGCCGGGTTGTTGGTGGCCGGTGCCGAAGAAGGTCACGGCCGGGTCGTGATTGATCGGTTCGGTGACCATGGAGCGGACGAGCGCGACGTCGTCGATGACGCTGCCGAGGTGGGGGAGGGTTTCGCTGAGTTCGACGCCGTTGTGGCCATAGCGGCGGAAGGGGAAGGCGGAGCCGACGCACAGCCAGGCCTCTTGCCCGGCGGTCATGCCGGTGATCCGTTGTCCCCCGCGCACGCTGGGGGGCAGTTCCTGGCCGGTCATGGCGGCGAGTTTGGGTTTGGGATCGAAGAGGTCGAGGTGGGAGGGGGCGCCTGATTGGAAGAGGTAGATGACGCGTTTGGCTTTGGGGGCGACCGGGAGGGTGCGGAGGACGCCGCGGGAGGAGGCAGGGACGGAGCTGGCGGCCAGGGGGGATGGTCGGAGGAGGGTGCCGAGGGCGATGACACCGAGGCTGGTGGTGCTGCGGGCCAGGAACGACCGCCGGCTCAGGGTCCGTTCGAGTTCGGTCTGAAAGAGCATCGTCAGTGGGTGATGGTTTCGTTGAGGTTCAACAAGACGTTGGCGACGGTGGTGAGGGCCGCCAAGGTGACGCGGTCGGCCTCGGCGGGGAGCGGGGATTCGCCGACGGAGAGGAGTTGGCTGGCGGCCTGGGGGTCGGCCTGGAAGGCGGCGAGTTCGCGGTCGAAGGTGCGTTGCAGGGTAGCGAGTTCGTCCGGAGCGGGCGGGCGCCCGAGGACGAGGCGGAAGGCGCGGATGAGGCGACGTTCCGGGTGGGAAGGTTCCTCGCGGAGGACACGTTGGGCCAGGGCGCGGGCGCATTCGACGAAGGCCGGGTCGTTCATGAGGACCAGCGATTGGAGCGGGGTTTGGGTGCGTTGGCGGAGGAAGGTGCAGACCTCGCGATTGGGGGCGTCGAAGGTGGCGAAGGCAGGGTAATGGGCGGAGCGCCGCCAGAAGACGTAGAGGCCGCGGCGGTAGAGGTCCGCGCCATGATCCTGGACGAACTTCGAGTCGGTGCCGTCCCAGAGGCCGTCGGGCTGGTAGGGCTTCACGCTGGGGCCGCCGATGCGGGGATCGAGGAGGCCGGCGGAGGCGAGGGCGTGGTCGCGGACGAACTCGGCGTCCAAAGGCAGGCGCGGGCTGCGCGCGAGCAGCCGGTTATAGGGATCGCGGTCGCGCAGGTCGGGAGCGAGGGCGGCGGATTGCTGGAAGGTGCGGCTGGTGACAAGGAGGCGGACGAGCGCCTTGAGGTCCCAGGGGGGCACCGGGGGTTGGGCGGCGGGATCGCCGTCGCGGAAGCGGCAGGCGAGCCAGTCGAGCAGTTCGGGGTGGGTGGGCCATTCGCCCTGGGCGCCGAAGTCGTTGAGGGTCTTGACCAGGCCCGTGCCGAAGAACAGGGCCCAGTAACGGTTCACGGTAACCCGGGCGGTGAGGGGGTGGGCGGGCGAGACGAGCCAGGCGGCGAGATCGAGACGGTTGAGCAGGTTGGTGGTCCCGGGGACGGGATCGGCCGGAAGGAGTTCCAGGTGGTCGCCGCGCCCGCGAACGTGGACTTTGCGGGCGGGCGGCAGGAAAGCGGGGGTGGCGGGGAAGACCCGTTCGCCCCGAGTGCGGAAGTCGCCGCGGACGAGTCGGTAGGTTTCCCGCGGCGGGTCCATTTCCTCCATGATCATGGTGGTGGGGATGGCGGCGAGAAGCTGGTCTTTGGCTTGGCGGGCCTGGGCGAGGGCTTTTTCGGAGCGGAGGTAATCGACGGCGTAGTTTTCCTTGTAGAACCGCTGCAGTTCGGCGCGTTCGTCGTCGGAGCGCTGGCCGCGCGACTTGGCCACCAGCGGGAGCAGGCCGTGGAGGGTCAGTTGGCGGACGTCGTCTTCGCTGAGTTGCCGGGCGTAAAGCCGGACGTCGTCCACCTGGCCGCGGAACCGGCCGTCGCCGTTCCGCGAGCCGAGGCGGACGGGTTCGCGGGTGGCCAGGGACCCTTTCCATTGGTCGCGTTCGATCTCCAGGTCGCGGGCTCGGCCATTGACGTAGATTCTGACCCCGGCGGCCTTGCCGGCGCCGTCATAGGTGACGAGGACATGCCGCCACGCGGGGCCGTCGAACTTCTCTTTGGTGCGCACTTTGAGGGCATCCTCGGGGAAGGCGTGGATCAAGTGGGCTTCGAAGCGGCCGCCGGAGGCGTAGAGGTCGAATCCGCGGTAGGCGGGGGCGGGTTCCATTTTGCTGAGGATGGCGCCATCGGACTCGACGCGCACCCAGGCGCCGTAGCTGAAGGGCTGGGTGCGGTCGAAGGAGACGAGGGGGCCGAGGTCGGCGTGGCCCTGGCCATCGAGGTGCAGGGCGTGGCCGAGGCGACCGGGGCTGAAGGCGGGTTGGCCTGCCGGGAGCCAGCGGGGCTCGGGGCGGGCCGGACCGGGTTCTCCTTCAGCGGGGGGTGGCGTGCCCTCGGGCAGGGCTGGGGTGAAGGGGGCCAGCGAGTGTTCGAAGTCGAGGCGGGCGGCGAGGGCGCGGTCGTCGGGCGCGGCGGGTGGCGCAGCGAGAGTTTCCCGCTCCCATTTCTCCTGCGTTTCGCCCAGTTCGTTGCTGCGGTCCTGGAGGGTTTTTTCGGCGTCGCGGAGTCGGAACTCGGCCTCGACGAACTGGAGTGCCTGTTCGGTGGTGGGGACGGGCAGGCGCGGGGGCGGGTTGTCGGTGCGGATGCGGTCGAGTCCCTTTTCGGGCACGTTATGGAAGAAGGCGTAGAGTTCGTAGAACTCGCGGGTGCTGAGGGGATCGAACTTGTGGTCGTGGCATTCGGCGCAGGCGACGGTCATGCCCATCCAGACGGCGCCGACCGTATTGACCCGGTCGGCGACGTATTTGTTGAGGTATTCGTCGGGGTCGGCGCCGCCCTCGTCGTTGGTCATGTTGTTGCGGACGAAGCCGGTGGCGATCCGTTGCGCGCGGGTCGGTTCGGGGAGGAGGTCGCCGGCAAGTTGCTCGACGGTGAAGCGGTCGAAGCGCTGGTTGCGGTTGAAGGCTTGGATGACCCAGTCGCGCCAGAGCCACATGAAGCGGACGCCGTCGAAGTGATAACCGGCGGTGTCGGCGTAGCGGGCCAGGTCGAGCCAGTTGACGGCCAGGCGCTCGCCGTAATGGGGGGAGGCGAGCAAGCGGTCGACGACCCGTTCGTAGGCGTCGGGTGACGGGTCCTTCACGAAGGCGTCGACCTCCTCCGGGGTGGGCGGGAGCCCGGTGAGGGCCAGGGTGACGCGTCGCAACAAGGCGGGCCGGTCGGCCGCCGGGGCGGGCGCCAGGCCTTCCTGCTCCAAGCGGGCCAGGATGAAACGGTCGATGGCGTTGGCCGGCCAGGCTGGGTCCCGGACAGACGGGAGGGGGGGGGGGGGGGGGGGCACAAAGGCCCAGTGGTCTTTCCAAACGGCCCCCTCCTCGACCCACCGCGCAATCAGGGAGATTTGCTCGGCGCTGAGGGGCTTGCGGTGCTGAGGCGGGGGCATGACCTCGTCCGGATCCGGCGAGGTCAGGCGCTGCACCACCGCGCTCCGTTCCGGGTCGCCGGGGACCACCGCCCGGTGTCCGGACTTGAGTTCGGCGAAGGCCGACGCCTTCAGGTCCAACCGCAACCCCGCCTTGCGTTTGGCCTCGTCCGGTCCGTGACAGGCATAGCAGTGATCGGAGAGGAGGGGGCGGACCTCGCGATTGAAGTCGACGGGGGCGGAGTGGCTGGTGAGGACCGTCCCGAGCGCCCCCCAAGCGGCCAGGAGGCGCCGGGCGCTGCGCAAGAGCGAGAGTGAGGTCGGGCGATTCACGGCAGGGTGGTGGCTGACGGCGGGAGGATGGGCAAGGGCGGCGCGGTCGTCACGCTCAAATATGACGCTCTCTGATGGGAACTATCCGGATGCTTTGTGGGGATGGCGGAGGGTGGATTCAAGCGGGGAGGATCACTCGTCAGGTGTTGCCCCATCGGCGGTGACGGGCGGCAGGTTCAGGCAGAGGCGGCCTCCTTTCCCCTACCCTCCGTCCGACGGAGGCGAGGGAGTTATATGGGTTGCGCACGGCGGATTGGGGGAGGGGATAAGGGGTTACGATTAGGATTACGATTAGGATTAGGAGCAGGAGGGAGAGAGCGGGGGAGGTTTGTGCAGGGCGGCCTCCTCTCCCCTACCCTCTCCTCCGTCCGACGGAGGCGAGGGGGTCATGGGGGGGCGGATGGCGGAGGGTGGATTCGAGCGGGGAGATTCATGGGGGGGAATGGGAGGGCAGGATGCCCGACCCGCCTGGGGACCATGAACCAGGGCGGCGGGGCGGGGCGAGGGTGCGCGGCGCGACGTCTGGAGGTTGGCTTTTTCTAGCGAACGGGCAGACTTTCCGCATCGGTTGGGTGGGTGCGGATCGGATGAATGCGCAGCGTCAGAGTCTTATTGAACTGAATGTGGCCGTGTTGTTGTGGGCGATCACGGCCTTGTTCGCCAAGTGGATCGCCCTGCCGGCGTTTCAGATCACGGGTCTGCGGTCGGTGGTGGCGGCCGCGGCGCTCTTCCTGGTGGTGCGGTGGCAGGGGCAATCGATCCGGACGGCGAACCTGCGCGACAGTTGGCTGCTGGCGGCGGGCGGTGTGGCCATGGGGGCCCATTGGGTGACGTATTTCCAGGCCATCCAGGTGTCGACCGTGGCGGTTGGGATTCTGGCGTTGCAGACGGCTCCGGTCCTGACGGCGCTGCTCGAGCCGCTCTGTTTTCGGGAGCGGCTGCATTGGCTGGATTTGGTGCTGGCGGCCGTGGTCCTGCTGGGCGTGGCGGTGCTGGTGCCGGTCTACTCGTGGGACAGCCCGATTGCCCAAGGCGCGCTCCTCGGTGTGCTTTCGGCGTTATGTTTTGCCGTGCGCAATTTGCTGTCGCGCCAGGCGGTGGCGACCTACGGGGGAGCGCGGGTGACGTTCTACCAGTTGTTGACGGTGGCGGTCGTGCTGGCCCCCGTGGTTTGGGTGTTTGGGGAGCCGCTGACCTGGCGGGCGGGCGGGCAGTTGGCCGTGTTGGGGGCGCTGTTCACGGCCTTGCCCCACGCGCTCTACACGAACAGCCTGCGGCACTTGAAGGCCAGTTCGGCGGGCGTCATGGCCACGCTGCTGCCAGTCTATGGCGCGGTCACCGCAGCCCTGCTGCTCGGCGAGATCCCCTCGACCCGCACGCTCCTGGGCGGCGCCATCATCCTCGGCGCGGTGGTGATCGAGACGACCCGCGTCCTCCGACGGCCGCCCGGGGGGGTGGTCGGAGGATCCACACGGGAAAGAGGGGAATCGGTTCCCCGCTCTGAGCAGACCTCATGACTGTGACCTGGGAGAGGTAGCGAGGGAGAGGGGAAACGCAAGCGGTTCAGGGGTTCAATACGTGATTCCGACCGGGGAATTCTCTCCTCGCGCCCGGGTTGCGTGATCCTGGAAGAGGCGCGGCGCGGCGCGGGTCATTGCAGGTCCGGCGGCGGGGCGGGTTGGCCGAGTTGTTGTGCGGCCAAGGCCTCCTCTTCGTAGGTGCCGTAAAAGGGCACCTGCGCGTCGAGCCAGAGGTAGAGGAGACGCAGATCTTCGTCCGGCACTTCCACATGGTGGCGGTGGCGTTCTCCGAGCAGGAGGGCGGAGAGGGGGCTGAGGTCGGCGCCGGCCTGGCCTGGGCGGGAGGCGGCCGCATCATAGGAAGGCCACCGCACGTAGGGCTGCAGGCTTTCGTAGGAGAGGCTGAAGGGGCTTTGGGGAGCGGGACGTCCGGTCAGGTTCGGGGGGCTCTGGTTCGGGCCGGTCGAGCCATCATGGCAGCGCACGCAATGGCGGTCGAGGACCGGTTGGATCAGGCGGGGGAAGCCGAAGGGGTGGGAGCCGTCCGGGCCGGGCTGGATCGTGGAAGGCGCGCGGCGAAAGGCGTGGGCCGTGCGCGGGGGAGGGGCGGCCGCCGGGTGTTCGTGACAGCCCACGCACCCGCGGCGTTCGCCGGGTTGGAGGTAGACAATGGTGCGCATGCCCTGGACGGCCCGTCCGGTCCGATCGACGGCCTGGAAATAAAGCGGCTTGCCGGCGGGGGCGCGGAAGTAGGCGGATCCGTCCGCTTCCAAGGGCACCGTGCCGAGGAGCATGCGGGCGTTGGACTCGGCGGGATGGCCGATGCGGGGATCGTTGGCCCGGTCCGTGCGCGACTTGGGGAGGAGTTGGAACACGCGCAGGTGGTGAAGGGGTCGCCCGGGCGGCAGGGGCAGGAGGCTCTCTTGAACGTCGGCCAAGAGGAACTCGCCTTCGGCGCCGAGTTCCGGGTCAGGGGGCTGGCTGGCTGGCGGCGGCGAGGGACGGGCGCGCAGCGGGACGGGGTAGACGGCCGAGAAGCCAGGGCGACGGAACAGCAGTTCCAGGTTGCCGAACCGGTCGAGATAATAAAGGCCCGTCTCGCTTTCGCGGGTGCGCCCGGTGTAGCCCCCTGGGAGCGGGTCATGACTGAACGCCACCAAGTAGAAGTCTTCCGAGAGCGGCCAGGGGCTGTAGAAGTAGCTTCGCGGCCAGCCCTCCGCCTCCGGGAAACACACCTCCGGCGTGAGCCATTCGAGCGCCTCGAAGCGGTCCTCGCCCTGGGTCGGATCCAAGCTGGCCCGGGACGGGTCGAGCAGGACGAGGGTGCCTCCCACATTGGCGTGATGACCGCCGGCGACGAAGAGGATGCGGTTGGAATGGGGGACGGCCTTGGCTTGGTAACAGGCCCAGGGCCGGGTCGTGTAGTTGCCGAACAGGTTCGCCGGCCGCGTGCCGTCGGGCAGGCACGTCCATAGTCCATGGAATTTGGCGGCATTGCGGTCCACGTAATCCCATCGTGTGTAAACCAGGCGCCCGTCGTTCAGCATCGAGGGATGCCACTCGTGCGTTTCGTGCGCCGACAACTGGCGCACCTCGCGCCCCTCCCCGTCCAGGCGATGCAAGGTGTAAACCTGCTCGGGGCTGCCCCCTCCACAACGGAGCTTGCCCCCTCGGCGGGTGGATGGAAACGCCAAGCCCCCATCGGGGAGCGGACAGGGATCGAAGTCGTCGTAGGGTCCATCGGTCAACTGGCGCACGGCGGTTCCCTCCACGTCCATCGCCCATATGTGAAAGGTGTTGTAGCGCGCCCCGGGCCGGCCGGGCGCACGCGCGTAGTCGGACAAGGCATAAGGGTCTTCCCCGCGCGGATCGGCAAAGGCGAAGTAGGCTGTCCGCGCATCGAACGACAGGGCCAGGGTGACGAAATGGCCGTGCCATTCCGGACCTCCGACCAACTCGCGGGCGTCGAGGCTGCGGCCGGGCTGTTCGAGGAGATAGACGCCGCCCCCGGGCAACGGGGTGGGCGCCTGGGGATTGCGGGCGCCGTTCTCGGGGTTGTTGCCGTGGGCGTAGTACCACCCGAGGTACTCGTACAGCATGTAACCCACGGCTCGCCGACGCTGCAGGAAGAGGACGGGTTGCGAACTCACCAGCGGGTTCTTCAGCGCGGCCTCCCGGGTCAAGGTTCGTACCCGCTCGTAAAGCGCGCGGCGATCGGCGTTCGCCAGCGAGGGGTGATCCGCCGCCCGCGCACGCAGACTCCGCAGTTCGGTTTCTTCCCGTTCGAGCCCGCCCACTCCGGGCGCCGTGCGCAGTCGCTCGAACAACCTGGCGGCGCGCTGCACGGCGGCCTGCACTGCCTCGAGGGACTCGGGCGACCGGCCCAACCGCTTTTCCTGCTCTTCCCAATCGGCGCGGACCAGGGCGGACAGCGCCGCCGCATCGGTGGCGGGGGCCGGGTTAGAAGCCGTGTCCGCCGTGAATCCAACGAGTGATCCGGCGACCCACCCCGCGGCGAGAGTCAGTAGTCTTGTCATTTTGCCAGCGGAACGCTTCCGTGGGCGAGGGTCTGGTGGCGGCCGATGCGGAAGCTGCCGTCGATGGCGCGCGTGATGTAGTCCTTGGCCCGGGCCACCGCGTCCGGCAGGTCGAGGCCGCGCGCCACTCCGGCCGTGATGGCGGCGGCGTAGGTGCAGCCGGTTCCGTGGGTGGAGACGCGGCGGATCAGGGGCGCGGAGAGCAGGAGTTCGTTGCGGCCGTCGTAGTAGACGTCGACGGCGTGGCGGGTGCCGCGCAAGTGGCCTCCCTTGACCAGCACCGCGCAGCCGTAACGTTCATGGACCGCGCGGGCGGCGCTGCGCAGGTCTTCCTCGGTGGACAACCGCAAGCCCGTGAGCAGGGCCGCCTCGTCGAGATTGGGGGTCACGAGCGTGGCCCGGGGCAAAAGGCTTTGGCACAGGCGCCGGATCGCGGAGGGCTGGAGCAGGCACGCCCCGCTGGTCGCCACCATCACCGGATCGACCACCAACGGGACCTGAAACGTCCGGACCGCGCGCCCGGAGGCATCGACGCGGTTCGAGGGGCGTGCTGGGGGAGCGGTCCCGTCCGCCGGGCGACCGAGCCCCAACTCGGCGCAGGCCTCCACGACGGCGGCGATGATGGGGGCGGAGAACAGCATGCCGGTTTTCGCGGCGGCGGGGCGGAGTTCGGCGAACACGGCCTCGATCTGGGCCCGCACCAGGGCGGGCCGAGCGGCCTGGATGGCGGTTACGCCGCGGGGGTTTTGGGCGGTGAGACAGGTGATGGCGGTGGTGCCGTGGGTGCCCAGGGCGGCGAAGGTCTTGAGATCCGCCTGGATGCCCGCCCCGCCGCCGCTATCGGAGCCGGCGATGGTGAGTGCGATGGGCAACCTCCTGCGTGCGGTGGGGTTCATGGGGATCGTTCGGGTTGCTGGCTGGACGCGGCTCGGGAGAACCACGCGCTCACGGCCAGGAGGATCAGATTAAAGGCGCCGAGGGTCTGGACCACAAGCCGAAAGGCCGCGGCGGGTTCGATGCTCACGAGGTAGGATCGGAGGGCGAGGAGGGTGGCGACATAGCCGGCGGCCACGAGCACCACCCACGGCACCACGGCGAAACGATCCCGGGCGAGGGAGTTGCTGATGAGGACGTTGGCCAGGATCAGGGGGAGGAGGGCCCACGTGAACCATGGAACCAGGGGGGCGGCGGCCCAGAACTTGGGGTTGCCGAAGTAGATGATCTGGAGGGGCAGCTTCGGCAGAAGCGTGGTCGCCACCGCCGTCAGCAGACCCAGTGCCGCCGTCCCGCCCAAGGCATGACGGAGGGCGGAGGTGTCCTCCGTCAGGGCGCGACTGCGCGCGACCTTGGGGAACATGACCCACGCGAGCGGCAGGGTGAAGGTCAGGTAGGCCAACCCAATCATAGCCGCGGGCATGTAAGCCACCGGCGTGATCTTGGAGCTGAACGTGGCCTGGACAAACACGACGTCGGAGTTGGACATGACCAGAACCACGCCGGGCCCCAACGTCAGCGGCACCACTCGCCGCAGCCACGATCCCCTGGCGAACCCGCGCCCGACCCCGCCCAAGACATCCCGCACCAGCCACAACGACACCACGAGCGACACGCATTGGCCGATCAACGCCCCCACCATGCCGCCGGTCGACTGCCCCCCGAGGGTGACAATGACGGCGATGGCCGTGAACCGTCCGATCCCATCGAGAATCTGGACCCAGCCGAGCCCGAGGAAGTTCTGGCGGCCTTGGAGGAGGCCCCGGAGGACGGGCAGCCAAAGGAGGAGCAGACCGACCGCCACCGTGACCCACAAGGCCGCCGGATGAGTGATTTTGAGGCCGCGGATCCAACCCTCTTGGAACCAGGCCGTGACTAGTCCGAAGGCCAGCCACAGGATGAAGATGCCGCCCAACACTTCCCGAGTGGTCGCGCGGAGCCGGGCCTGGCTGTCCTCGTCCAGGGCGGCAGCGGTCTGTTGCGTAAACACCGTCTGCAGCCCCGCTGCCGGGATCCCCATGAGCAGGTAGATCCGGAGCAGGGTGAAGAACACGCCGTATTCGGCCGGGTCCATGCGCCGACTGACCACCACATGGACCGCGGTCATGAAGACCCCCCCCGCCACCGTGGCCACCACGAGCCAGCCGCTTTGTCGAAAGAAGGTGAGCTTGCTGCTCTCGGACGTCATCGGCGGGCAACAGTGGCAGTTTCGGCGCGAGCGCGGCCAGCGATTTCTTCCACAAAATCCACGGCGCGGCGGCTGATCGCTCGCCAGTCCAGGGCTGCCCGCACCCGGCGGCTGGCGGCCGGGCCGAGCCGGGCGCGGGTGTCGGGTGGTTCGGCCAGCCAGGCCAGGATCGCTTCCGCCATGCTCGCCCCGTCGAAGGCGCTGAACCGAATGAGCGGTTCGTCGCGAAAGTAGGTCTGGATGCTCCGCAGCGGCGTGGACACCGCGGGCAGGCCGACGGCCAGGTATTCCACCGCCTTGGCCACGAAGGCACAATGCACCCCGCTGGAGGCCTCGTAGGGAATGATCCCCACCGACGCTTCCGCCAGCGCCCGCCCCACCTCCCCATACGCCATGAACCCCGTGCTCTCGATCCGCGGCGAGGGACGCACCCGTGCCGCCCGTTCCCGAAAGCGCCGCAATGCCGGGGTCTCCCGCCCGACAAACCGGAAGATCGTGTCCGGCCGCGCGCGCGCCACCCCCGCGGTTGCCGCCAGAGCGATCGGCCCAAGATGATGGTGGTCCAACGAGCCGTGCATGATGACGATCGGCGCCTGGGCGGAGGGGGGCGGGGGACGGCCAGGGTCGGGCGCTGTTTCACGAGTGATCGTTTCGGCGGTCCCGCCCGCGTCCGCCGCGACTCCGGATGCGCCACGACTCGGTGCCGCGCCGGGTTCCGGGAAGAGGTGCGCATCGAAGCCGAAGTAGATGGGACAGATTCGCTCGCGGGGATAGCCGTGGGCCACCAGCAGGTCGGTGAGGACATCCGAGATCGTGAGCGCACCGTCGGCGGCGTAGCGGCGGGGGAGGGAGAGTTCGAAACGCTTGAGGAGTGCCAGCAGCGGCGGGGGTGCCAGCCAGGGCGGCCACGTCTCCATGAACCCGGTCAGGAAATCGAGGAAGTTCATCACCACCGGACAGCCCAGGCGTGGCTTCAGTCGTCCCGCCGCGACCGCGGCGATGGAGTGTTGGGCCAGCAGGAGGTCGAACGGAAAGGTGCGGGCGGTGGCGGCAACCATTCGTTCGAGGCGGGACGGGTAGAGCAGGTATTTGGGCGTGCGCCAGCGTGTGTAGCGTCCCATCTCCCAACCAACGAACTCGTGCACCCGCACGCCAAACCGCTGGCGCACGCCTGCGGCATCGTCCAAGCGCGGGCAGAACAGGTGGACCTCGTGTCCGCGCCGGACCAGTTCCTCCGCCAGGTAGACGGCCTCGGAGGAACCGCCGCCACTCGGGGGAAAGAACGGTTCGTGCGTAAGGAACGCCAGGCGCATGGGGGCGGCCGTTACGGCAGCGACCGGAGGAAGGCGGTAAGCAGGGCGGTGGCCCGATCCAGCTCGCGCAGCGAAATCCACTCGTCCGCCGTGTGCGCCTGGGCGATGTCGCCCGGACCAAACACCACCGATGGAATGCCCCCGGCCGCCAGGATCGCGGCATCGCAGAAGTAGTGAACACCCAGGCCGGTCCGTTGCCCGGCGTGCGCCAGCAACTCCGCCACCCACGGCTGCCGCGGATCCGTCTCCAGCGCCGGGCAGGGAAGCTTCCGCAGGCTGTCGAGCCGCACGTCGAGCCCGCGGGCCCGCATCAGGGCCTTGAGTTCCGCCCGGACGGAGGCCTCCGTTTCGCCGGGCAGGGTGCGACGGTCGATGCTGATGCGGCAACGGGCGGGCACGACGTTGGGCTGGGTGCCGCCGGCGATCGTGCCGACATTGACCGTGGCGTGGCCCAACCAGGGGTGACGACGTCGGCGGAGCCCGGCGGCGTAGCGGGTCTCCAGGAACTCCACCACTCGCGACATGGCCAGCACCGCATTACGCCCCAGTTCGGGCGTGGCCCCATGCGCCGACTTCCCTTGGGTCTCCAACTCCAACCAGACGTCTCCCTTGTGGGCGGTGACCACCCGCGCCCGGGTGGGCTCGCCCACCACGGCGAGGTCGCACGGTTCGCGGCGCCGGACGAGCGCTCGGGAGCCCGCCTGGGCGTTCTCCTCGTCGATCAGGCCGGCGAAGATCACCTCGGTCTCCCGCGGGCGCGCCCCGGCGGTGGCCAGGTTGATGAGGGCGGTGAGCATGGCGGCGACGCTGCCCTTGGTGTCGCAAGCGCCCCGACCATGCAGGCGTCCCTGCCGCTCCACGGGATCGAAGAGCCTGGCGTCGAGCGGATCGCCCCCCACGGTGTCCAGGTGCGGAGCGAGGAGAATGCGCTGGCGCACTCGGCCCGTCGGGGTCAACCGGGCCAGCAGGTTGGGGCGCCCGGGTTCCACCTCGAGACGTTCGAGATCGAGGCCGGCGCGCCCCGCGATGGCGGCCAGGAAATCGGCCACTCGGGCCTCGCCGGCGAACGGGCTGCCTAGCGGGGCGAAGGCGGGGTTCACGCTCGGCAGGGCGACGAGGTCCCGGAGGAGGGTGCGGGCCGTCGGGTTGGGCGTGAAACCGGGCCCGCGCGGGGCGGCAGGGGGCGGGGGAGGGAGGGGGGTCACGGGAGGGGCGACGCGGGTTCCCGCGCGGTTCGCAGGGTTTGCAGGGCTTGCAGGGCGGCCTGACTCTCGGCGTCCTTCTTGCTCTTGCCGGTGCCGCGCCCCAGTTCCTGGCCCCCATGGTGGACGGAGCATTCGAACAGCCGGTCATGGTCCGGGCCGGTGACCGCTTCGAGGCGGTATTCGGGACCTTCCAAGGAATCGGCCTGCAACCGTTCCTGCAATTCGCCCTTGGGATTCTCGAGGTCGGGCAGGACATCGAGGGCGCCGAAAGACTCGCTGAACAGGCGGACGATCAAGGCGCTGGCCGCCTCGAAGCCTGCATCCACAAACACCGCCCCCAGCAGCGCTTCGAAGGCGTCGGCCAGGGTCGAGGGGCGGGACCGGCCGTTGCTGAGATCCTCCCCCCGGCTGAGCACCAGGTGCCGGCCTAAAGCCAGGCGGCGGGCTTGGTCCGCCAACGCCCGGCGGTTGACCAAGCGAGCGCGGGCCTTGGTCAGCGGACCCTCGCCGGCTTCCGGGAACCGCTCGTAGAGCTGGCGCGTCAGCGTCAATTGCAGGACGGCGTCGCCGAGGAACTCGAGCCGCTGGTTGTGCTGGACCGTGTTCCCCTGCTCATGCGCCACGGAAGGGTGGGTCAGGGCGAGGCGGAGCAGGGCGGGCGCGCGGAAGCGGTAACCGAGTTGGTCCTCGAGTTGGCTGGGATCAGGCACGTCTCAGGGGAGGGGGGGTGGCGCCGGCGGTTCCGATTCCGCGACGGTCACGGGTGCGGGTGGCTCGGGGTCAGTTGGGGGCGGGGTTGGCGGATTGTCCGGCGCCGCCTCTGTGGCCGGGCTCGAGGGAGGATCCCCGGGGGAGGCCGCCGGGGGGGGGGCCTCCGCGGCGGGCGGTTCGGGCAGGCCATGTTCCAGCAGGGTCATGACGTCCCGCTGGACCTCTTCGAGTTCGTCCAAGCGCAGGCCAGGATCCGGCACCATCAAACAGTCACCCGTCCGCGGGTCCTCATAAACCAGCAACCGCCGGCCTTCCTGCTGGTCCGTGGCCTTGACCTTGAGCAGGCGCTTGCGCTCGAGCATGACTGCCAGGATGAAACAGGCGGCGATGTACTGCGGGTCCTGTCGCGCCACCAGCTTCCGCAGCAGGCTCTCCGCGGTGTCCTTGCGGATGGGGTCAGGCGGGGGAGGGGGCGGCACGGTGAAGACCCCTTGCCAGTGGGAGACGAAGGCGCCCGCGTTGGCGGGCGGGGCCGCGCTGCGGGCCGTCCAGCAACTCTCGCAGACATCCTCGCGCGCGTAGGCGTGTCGGCGGTCGAACAGGAGCGTGTGGTAGGGCTGTTTGTCGGCGAACGGCCGGTGACAGGCCTGACAGGCGTGCGAGCGGGATTGGATGTTCCAGTCGATCATGTGGCGCGTTCGAAGGCCCGGGTCAGCGGCGCAGGAATCCGGGCGGGGCGCCGCCCATCCGCGCCATCATTTTCTGCATCTTGCCCATCTTCTTCATCACCTGCTGCATCTGGCCGAACCGATTCAGGAGGTTGTTGACTTCCGACACCTTGACGCCGCTCCCCGTGGCGATGCGGATGCGGCGGCGGGCGTTGAGGATCTGAGGGTTGCGCCGCTCCTGGGGGGTCATGGCGCAGATAATGCCCTCCATGCGACGGAACTCGCGCTCGCTCTGGCTGAGGTCGGCGGATTTGGCCATTTCCGCGCCGCCGGGCAAGAGGCCCACGATGCTCTCGAGGGGGCCGAGCTTTTTCATTTGGCGCAACTGGTCGAGGAAGTCCTCCAGCGTGAACTGGCCCTTGCGCATCTTCTCCTCGAGCCGCTTGGCCTCATCCAAATCCACCGCCTCGGCCGCCTTCTCCACCAGGCTGACCACGTCGCCCATGCCGAGGATCCGCGACGCCACGCGCTCGGGATGGAACGGTTCGAAGTCTTCCAGCTTCTCCCCGACCCCGGCGAATTTGATCGGCTTGCCCACCACGCTGCGAAAGCTGAGGGCCGCCCCGCCGCGGGCGTCGCCGTCGAGCTTGGTCAGGATCGCCCCCGTGATCCCCAGCGCCTGGTCGAAATGAGTGGCCACATTGACCGCTTCCTGACCCGTGGCGGCGTCGAGCACGAGCAGGATCTCCTGGGGATGCACCAGGTCACGCAAGCGCACCAACTCCTGAACCAGCGGCTCGTCAACCTGCAATCGTCCCGCCGTGTCGAAGATGAGGGTGTTGCGGTTCTGCGCGCGGGCGGTTTCCAAGGCTTCCCGGGCGATCCGCAGGACGTCCTGCTCGCCGCGGCGAACAAAGACGGGGAGGGCGAGGGTTTGGCCGAGGGTCTCGAGTTGGTCCATGGCCGCCGGTCGGTAGACGTCCGCCGCCACCAACAGGGGCTCCCGCCCCTGACGCTGCAGCAGCCGTGCGAGCTTGCCGGACGAAGTCGTCTTGCCGGAGCCATGCAATCCCACCATCAGGATGCACGCCGGGTTGCCGCTCACCTGGATCGCGCTGTTCTCCGAACCCAGGAGCTGCACCAGTTCGTCGTGGATGATCTTAACGACCTGCTGGCCCGGTTGGATGCTCTGGATCACCTGCTGGCCGATCGCCTTCTGCTTGACCGTCTCAATGAAATCCCGCGCGACCTTGAAATGAACATCCGCGTCCAACAGGGCCATCCGCACTTCACGGAGCGAATCGGCCACGTTGGATTCGGAGATCTTGCCGAGCCCGCGGAGGTTGCGGAAGACGTTCTGAAGCTTGCCGGCCAGCGAATCGAACATGGTTAGAGACGGTAGGAGATGGGGAGCGGGTTGACAAGCATGAGGCCGTCTGCCTTAATTCTCCGCCTGCCCGGCTTGGGCAGGACCGCGGTGGTAGGATGCCGGAGCGGTCAATCGGAACAGACTGTAAATCTGTCGGGCTTGCGCCCTACGGTGGTTCAAATCCACCTCCTACCACCACCTCCCCTCCCCCTTTCGTCACTGTCGGTGGGGCGAGGCTGCCGACCAGCCGCCAGGACGTCCGCCCTTGACGGCTCGCCAAGACACTCGCCCCACCGCACAGACCAGATTCATGGGCCACATGTGTGTTCCTTCGAACATCGAGGGTGGCCTGCGGGGAACCTGGCCGCTGGTGAGCAAGGCGACCCTCGCCGGTTAACCCTCGACCTGGATGCGCCGCGGCTTGACCGCCTCCGCTTTGGGCAGGTTCAGCGTGAGCACTCCCTGCTCGATGCGCGCCTGAATGCGACTGGTGTCAATCACGGGGTCCAGCGCGAAGTCGCGCCGGAAATCGAAGTTCCTGGATTCGCGGTAGAGAACCTCCACCCCTTTGGGGACGGGGTCGGCCCGCCGCCCAATGATCGACAATTGGTTGGCTTCCAGGAGGATCTCCAGTCCATCTTTGCCCACCCCGGGCATCTCGGCCTCGAGGACGTAGCCGTCCTTGGTTTCGAAGATGTTCACGGGGGGATGCAGGTGGGTGCGCTCTTCGCGAGTCGCTTCGACGGAGGCTTTGTTCTTGGTTTGCGTCACAGTGTTCATAGGTTTCTGGGAGATGGGGGCTGGCGTCGGGGACGCCAGCCCGGGTTGGAGGGTGTTTGGGGTTAGCTGACCTGGACCTCGATTTGCTTCGGACGCGCCTCTTCCGTTTTCGGCAGCGTCACGGCCAGCACGCCGTCCTTGTAGGTCGCCTTGATGCGATCCATTTTCACCGGCTTGGGCAGGGCGATGCTGCGGTGGAAGCGCCCCAGGAAACGCTCGGTCCGATGGGCCTGGGTGGGCTCCGACTTCGTCTCCGCCTTGCGTTCCCCGCTGATCGTCAACGAGCCGTCATGATAGGACAACTCGAGGTCTTCCTTGCGGAACCCAGGGACCTCGACGCGGACGAAGAGGTTGTCCTTGTCCTCGTAGAGGTCTAAGGCAGGCGACCAACCGCTGAAGAGTTCGCTGCCCCGGCCGAAGCCTGAGAACGGCAGATCGAAGAGCCGGTTGATCTCGTGCTGGAGGGCATTGAGTTGCTCGAAAGGAGAGACTGCCCACGCATCCGGTTGAGTGTATCTGGTGAGTTTCATCGTTATTGACTGGTTGATTGTTGACAGTTTCTGAACGATCCCAAAGCTCCCGCCATGCCAGCCTTGATCCATCCACGGCTCGACTCATATCACTTTGTACTGAAAATATTTACAAATACACAGACCCATGATCTGTCCTATCAAAATGAGTCGATATGACCCAATCAGAGCGGAACGCGGGCTGCGCCTTAAGAGTCATTATGTCTCTGCTGATTGAGCCTTGAGGGTAGAGCGCGAGTATGGGAGTTTTGGTCGGCATGCGTGAACCGCGGTATCCGTCGCTCTATGAGATCAACACGCGGGTGTGGTTAACGGAACTCGGGCGTCGAGGGGGGCGTGGGGCGACGCTGGACGACATTGCGGACGGGGATTTGGATCGGTGGGCGGGACTGGGCTTTACCTGGTTGTGGTGGTTGAGTGTTTGGGAGATCGGCCAGGCGGGGCAGCGCGTCTCGCGCAGCGAGCCTGCCTGGCGCAGGGAATTCCAGGAGACGTTGCCGGACCTCACGGAGGAGGACATTCCCGGCTCGGGGTTTGCGATCACGGGCTACCGCGTGCAACCCGGCCTTGGCGGGGACGAGGCGTTGGCGCGCTTGCGCGCGCGCATGCGCCAGCGGGGTCTGAAGTTGATGCTCGATTTCGTGCCTAACCACACCGGTCTGGATCACCCGTGGGTCGAGGAGCACCCGGAGTATTACATTCGCGGCACGGAGCAGGACCTGGCCCGAGCGCCGCAAAACTACACTCGGATCCAGCGCCGCGGGGGCGATCTGGTGTTGGCCTACGGGCGCGATCCCTACTTTGCAGGCTGGCCGGACACGTTGCAGCTCGACTATAGCAACCCCGACGTGGCCGAGGCCATGGCGGGTGAGTTGGCGAAGGTCGCGGCGCTGTGTGACGGCGTGCGGTGCGACATGGCCATGTTGGTGTTGCCGGACGTGTTTGAGCGGACCTGGGGTCTTCGGGCGAACCCGTTTTGGCCGGAGGCGACGCGGCGGGTTCGCGAGCAGGTGCCGGGGTTTCTCCTCCTGGCCGAGGTTTACTGGGACCTGGAGTGGACGATGCACCAACAGGGGTTTGACTACGCTTACGACAAGCGACTGTATGATCGCCTGCGCGCGGGGCACGCTCGGCCCGTGCGGGAGCACTTGCACGCCGGGCTGGATTACCAAAACAAGCTGGCGCGGTTCATGGAGAACCACGATGAGCCGCGGGCTGCGGCCGCGTTCCCGGACGGGCCTCATCAGGCCGCGGCCGTAGTCACCTTCCTCGCGCCCGGGCTGCGGTTCTTCCACCAGGGACAGTTCGAGGGGCGGCTCAAGCGCGTGTCACCGCACTTGGGCCGGGCGCCCAGCGAGGAGGTCAACCCGGTTCTGCGCCTATTCTACGAGCGGTTGCTGGAGGTCCTGCGGCGATCCCCGGTTCGGCGCGGGCACTGGCGGCTCCTCGAGTGCCTCCCGGCGTGGGATGGGAACGGATCCTGCCACGCCTTTATCGCCTTTGCGTGGGAGGAACCGGGGGCCCGGTCGCTCCTGGCGGTAGTGAATTTTGCGGATCATCCCAGCCAGTGTTATCTCCCGCTCCCTTTCCTTGATCCTCACCCTGGAGAGTGGCGGTTGCGGGATCTGTGGGGCGAGGCTCACTACGTGCGCCGCGCCGCGGACCTGCACGCCCGCGGGCTCTATCTGGCCTTGGCCCCCTGGCAATATCACGTCTTCGAACTCCAGAGCGGTCCTCCCGCTCGATCCAGCACCTCCTCGACCCTCACCCCATGAATATCATTGTCCGGTTGAAAGAACGGGTTCTTTGCCTGTTGGCCGTCGCGGCCTTGACCTTGCCCGCCGAGGGCGCCCCGCCGCCCCAACGCCACACGGAGGTCAGCATCCGCGGCCAGGCCTTTTTCATCAACGGCCAGCCCACCTACGCGGGCCGTTCCTATCAGGGGATGAAGGTCGAGGGCCTCCTGATGAACGCGCGGCTGGTGCAGGCCACCTTTGACGACCTCAACCCCGCGACGCGCGCCCGCTGGGCGTATCCCGACGGCCCGTGGGATCCCGAGCGCAACACGCGCGAATTCCTCGCCGCCATGCCGGGGTGGCGGGAGCGCGGGTTGCTGGCCTTCACCCTCAATCTCCAGGGGGGCAGTCCGGAGGGCTACAGCCAGGTCCAGCCCTGGCACAATTCCGCCTTCACCGCCGACGGCGGGTTGCGGCCCGAGTTCATGGCGCGGCTGGAGCGGGTCCTGAACCGCGCGGACGAACTCGGGATGGCGGTGATCCTCGGCCTGTTCTATTTCGGGCAGGACGAGCGCCTGGCGGATGAAGCCGCCGTGGTGCGCGGGGTGGACAACGCCGTGGACTGGGTCCTGGAGCGCGGCTACCGCCATGTGCTGATCGAGGTGAACAACGAATGCAATGTGCGTTACGACCACGCCGTCCTCCGGCCGGATCGCGTCCATGAACTGATCGAGCGTGTGCAGTCACGCCAGCGCGACGGCCGCCGGCTGCTCGTGAGCACGAGCTACGGCGGCGGCACCCTCCCGCAAGAACAGGTCGTGCGCCGCGCCGACTTCCTGCTCCTGCACGGCAACGGCGTGCAGGAGCCCGCCCGCATCCGCGACATGGTGGACCGCTGCCGCGCCTTGCCGGCCTATCGCGGCCAGCCCATCCTCTTCAACGAGGACGACCACTTCGAGTTCGACCGGCCGGACAACAACATGCTCGCCGCGGTCAGCCGGTACGCGAGCTGGGGCTACTTCGACTTCCGCAAGAAGGGCGAGGGATTCGACGAGGGCTACCAGAGCGTGCCCGTGAACTGGGGCCTCAGCTCCGCGCGCAAACGCGGGTTCTTCGACCTGCTCACCCGCCTGACCGCTGGCGCCCCGACGGCGGCGAAGCCGCTCAAGGTCTTCATCCTCGTCGGGCAGTCGAACATGGAGGGTCATGCCCAGGTGGGGACCTTCGACTACCTCGGCGACGATCCGGCCACCGCGCCCTTGCTCCGGCAGATGCGGGACGAGCACGGCCAGCCGCGGGTGTGCGAGGAGGTGTGGATCTCGTACCTGACCGGGGCGGAGGAGAACCGCATCGAGCGCACGGGCAGGTTGACGGCCGGCTACGGATCCTTGTGGGGGGTGGACCCGACCAAGCCGGGGGAGAAGATCGGGCCCGAGTTCACGTTTGGCCTCGCCCTGGAGGCTGCCCTCGATGAACCGGTGGTGATCATCAAGACCGCCTGGGGCGGCAAGAGCTTGCACACGGATTTCCGTCCGCCCAGCGCGGGGCCCTATGTGCTCAATGAATTCCAGCGCAAGCTCTACTACGGGCCCAAAGGCCACGGCGTTCCGGAGGACATGACCCAGTGGCTGGCCAGCAAGGAGCAGGAGACCGGCCGTTGTTACCGGCTCATGATCGGGCACGTGCGGAAGGTGCTGGGGGACCTTCGGCGGGTGTGTCCTGCCTACCAGGAAGGCCAAGGCTATGAGCTGTCCGGATTCGTGTGGTTCCAGGGCTGGAACGACCTGGTGGACGGCCACACCTACCCGGACCGCGGCCAGCCGGGACGCTTCGATGAGTACGGCGACTTGCTCGCCCATCTCATCCGCGACGTGCGCAAGGACCTGGACGCGCCATCAATGCCCTTCGTCATCGGTGTCCTGGGGGTTGACGGGGCCAAGGCCGGCCCGGACATCATCGCCTTTCGCGACGCCATGACCGCGCCCGCCTTGCGGCCGGAATTCAGGGGCAATGTCGCCGCCGTGCCGACGGCGCCGTTCTGGTCGGAGGAACTCGGCGCCATTGCCGCGAAGCACGATCGGGTGCGCCAGTTCCGCTATTACCTCGATGCGAAACATAAAGACCATGCCAACGCCGACGGGCACATGACGGAGCAGGAGAAGCAGGAGCAGGTCCGGTTGTTCGAGGCGAGCTTGATCTCCCCCGCGGAGGCCGCCTTGTGGAAGCGCGGGGCCTCCAACGCCGGCTATCACTACCTGGGGTGTGCCAAGACGTTCGCCCTCATGGGCCGGGCCTTCGCCGAGGCGAACCTGGGCATGATGCGGGGCGCGCCACGCCCCTGACGGAGATGAGCCAATGAAGCCTGTCCTCTGCCTCTCCTTTCTCCTCGCGGGCTCGTTGTTCGCGCACAGCACCCCTGCCCCCCAGCACGCGCCCTCCCCGCCCTCCCAGGCCCCCGCTCCCAGCCCATCCCCATCCTCGCCCGCTGGCCACTGGGAAGGCGCCGTCGGTCTTCCCACCACCCAACTCGAAGTTCGCGTGGACCTCGAGGAGAACGCCCCGGGCGTGTGGTCCGGTTCTATCGACATCCCGGTCCAAGCCCTGCGTGGATATAAACTCGCCGACGTGAGCGTGCGGAACTCGGAGGTCTCGTTCGTCATGCCGTTAATCCCGGGGAACCCGCGCTTCCAGGGCCAACTGGCGGCCGATGGCGCCTCCATCAAGGGGCGGTTTACCCAAGCCACCCTCGACGCGCCGTTCACCCTGGCGCGGAAGCCCAAACCGGCGGACAAGAACCAAACCCCCGCCCGCGGCCTCCCCGGTCGCGGGTTGGCGGGGGTCTGGCAAGGATCGCTCCTGGTCCGCGGCGTCATGGAACTCCGACTGGTCCTCCATCTCGAAGCAGCCGGGGACGGATCCCTCACCGGCACCATGGACAGCATCGACCAAGGCGCTCGCGACATCCCGGTCAGTGCCATGGTCGAGAACCAGCGGGCCGTCCGCATCGAGGTGCAGAAAGTGCGCGGCGAATTCGACGGTCACATGAGCGACGACGGCTCCGAGATGGCCGGGGAATGGAAGCAGATGGGCCAGACCACGCCGTTGGTCTTGCGGCGGCTCGCCCAGGCCCCCGACACCAGGCGCCCGCAGGATCCCGAGAAGCCCTACCCCTACGAGGAAGTGACGGTGGCGTTCGACAACCCCGACGCCCGCATCACCCTGGCCGGGACGTTGACCCTGCCTCGATCCTCGGGCCGCCCGCCCGCCGCCATCCTCCTCAGCGGCTCCGGGCCGCAGGACCGCGACGAGGCCGTGATGGGACACCGCCCGTTCCTGGTCCTGGCCGACCACCTCACTCGTCACGGGGTCGCCGTGCTGCGGTTCGACGACCGTGGGGTGGGCCACTCCACCGGCCGGTTCGCCGAGGCCACCCACGAGGACTTCGTGAGCGATGCCCTCGCAGCCCTCACCTTCCTGCGCGCCCGTCCTGACATCGACCCGAAACGGATCGGCTTCATCGGCCACAGCGAAGGCGGTCTGATCGCTCCCCTGGCCGCCGTGCGGGCGCCTGACACTGCCTTCCTTGTCCTCCTCGCCGGCGTGGGCGTCCCGGTGGATCAACTGCTCGCCCGGCAAAGCCAGGACATCCTCCGACTCTCCGGCGCCAGCCAGGACCTCATGGAGGAAAGCGCCCGGCGACAACGCGAACTCTTCAACCTCTTGCGACAAAAGACCGCCGACGAGGAGGTCCGCCGACACCTGCGTGAACTCGCCCAGACCCAGCTGGAGGGGCTCACGGATGAACAAAAGCGCGCCCTGGGCATCACCGACGCGGCCATCGAAGCCCAGATCCGTCTGGTCCTCAGCCCTTGGTTTCGGCAACTGCTCTTCCACGACCCGCAAGCCACCTTGGCCCAGGTCCGCTGCCCGGTCCTCGCCCTCAACGGGGCCAAGGACGTGCAGGTGGCCGCGGACGACAACCTTAAGGCCATCCGCGAGGCCCTCGCCCGGGGAGGCAACCGGAAGGTGGTCACCCGGGAGTTCCCCGATCTCAACCACCTGTTCCAACACTGCCAAACCGGGGCCGTCGCCGAATACGGCGCCCTCGAGGAAACCCTAGCCCCGGAAGTTCTCGAAGCCGTTTCCGACTGGCTCGCCCAGACCCTCCGCCCTTGAGCTCCGCCCGCTCACGCGGCCGGGGCCTGCGCCACGGTCACCATCCACCCCACGCCGAACCGATCCGTCACCATGCCGAAGCAGGGTGACCAGAAGGTCTGGCCGAGCGGCATGGTCACCGAACCGCCGTCGGCGAGCGCGTCGAAGGCGCGCCGGGCCTCCGCCTCGCTGGCCAAGGCCAACGACAGGGAGAAACCATGGAAGCCCGGCACGGCGGAACAGCCGTCCGAGGCCATGATCCGACAGCCGCCGATCTGGAAACTGGTGTGCATGATCTTGTCCTCCCAGCCCTCCGGCACGCACCCGGGCGGGGGCGGTTCGGGGCTTTCCCGGAAGCGCATGGTCATTTCCACCCGGGCGCCGAGCGCCGCCTGGTAGAAGGCGACGGCTTGCTCGCAGGTGCCGTTAAAGAAGAGGTAGGGCTCGACCAGGGGGATATTCATGGTGGTTGGGTACGGACATTATGGTGATCATTCAAGGATATTATTTCGCGACCTCTCCTCGCCCGCATCGTTCAACCCGCTTCGAAGCGGCCACCTTCCGGTTATCGATCCGACCGGCCCCCTCACCCCTTACCCTCTCCATGAAAGGGAGAGGGGAGACGTCAACGGTTCAGGGGTTCAAGGCCCGATGGTGAGCGGGGAATTCTAAGAAATGACTGGCGGCCCATTTCTCGCTTGCAAGACTACATCTGTAGGCTTATACGCTTACAGATGTAATCTATGAGCACCCCCTCCCTCCCGCGCATCTCCGAAACCGAATGGGAAGTGATGCGCGCCGTCTGGGCCGGACATCCCGTCACCGCCAGCGACATCGTCGCCCGCCTCGCCGCCAGCGATCCGTCCTGGCATCCCAAGACCGCCAAGACCTTGCTCGCGCGCCTGGTTCAGAAGGGCGCCCTCGCGTTCGAGTCGCAGGGGCGGAGTTACCTTTACTCGCCGCGGGTGACGGAACAGGAGTGCGTGGCCGCCGCGAGCCAGTCGTTTCTGGACCGCGTGCTGGGCGGTTCGCTCAAGCCCATGCTGGCGCATTTTGTGGAGACCCGCCGGCTCAGCCGGGGCGAGTTGGAGGAGCTGAAGGAACTGCTTGAACGCGGGGCTCGCGACCGCACGCGGAGGACCTCATGAACGTCGCACTGTGGATGGCTGGGCTGGGGCGTCTCTCGCTGCAAGGCGGTGTGCTGGTGCTGCTGGTGCTGGCGGTGCAATGGCTGTTCAGACGGCATCTGACCCCGCGCTGGCGCTGTGCGCTCTGGTTTCTGGTCATGGCGCGGCTGCTTTTGCCGGTCTCGCCTGGGAGCGCGGCCAGCATCTTCAACTTCCTTCCTCCCGGGCACCGCGCCCCCCCCGGCGCGGAGGCCGCCCCTCGCCCGCCCGCGTCCGCTGGCCGCGCGGCGTCTTCGCTGGTGGCGCCGCCCCACGCGGCCGTGGCGGCAGCCGGAGCTGCGTTCCCCGCGCCCCTTCCGGACGAGCCCGCGTCCGCGGCGGCGCCTGCTCCGGTCGCGCCGGTCCCCGCGGTTCGCCCGGAGATCGGCCCCGTGGTCGGAGGGCCGCGGCTGGAGGCGTCGACGGCGCCGGCGCTGGACGGGTGGCGGTTGCTGTTTTGGGGCTGGCTGGCCGGGGCGTGTGCGTTGGCGGCGTATGTGCTGGCGTCCTCGTTGCGGCTGGCCTGGAGGTGTCGCCGGCTGGCTTTGTGCACCGATCCGGGCGTGCTGGCCCTGCGGGACCAATGCGCCGCCTCGCTGGGGATCCGTCGGCGGCCGGACATTCTCGAGGTCCCGGCCGGGGCGAGCCCTGCGTTGTTCGGCCTGTTCCGGCCGCGGCTTCTGCTCCCGCGCGATGTGGCCGCGCATTTCAGCGCCCAGGAATTGCGCTATGTGTTCCTGCACGAGTTGGCGCACCTGCAACGGCGCGATCTGGCGATGCACTGGATTGTCACCGTGCTGCAGATCGTGCATTGGTTCAATCCGTTGCTGTGGTTGGGCTTTGCCCGCTGGCGGACCGACCGCGAACTTGCCTGCGACGCCCTGGCGTTGGAGGCGGCCGGGGGCGATCACAGCCGCGCCTACGGCCGGACGATCCTCCATTTGCTCGAGCATGTCACCCGCCGCGCCACCGCCCCGGGATTGGTGGGCATCCTCGAGGACAAGCGCCAATTGCATCGGCGGATCTGCATGATCGCAAGTTTCCGGCCCGGCCGGCGCTGGGGCGGCCCGGCGCTCGTGCTGATGGGCGCGCTGGCCTGGGTGGGGTTGACCGATGCCGAGCCGGTTCAGCCTGCGGGCGTGGCGGCGGCGGCGGATCCGGCCCCGGCCCCGGAGGTGCAGGGCAAGGAGGCCGTGATCTATCGGGGAGCGGATCCCCAGCCCGGGACGACGGCCACGAACCTCGAGTTCCGCGCGCTCACGGTGACCGTGCTGGATCCGGACGGACGGCCCTTGGCGGGCGCGGAGGTGTTGGCGCCTTATGTTGGCCGGGGGGACGAGCGTCGGCCGCAGCGCCTGACGGATGGCGCCGGTCGCTACGTGCTGCGGTTTCCGATCCCGCCTGCGGAGCATCGGCGGGCGATGAGCAACTTCGGGATTTCGGCCACCCATGCCAGCTTCACCCATCGCGCCCTCATGTGGACCTCGTCGGGCGGGGATGTGTATGCGGGCCTGCCGTTGGCGGCGACGCTCAAGCTCGGACATGGGCGGAGCATCGGCGGAGTGGTTCAGGATGAGAGCGGGGCGCCGCTTTCCGGCGTGCGGGTGCTCCTCTCCGGGTCCAGTTACCGCGGCTTCTCGATGGGCAACGACGAGCGGCTCACGCACGAGTATTCCCAGGTTTCCGCGGAGGATCCGGGCGCGCGGGGCCTGGTCACGGACGCGGCGGGGCGGTGGCAGTTCGACCGGTTCCCCGGGGATATGGATCGGGTGGGGGTGACGTTCGTGCGTCCCGACGGCGCGCGCGAGGCCTTCTCGACGGTGAGTGACGAAGGGTTGAATCGTCGCCCGACTCTTGCGCTGGGGGAACTCCTGGCGGGGACGGCGGTGGCCCGCTTGCCCGAGGGCATCACCGTGCGCGGCCTCGTGGTGGACGAGGCTGGGAAGCCCCTTGCGGACGTCACGGTGGCGGAGGGCTATGGTCATGGGAACATGGTCATGGTGGGAACCTTCAACAACCAGGCCGATGGGACGTTCGCCCGGCCTCACCGCGCCCCGCGCCAGTGGATTTACACCGCCTCGCGCAGCGATCGGGCCACCGCTTCGGTGGTGGCCCAAGTCGAGCCCGGCATGCCGCCGGTGCGGATCGTTCTCCCCACGGCCCAACCTTGGACGGCCCGCGTGACCGATGAGAAGGACCGACCGCTCGCCGACGTCGAGTTCCGGATCGATTCCTACCGCACGGAAGCCCAGATCCTCGACTGGGTGGGCCGGACCGATCGTGACGGCCGGGTGGTCTGGACCAACGCGCCGCGGGAAACCGTCACCGCCTACGCCCACGCGCCGGCCTTGGGCGTCACCCGCAAGGTGGCCCTCGCGGGCGGCCAACCCGAGCGCACCATCGTCCTGCGCAGAGAAGCCGCCGAGAGGATCGCGCTGCAGGTGCGGGCCGTCGACGCCGAGACGCGCGCCCCGGTGCCTGTCCGGTCGGTCTCCGCCCGCTACGGCGGCGGCGGCTCCCCCTATCGGCCGCTGGCCCGGCGTGGGAGCGCCGACTTCACGGCCGAGATTCGCCGGACCGATTTCCGCGTGGGCATGTATCCGAGCTACGAGTTGAAGGTCGAGGCGGACGGTTACGAGCCGGCGACGACGGAGCACATCGATTTCGATTCTGGGGATCAGGCATTGGAGTTGGCCCTGCGCCGCACTTCCGGCGCCAACGGGTTGGTGGTGCGGTTGCCGGATGGCCAGCCGGCGGCGGAGGCACGCCTGTGGGTGCGGACGGCCGCGGGCGACGGCAGCGTGTTCATCAATGCGCCGGGACGTTATTACGGCGACCGCATGGCGAAGGCGCAAACCGATGCGGAAGGCCGGGTCGAACTGCCCGCCGCGGCGCCCGAGGCCCCGGTCGTGATCGCCCATGCGCGCGGGTTTCTCGAGAGCACCGTGGGCGACCTCCGCCGCCGCGGCCGGGTGCAACTGGCTGCTTACGGGGAGGTCGAGGGGCGCCTGCTCGTGGCGGGCCAGCCGCGGGCCGGGGTGAACGTCAGCCTCAGCACGCTGAGTTGGTCGCCTTCGCTCGGCTACCATTTGAGCTACACGGCGACCAGCGGCGCCGACGGGCGATTTGCGTTCACCCAGGTGCCGCCGGGCGAGTTCAAGCTCTACCGTTGGGGCCTGCCCAAGCGGCGCGATACTTCCGGATTGAGCATCACGGAGACCTACCAGCAACCGGTTGCCGTGGCGGCCGGCCAGACCAATCGGATCGATTATTACACCCCGGGCCGCCTCGTCGTCGGCCAAGCCATCCCCGCGCCCGAGGACGCCGTGGTGGACTGGCAGCACGACATTCATACGCTGACCCTGAAGCTCCCCGCGAACGCGGGCGGCGGCCGGGTCAACTACGAGGACTTCGCCACCCACGAGGCCTTCCAGAAGGCGCAACGAGCCGGCTACGGATCCGCCGGCCAACGCGAGAACGCCCGCCGCGCGCGGACTTATCCTCTGGCCATCGAACCCGACGGTTCCTTCCGCCTCGAGGATGTGCCGCCCGGCGCCTACGAACTCCGGGTCCGCCTCACCCGACCGGCGCCCGGGGCGCGGCGTTCGTCCTTCGGCACCGAGGAGGAACTGGGGTCGCTCGTGCGCGAGGTGGTGGTGCCGGCTGGGGACGGCCCCTTCGAGTTGGGCGTCCTGCGCGTGCCCGTTCGCGACGCCGGCCCGCGCCAGGCCGCGCCGCGCCTGAGTTTCACCGGCACGAGCTTGGAGGGCCAGCCGGTCTCGCTCGCCGAATTCCAGGGCCGGCACGTCCTGCTCGTCTTTTGGGCCTCCTGGTCCGACCGCAGCCGCGAGTTTCTGGCCGCGCTGCCCACCCTGCTCGGGCCGTACGCGGCCGACGCGCGCCTGGTCCTCCTAGGGGCGAGCCTTGACGACCAGCCGGACGCCGCTCGCGAGGCCACGAAGGCCGCCGGTGTGGCCTGGACGCAATGCTGGCTGGACGCGGCGAGCCGGGTTCAGTGGAGCGAGACGTTCAGGGTCGACACATTGCCCGCGGTCTTCCTGATCGATCCGGCGGGCCGCCTGGCCGCCCGGGACGTGGAGGCTGGCACACTCAACGCCGCGATCGATCGTGTCTTGAGCCGGAAATAGCGGCCACGACGTCGCCACCCTCCTGGAGGTCAAACCCCGAATCCAAGCCATGAACCTTGCTCGCTGCGTCCTCGTTGGGAGTTCAACTCCCGCTCGCCCCCTCCCCGCCATCTCCCTGGCCCGATCGGGCCTGCGCTGGTCACGATGGGCCCAGGGGACCTTCGCCGCCTGCGCTCTCGGCTTCGGCCTCGCCTTGGGGCAGGCGGACCCGGCGCGGCTCGACCTGCGAGGCCGGGTCACGCTCGCCAGCGGGGCGCCGGTGACCAACGCCACCGTCTTCGTTTATACCGCCGGACCGCGCACGGGGTCGGCGGTGGTCTGCCCGTCGTGCTATGCGGACTGCGGCAAGCGCGCGCGCACCGGGCCGGAGGGGCAATTCACCCTCGACTCGCTGGATCCCACCCTGCTCTTCCGCCTGCTCATCGTCGCGCCCGGGTGCGAACCGGCATTCCTTGGGAAGACGGATCCGGCCCAAGGGGAGGCGAAGATCACCCTCACGCCGATTCGGCCGGAGAAACTGGCGGCGGCGTCGCGGATTGCGGGGCTGGTGATGGACGCGGCCGGGAATGCGCTGGCGGGCGCCACCCTCGAGCCGGAAGGCGTCAGTTACGCCAACGGCTCCTCCTGGGGGGGGACCGACCGCTTCGTCGATCCGCTGGCCGTCACCGATGAACACGGCCGGTTCTGGCTCTTCTGCACCAACACCGTCGACCGCGTCCACGCCATCGTCGAAGGGCGTGGGGTGGCCAAACGGCGCGTCGAGCTCATTCCCGGGCGTGACCATCTCGTGCGCATGCAGGAAGGCGTCGCCGTCTCCGGCCGGGTCGTCCGCCAGCGCGACCCCGTCCAGGGCGGCGTCGTGGGCCTCGTCACCAGGGAACGCCGCTGCGGCGAGTTCCTCCGCGGCGACGAGTTGGCCACCGACGCCAACGGCTTCTTCCTCCTGCCCAACGTCCCGCCCGGGCTCGAGTTCGTCCTCTACGCGAAGATGGACTCGCTGGGAGGCGATACCCTGCCCAGCAAGGTCTTCACCACGGGCCGCACCGGCACCACCCTCGACCTCGGCGCCCTCGAGGTCCGCCCCGCTCACCGCGTCGCCGGCCGGGTCGTGTTGGCGGATGGCCAGCCGATCCCGGCGCAGACGCGTCTTTTCCTGGGGCGCGAGCAGGCGTGGGACCACACCGAGGTCACGCTCGACGTCCAAGGTGGATTCGAGTTTCGCGGGGTGCCGCCCGAGTCGGTCAGCCTGAGCGTCCGGGTTCCCGGCTACAAATTCTCCAAGCGCAACGCCAGCCTGGACTGGCTCAATGGCGGCCTCGTGGGCCGGGTGGATGGCGACATCGCCGATCTGACCCTCCTCCTGGAGCCGGGCGAGTGGCGTTACAACGGGGACGAAGGCGAGCCTTCCAGCGGCGAGAGCCAACCGCGCGACCAGCCGTTGCGCGGGGTGCGGCCATGAACCCGTCGCCGGACGCCGTCGGTGGGGCGAGGTTCCTGCCCAGCCGGGATGTCGTCCGCCCTGGGCGGCTCGCGACGCTCGCCCCGCCTCACGGTTCAGGTTCATGGGCCCCATGCGCGTTTGCTCGCAGGTCGAAGGATGACCTGCCGTTTCCGCTTTAGCCTTTATCTTGGGGTTTGCGCCGTGGAAGATTCCGGCGGCAGCATCTGGGGCCGTGGGCCCGGTGGATTCCCTGCCTAGGTCATGTCCATCCTGATGAATTTTTTCGGCGAGTCGCCGTTCGCGATTCTCGCGACGCACGGCGAGCGCGTCCACCAATGCGTGGGTTTGCTGCGCGACGTGTTTACGGCCGTGCAGGAGGGCGATCAGGGGCGCCAGCGCGCGCTGGCCGACCGCATTGGCGAGGTGGAAACGGAGGCGGACAAGTTGCGCGATCGGTTGCACGAAATCCTCATCGCCCAAGCGCTGCTGCCCATCGGCAAAGGCGAGTTGTTCAACCTGCTCGACCAGCAGGATTCCATGGCCGACCGCGCGGAGGACATTGCCGGGATGTTCACCTACCGCGACCTGAGGCTGCCCGCGCCGTTAATGGAACGGGTGCGGGAATACGTCGCGCAGGTGCTGGGCAACTGCGAACTGGCGCGCGGCATTATGTCGCGGCTGGATCTGCTGGTGGAGGCGTCCTTCACCGGGCGCGACGCGCTGACGGTGTCCAAGCTGATCACGGAACTGGCTGAGCGCGAGGACGCGCTCAAGCCGGCGCAGGTGGAGGTGACGCGGGCGTTGTTGGACCCGGACGCGGGGTTGCCGCCCGTCGAGGCGATGTTATGGGCGCAGGCGATTGCCCTGCTCGCCCGTCTTTCGCAGCATGCGGACCACGTGGGCAAGGCCGTTCGCCTGACCCTCCGGCTCAAGCCCGCCCGCTGATTGCCGCATGATCCTCGCCTTCCTGTCCGACACTGCGCTGCCGCAGGGCGGGCTGTTGCTCGCCCTGGGTTTGCTCTTCGGTCTTTACATGGCCTGGAGCATTGGCGCCAACGACGTGGCCAACGCCATGGGCACGGCGGTGGGCTCCGGCGGCCTGACGCTCCAGCGCGCAGTCGTGATCGCCGGGATCATGGAGTTTGCCGGTGCCGTGCTGCTGGGCGCGCACGTTTCAGACACGGTGCGCGGCAAGATGTTTGACGCGGCCGGCATCGAGCCCTTGCCGCTGGTGTTGGGCTTTCTCGCCGCGCTGCTGGCGTCGGCGGCGTGGCTTCAGACGGCCACCTGGCTGGGCTGGCCCGTCTCGACGACCCACACGATCGTGGGTGCGGTGGTGGGCATTGGCGTCATCACGGGCGGGGTCGAATCCGTCCGCTGGGGCAAGATCGGTGAAATCGTCCTCTCGTGGGGCACTTCGCCCGTCGTCGGCGGCCTCCTCTCGTTCCTGCTCTTCAGGGTCATCCAGGGGAGGATCATCGATGACAAGCATCCGCTGCGGCAGACCTACCGGTTCGTTCCCGCCATCGTGTTCTTGATGGCCTTCGTGCTGACGTTGGTGCTGGTGTGGAAGGGATTGAAGAACCTGGGCGTGAACCTGGAGTTGGGCGGAGCCGCCGCCGTGGCCGGCGCCGCCGGCACGCTCGCCGCCCTCCTCTCCCTCCTGTGGGTGCGGTCGCTGCGCGCTGCCCACGAGCGCGAGCGCATCGAACACCGGGTCGAGGTCGAACCCGACCTGGCGGAGGGCATCCCCTTCGTCCGCAAAGAGGAGCGCGGCCAGCCCGAGCCGAGGGAGGAATTGCGCCCCGCCTTGGCGCCCGGCTCCGCGCTGCCGGCCAAACGCTGGGAATACCGGCGCGAATTTGAGTTCGAAAAAATGGAAGGCGTGTTTGCCACGCTGTTAGTCATCAGCGCCGCGTTCCTGGCGTTCGCGCACGGGGCCAACGACACCGCCAACGCCATCGGACCGCTGGCCGCCATCCTTGCCATCGTGCGGGAGGGCACCGTGACCGCGCAAGCCGCCGTCCCGGCCTGGCTGCTCGTCGTCGGCGGGGTGGGCATCGTGTTGGGACTGGCCACCTGGGGCTACAAGGTGATCGAAACGGTGGGGCGCAAAATCACGGCGCTGACGCCCTCGCGCGCGTTCGCGGCGAACCTCGGCGCTGCCACCACCATCGTGGTGGCGAGCCGGCTGGGCCTGCCGATTTCCACCACCCACACCCTGGTGGGGGCGGTGTTGGGGATCGGCCTCGCGCGCGGAGTGGAGCATATCAACCTGCGCATCCTGCGCGACATCGTCATCTCGTTGATTGTCACGGTGCCCGTGGGCGCCGGGCTGGCGGCGCTGTTCTTCTACCTGCTCCGCGCGTGGCTGGGGTGAGGGACGCGCCCGCGATGGGGCTGGCCCCCGCGGCGCCTTCACCGCGGGCAAGACCCCACCTGCCTTCGGGGCGCATTCTGCCTGCCTGGGGGCGGGGTTACTTCGATGTTACGTCGTAGCAGAAGAGGAGGTCCTGGTCGCGCAGATAGAGTTTGCCGTTGGCAATCACCGGGTGCGCCCAAGCCGGTTGCGGGCTGCGGTCAGGCTGTTCGAACCGGCCGCGCTCGAGGTACTCCTTTGGGCTTGGCTCGATGAGGAGCATCGTGCCCTTCTCGGTGCGATAATAAAGCCGCCCGTCGGCCAGGGCGATGGCGCCTTTGGGCGCTCGCTTCTCCGGGTCTTCGCGCCCATCCCAGAGGACACTCCCGGTCTTGAAGTCGAGACAGATGAGATAGCCGCCTTCGTTGCCGCCGTTGGCGCCGTAGAGGCAGCCGTTGTGGAGAATCATGCCGCCGTGGTGATTCTGCATCTTCCGGGTGGCGTAGGCTTCCTCGGCCTTGATCGCGCCGTTTGCGTCCTTGCTCAATCTCACCAAGCCGCCGCCGGCCCCGTAGGCCGAGGCGGCGAACACCGCGCCTTCGTGATGGATCGGCGTGGAACAGTTGATTCCCATGCGGTTGGCCGGCGCATCATAGCGCCAAAGGAACTTGCCATCCGCGGCCTCGACGCCGATCAGCGTCCTGGCGGTCAGTTGCACATATTGGCGCTTCCCCTCGAAGTCGATGGCGATGGGCGAGGCATAGGCCGCTCCGGAGCCGCCACCCGGGCCGCGGCCGCCGCCGGGTTCGCCTGGGACGGCTTCTGGACGGCGAGGCGGACCTCCGGGATTGCCGGGGCCTGCGCCTGGCACGCTCGTCCCGGCGCCCGCATGGCCGGGCATCTGGGTCTTCCAGATCGTTTGGCCCGTCCGCTTGTCGAGGGCTACCAGCATGGCCTCCTCGCTGCCCGGGGTGCAGATCAGCTTGTCGCCATCGACGAGCGGCGATTCCCGGTAACTCCACATGGGCACCCGCCCGCCAAAATCGCCTGTCAGGCTGCGTTGCCACAGCACCTTGCCATCGCTGATTTGCAGGCAGGCCACGTCGCCGCCCAAGCCGATGACGTAGAGCCGGTCGCCGTCCACGGTGGGGGTGCAACCCGGCCCTTCTCGGCCCTGGGACATTCGTTGCTTCAAGGCGGACCCGAGGCGAGAGACCCAGACTTCATTGCCGTCATGCTCGGACAAGGCCCAGACCACCTCGTCCTCCCCACGATGGGCCATGCCGTAGATCCGGCCGGCGGCGATCGCGGGCCCGCTATCGCCGCCCCCGAGTCCCGCGCTTTTCCAGGCGAGGGGCGGGCCCCCCGTGGGCCATTCCTTGAGCAACCCGGTCTCTGGGGAGATGGCGTTGCGGCTGGGGCCTTGCCACTGCGGCCAATCGTCCGCCGCCGCGGTCGGCGCCAGAATCGCGCAGGCCAGCAGCGCAAGGACGGGTTGGGCAGGAGGTCGCGTTGGCTTCGTTTTCACGGCGGTCCTTTGGGTTGAGCAGCTTCGGTTGGCGGGCGGGTTCATGGCTGGACTGGCTCGTCCAGACGCGGTTGTGGGTTTCGGGGCGGCCCTGCGGACGCCCCCCCCGGATCTCACGGAGCGACTTTGACGCATTTGAGTTGGGACTGGTTCCGGATGAGGAGTTTGCCATCGGCCAGGGCCATCGGCGCCCAGTTTTGGTTGCGGCCGCCCACGCGGGAAGCGATGCCGTCCTCCGAAGACTCTCCCCTTGCCTCGGCGAACAACGCTGCCGAGGCGATCTGCTTGTACCCGGAGGGATCGGGTTCGACGAGATAGAGGCTATTGGCGCCATCGCTCGCTAGGATGAGGCCATCGGCCAGGATCATGCTCCCCTTGTTGAACTCGGGTGCCCGTTTCGTCTTCCACAGGATTTCGCCGGTCACGCTCATGCAGACCATGCCATCGCGCCGGCTATTGGTTCCGTACTGAGCGTAGAAGTGGTCCCGGTGTCGCAGCGGTGGTTTGGTCTGGTCGCCATATTCCTTGGTTCGGAATCGCTCCACCGCTGCGTAGCTGCCGTCCGCGTTCTTCTCGACCTTGATCATCAGTGCGCCCAACTCGTATCCACCGACGACGAGCACCTGGTTCCCGCCGGCATCCACGGCGCTCGCTACCGGGATATGGCATTCCCATCGGTCGAACTTCCAGAGGACGGCTCCCGTCTGCGGGTCGATCCCGACGATATTGCCCAGTTCGTCTGTGGGACGAACGCGTTGGAAGGGGTTGGTCGAGGACGTGACCATCACCAGATGATCTTGCCCGTCCACCTTGACGATGGACGGGCTGGCGTAGCTGATCAGGCCCAGGGGCGGCGTCGTCCATGCCACGTCGCCGGTGAGTTTGTCGTAAGCCACCACGCCGGCTTCTGGGGCCTGGGAGGCGACGATCAGCAAGTCCCGGTAAACCAATGGGCATTGCGTGATGGCCCAGAACGGGATTCTATCGCCGCCGAAGTCCTTCCAGATGTTCTTGTGCCACACAGGTTTGTGGGTGTTGAGGTCGAAGCAGTACAAGTCGCCATTGTGACCGCAGGTGTAAACATGCTTGCCGTCCGCCGTGGGCACACTGCGCGAGCCGGGGAACATGACCGTTCCGGGAGCGTCGTAGGAAAAGTCCCACAGGTCCTTCCCCGTGGAGAAATCGAGGCAACGCAGCTTGTCTCCGACCTTGTCGTCCCGGTCGAGCAGGTAGACCTTGCCTTCGTAGACGACCGGTCCCCCAAACCCGCGGCCTACCGGCGCCGTCCACAGCACTTCCGGGCCCTTCTCCGGCCAGGAACGGAAGAGACCTTTTTCGGGCGAGGTGCTGTTCCGGTTCGGACCGAGGTATTGCGGCCAATCGCCGGCGGACATGGCCGACAGGGCGATGACGGAGCCCACCAGGCCGACGGCGGTGTGGCTCCGGAGGACGCGAGCTGGACTTTTCATAGGTTGTTTTCTGGACTCGACCGATCGCATGGCATGCGATCAGGGTGACATGCGCAGGATCCGCCCGGGGCCCGCCAACCGTGCGGGGCTGCGGCCCGACCCCGAGCTTGCCCGCCGCGGTTCGTCCGAGCTAGCGGCCGCTTGATGCATTTGTGGGTGGACTGTTCTGGTGCGCGGCATCCAGCAGCCAGAGGCCGCTCAGGGTCCTGGCCGCCAGCCAGCGGCCATCCGGCGAGAAGAGGATCTCTCGGATCGGATCGGCCAGCCGGCGGATCGAGAGGAGTTCCTGCTGCGTCCTGACATCCCAAAAGCGCAGGGTGCTGTCGTCGCTCACGGACGCCAGGGTCTCGGCCTTTGGGGAGAAGGCCAGCCACCGCACGCCCTGCGCATGCCCTCGGCAGACGCCAAGGGGTTTTCCGGTCCGGGTGTCCCACAAGCGGATGGCGTTCTCGCTCTCCGTCAAGGGATTGGATCCCACCGCCAGGACCCCGCCGTCGTCGGACAGGGCCCGAGGGGTCAGGAATCCGAGGTCGGTCTCGACGGGCACCTCCGCCCGCAAGGCCCGGGGCTGGATGTTCCACACCTTGATCGAACGTTCATGCAGCATCGCCAGGATCTTGCCATCGCGCGAGAAAAGGGCGCCCGCTCCTTCGAAGGGCGCCGGCGCCGCCGCCAGGTCGGGCAGACTCCACCACCACGCGGAGCCCTTTCCCCCTCCAGTCAGGAGCGCGGTCCCGTTCGGCGCGAGGGCCATCCAGGATTTGCGGGGGAAGCGGTCTCTGAGCTCACGGGGCGCAGACATCCGGCCGCCCTCGTCAGCCCCGTTGCCCTTCACGTCCACCGAGGTCTTGGCCTGCAGGTCCCAGAGGCGAAAGCCGCCGTCCGGCAAGGGGTCGACCAGGACACGGAGATCGTCGCTCACGGCGCCGGCCCAGGAGCCGAAGGAGGCGTTGTTCAGGGGGAGGGTGTCTTCAGGTTCCCCGGTGTTGAGGTTCAACTGCACGAATCGTGAGCGGGCATCGATGGCAGCGAGCCACCGGCCGTCTGGGGAGAACTTGAGGGGGGTCCAAGGACCGGCGAAGAAGCGTTCCCGAGAGGCGGAGTGGGTGGGCCAGCGCCGCACGGTGCCGTCCTTCGCGCCGCTGAGGACGGCGCGGCCGTCCGCCGCGAAGGCCACCGCCCAGACCTCCGAGGCATTGCCGTACAACCGCTCCACGCACTGGCGGCTGCGGAGATCCCACAACCGGATCGAGTGATCGTGACTCCCGGAGGCGAGCAAGGGTCCGCCGGGAGCGAGCGCCAGCCCGGAAACCAGGCCAGCATGCTCCACCGCGTCCCGCCCCATCGGGAGTTGGGCCACTTTTTCGCCGGAAGGCACCGACCACATGTCCAGCGCAAAAACGCTCCCTTCCCGCAGCGTATTGCGCGCGGCGATCACTGCGTCGCCCGCGTGTGAGAAAGCCAGGACGCTCATGAGCCTCGTTCTCGGGTCGGCAAAGATGCCCTCCGAATCCTGCAACGGTCCCCAGGTTCTCGAGGTTTGCATGTCCCGCAGGAAGATCCCCCGGCGGCCGGAGACCGCGAGGACGTCGTCGCCGGGGCTGAAAGCGAACGGGGGTTGACTCTCCGGGATCTCCGCCAGGAGCGTCCCGTCCGAAGCGCGGTAAACGCACACCCCTCCCGGGGAAGTCGCCGCCAGCTTCTGCCCATCGTCCGAGAACGCCACCGGAGCCATGTGGTCCGGGAGCGCGTAGGCTTCCGTCCAATCGGAGCTCCGCCAGACGCGGACGGCGGTCTTGCTGGCCGTGGCCAGCAGGCCGGTGGGCGACAGCGCCACCGAGAAGCCCGCCTTGGGCAGGGTGATGACCAGGCGGCCGTTGTTCGCGTCGTAGACTCGGACGGAGTCCTGCAGCCCGACGGCGGTCCATTGGGCGGAGGTGGCCAGCGAGAGGATGCTGGAGGCTTCGCGGGCGACGACCTGGTGGTCGTTTCCTTGCGCGGCCTGCCAGAGGTAACGCCACTCGAAGCGCTGCGAGCCGCGGGGGCGATGTTTGGCCAGGAGATCGGTCGCTCGGCCCAGGTTGCCCGCGAGGATGGACTGGTGGGCCAGGTTGATGTTGGCCACATATTCGTTGAGTTCGGCACTCTCCTGGCTGGCCAACGCGCGTTCGCGTTCCTGCTCCGCGCGGTGGCGAAGCACCTCTTCGTTCTTCCGGCCCTGTTCCGCGGCGCGTTCGGCCCGCGTCGCCCGCCAGGCCTGCCCCACGCTGACCGTGACGCCCGCCACCACGGCGACCAGGATCGCACCGGCGGCGGCAAACGCGGTCCGATGTCGCCGGAGCGCCTTGCGCCAGCGATAGGCTGCGCTCTGAGGTCGGGCCAACACGGGTTCCTGGTTCAGATAACGCTGCAGGTCGGCCCCCAGTTCCAGGGCCGTCGCGTAGCGGCGGGTCCGGTCCTTCTCGAGGCACTTCATCACGATCCAATCCAGATCGCGATCCACCTGCAGGGCGGCGGGAGCCGTCGCGCCCGCGGCCACGACCCGGCGCACCCGGGTGGACGGCTTGGGCGGTTCGACGTCCTGGATCATGCGCCGCATCCCCTCGAGGCCCGATTGCGCCAACTCCTTCGCATCGAAGGGCGTCACCGCGGTGAGGAGTTCGTAGAGCAGGACACCGAGAGAGTAGATGTCGCTCCGGGTGTCGACATCGGTGGCGCTCATCCCTGCCTGTTCGGGACTGGTGTAAGCCGGGGTGCCGATGAATGCGTGGAAGTTGGTCAGGACGGTCTTTTCGGTCAACGGTTCCTCGATCGCCTTGGCGATCCCGAAGTCGATCACCTTGGGGACCGGGTTGCCGTCCTGGACGGTGACGAGGACGTTGGAAGGTTTGAGGTCGCGATGAATGATCCCCTTTTGGTGCGCGTGCTGGATGGCGTGGCAAAGCTGAATGAACAGCCCCAGGCGTTCCGGAAGGGTCAGCCGGTTCGCCTGGCAGTAATCCGTAATCCGCACGCCCCGGACCAACTCCATTACGAAGTACGGCCGCCCGGCTGCGGTGGCCCCGCCGTCGAACACCCGGGCGATGTTCGGATGATCCATGAGGGCGAGCGCCTGCCGTTCCGCCTCGAAGCGGGCCACGACGCTTTGGGTATCCATGCCTAGCCTGATCACCTTGACCGCCACCTGCCGCCGCACGGGTTCGCGCTGCTCGGCCCGGAAGACGACCCCAAAGCCGCCCTCTCCCACCCTCTCGAGAAGCCGGTATCGGCCAATGGAATCGCCCACCTGCTCCTCCTGGGTTGTCAGCCTCCCCGCGGCGGCCAAAGTGGTGCGGAGCCGACAGGCTGGGCCGTCTTGGAGAAAGGTGTCCGCCTTGTGACAGGCGAGCAGGGCCTCGACCCTCTGCTTGAGTTCTGCATCGCCGGCGGTGGCCCGATCAAGGTACTCGGCGCGCTCCTCAGGGGTGCGACGCTCCAACGCCGCCAGGAATAGTTCCCGTTCGTCGGGGTTCTTGCCTTCGTTCATGGGAGGCGGGCCGGTCAGGCTTCAATGGCCAGCTAAGCCGGACGCGGCGTCCGGGCGCGAGGTTTGCAGGTGGCGGGTCGCATGCACCCAACCGGCCATGCGGAGAACCCACCTCGGATCCGCCAGCTTTTTGGCGCGCGCCCTGAACCGGCAGGTTTCCCCGTCGCCCTCGCGCAGCGAACCCCTGAACCGTTCACGTCTCCCCTCTCCCTGTCCCCCTCGCCCCATCCTGAGCCTTCGCTGCGCTGGAAAGGGTTGGGGAGAGGGCACGGGGTGAGGGGTGACGGTTCATGGGGAGCTTCGACGTCGAACGAACCGACGCGCAGGGGGACCATGAACCGGGCGGACCGG
>CAZVRY010000015.1:21331-49886 GCA_964629545.1 uncultured Verrucomicrobiota bacterium | reverse complement strand
CACGGAGCCCAACGGCTACTACATCCCGCCGCGGTGGGTGCCCCGCGAATACCTGCGCCAGATGTTTGGGCCCGGCGTGGACGCGGCGATCGAGCGCTACAGCGCGCCGGACCGCGAGCTGTTGGCCGTCCTCCAGCTTTTTGGCAAGGACCACCGCATCTGCCACCGCTACGAAATCAAGGAGGGGCCGAAAGTGTTCGAAACGGAGATTCGCGGGAAGAAGATTGAACTCTTCAACGACACCATCATCGGCTACGCCCGCGATGGCACGAAGATCATTGAAACCACCGTCGAAGAACCGCTCCACGTGCGCCCCGACCAACATGCAAATTCCATCTGAAGCAGGCGGAAAGCAGAAGGCAGAAGGCAGCGGTGGAGAGTGGGCGGCCCGGACCGACACGCCACGCCGTTCGGTGTTTCCCAACTTCAGGGCCCCGGAGGAACCGCTGGACCTGGGAGAAGGAGAATGCTCCGCCCCGAGCGGACGGAGTGCGACAAACGGAGCGCGGAGATCTGCTCGGCGCGAATCAGGCGCAGAGCCTGGCGACGTGGCCGTGGCGCGCGCTTTCGTCTATCGACACCTGGCCTGCGGATTCGAAGACCCGGCTATCGAAGCCTGGGAATACCTCGCGTCGCCGGCGGGGAGTGTGGGCCTGCGGGAAGCGATGACGGTCCTGGTGGCGGACAACCCATCCATGGTCGGCGCGGCCCAGGCCTTCGAAAAGCGGTGGGCCCCGGAAGGGTTCGATGATTTCCAATCCACTTACCTGGCGACCTTCGGTCATGCCGCGCGCGGGCAGTGCCCGATGAACGAAATCGAGTACGGGGATTTGAAGGCCGATCCCTTGTTCCAACCACACCGGCTCGCCGATCTCGCGGCGTTTTACCGGGCTTTCGGTCTGGAACTGACGGAGGACGCGACCGAGCGGCACGACCACTTGTGCCTGGAGCTTGAGTTCATGTGCGTGCTGGCGGCCAAGGAGGCTTGGGCCATCGAGCAGAGCGCCCAAGACGAACTCCTTGAAATCGTCCGCGATGCGCAAAAGAAATTTCTTCGGGAACACCTGGGCCGTTGGGCGCCCGCCTTTGCGCGCCGGCTGCGCGGCCTGACCGGCGATTCGGCCCTCGGCGCATTGGCGGAGTTGCTCCGCGTGTTTGTGGAATCGGAATGCCGGCGGTTTGGGGTGCCGGTGGGAAGCGAGGATCTGCTCCTGCGCCCGGTGGATGAAAGCACCGAGAGCCTCTGCGCCTCCTGCGGTGTTCACGCTCTGCCACCCGGCGCGTTGCCTCCGGAGCCCGTCGAGACATGAGCCGATTCCATTACGACGATGACTTCCTGGAAGCCGCGGTGTTCCGTTGCGCCAACGGCCATTCCCCGCGCGTGGCTCCCGCCCTGGTCCGTCGTTTCCAGCGCGAGCGAGAAGCCCTTTACAAGGTCCCCGATCCCGATGCCCGGGAAGCGGCCTTCCGACGGCTGCATCTGGACTGGTTCCGCGAATGGGAGCTGGACAAGCCCCTCTTGGAGTTGCTGAGCGAGTTCCCTGCCGTCACTGCCGGGTGCCATGCTCTGGTCGTGCGGTTGGCCCGTGGCGGGCCAGACGAAGGATCGGAGCTTTACGTCAACGAGGCGGGGGTGCGTCACGGCGTCCTGGCCCTGCGCGTGGAGCGCTTGCTGGAAGGGGAGGAGGCCAAGTGTTTTCTGCGCCACGAACTCATGCACCTGCATGACATGGTCGACCCCGGGTTTGGCTACTCGGCGGAGGTGCGGCTGGCCGGATGGAACTCAGCCGCCCAGCGGCTGACCCGGGAGCGCTACCGACTCTTGTGGGACCTCACGATCGACGGTCGGTTGTCCGCTCGGGGCTATCCGGTGGGAGCCGGCCGCGAACGGCACCAGGCCGCGTTCGAGAAAGCCTACTCCTTCTGGGACGCGAACCGGCGGGCGTCGGTTTTCGAATTGCTCTGGCTGAACCCAGCGCCTGGCCATCGCGAGTTGATGGAGATGGCTGCCGATCCGCGGGGTTTGCGCGAGGCACGCCGGCCCGTCCCCGGAGGCGCCTGCCCGCTTTGCGGATTCCCCACCTTTGACTGGATTGATCCCCAGCGACTCCCCTCGAGCATCGCCGAGGCGGTGGTGCACGAGTTCCCGGAGTGGACACTTGACCAGGGCCTTTGCCTTCGGTGCCATGAGGCCTATCAGGTGACTGTGGCCGACCGGCTCGCGGCCCCTGCCGCCGCATGATCCGCGTTCGACATCTGTTCATTTCGCCCGGGCACAACTACGTCGGCCACCACGGTCAGGCGGCTGGGCAGCATCCGATCGTCGAGGTTGACCAGGTCGAATGCGTCGCCGGACAGGGTCTCCGCGGTGACCGGTTCTTCGCGCACGAACCGAATTTCAAAGGCCAGATCACGTTTTTCGCGACGGAAGTGATTGACGCGCTGCAGCGCGAGTTTGGCCTGATGCACGCCGTCCCGGAGGGGACGCGCCGCAATGTGTTCACCCGCGGGGCTGACCTCAACGCGTGGGTGGGAGCCGAGTTCGAAATTCAGGGGGTTCGTTTCGTGGGCACGGAGGAATGTCGTCCCTGTTACTGGATGAACGAGGCCTTCCGCGATGAACGAGTCGAGGGGTGGCTCAAGGGCCGGGGTGGCCTGCGGGCACGAATTCTCACCAGCGGATTCCTCGATCGCGACGCATGAAGGTCAGCGGTCTCATCCTGGCGGGAGGGGCCTCGCGTCGCATGGGCCGGGACAAGGCCTGGCTCGAATGGGAAGGGCGTTCCCTGCTGGCTCGGGCCGTGGACGCGAGCCGGCAGATCGGCATTGAGGAGGTGTTCATCTCCGGACGCGCCGATGTCGATTACACGGCGTTGGGCTGCCCGGTATTGCTCGACGTGGAGCCGGGGCAGGGCCCGCTGGGCGGGATCGAGCGCGGATTGCATCGGTGCGCGTTGCCCCTCCTGTTCGTGGTGGCCGTGGACTTGCCGAAGATGACCCCAGTGGTCCTGCGCCACTTGTTGGCGCGGGTGGAGGGGCAGGTCGGCGTGGTGCCCTTCCGCCAGGGCGAAGTGGAACCGCTGGCGGCCGTCTATCCCAAGATGTGTCAGGAGTTGGCGCGGGGACGCCTACAACGAGGGCAGCGTTCCGCGCGGGGCTTTGCGGACGCGTGTTTGCAGACGGGAGCCGTCCGTGGGTGGCCAGTTCCCCCGGAACTTGAATTCGCGTTTACGAATTGGAACCGGCCGGAAGAACTCCTGGCGTTCCGCGCGGGCGGACTCTGAGGCAGTGGCGCGATTGCCCGGTGGAAACTCAGCGGTCCAACGACTGACCCGGAAACCCCACCGAATGCCACCGTCCATGGTCCCGGGGGTTTCCTGACCGGATTCTCAGCGGGCCTCTGGCCCTGGTGCTGATTTTCGACAGCAGGAAGTTGCTTTAGAACGCTTTTGCGTAATTCTGTGCCGCCATGCGCGTGCTTTTCTTCGCCCAATTGAAAGACGTCACCGGCTGCAGCGAGTGCAGCCTCCCGGCCGATCCGCCGCTGGGGACGGAAGCCTTGTGGAACGCGCTCATCGGGCGATTTCCGGGGCTCCGGGTCCATCGGAACACGATCCGGATCGCGCTCAACTGGGAATACCTTGGCCCGGAAGCCCGGTTTGCCGAGGGGGACGAGGTGGCCCTGATCCCGCCTGTGTCCGGAGGTTGAAGCGCCATCGCATGGAAACCCGCGGCCGTGCGCGAGTGCCTGGACATTCTCGCGCCGGCCATCCGCGAAGGCGTGGCGCACCTGCGCGGCAAAGACCCTCACCAATCTCAATCTTAAACGAACCGCATGACCGAGAATAACTGCCAGTCCGCTTACGCCACCCGCCCCGGCCAGGAACCGGCGCCGGCGCTGTTCGGCCGCGATTTCTTGAGCGCCGGGATCGACCCGTTCGGCCGCACCGTCGATTACCTGCGTATCTCGATCACGGACCGTTGCAACGAACGCTGCCTTTACTGCATGCCCGAGGGCTACCACGGCTGGGCCCAGCGGGCGGATCACCTGACCGCCGACGAGATTCTGCGCATCGTGCGGGTGGCGGCGCGACAGGGATTTCGAAAGTTTCGGGTGACGGGCGGAGAACCCCTGGTACGCGCGGACGTGGTGGGCATCATCCGGCGCATGGCGGCGATTCCCGGGGTGGAAACGATTGGCCTCTCCACCAACGCCACTCGCCTCGCCCCGTTGGCCCAAGCCTTGCGCGAAGCGGGCTTGCGAACGATCAACATCAGTCTCGACGCCCTGGACCCCGCCATCTACCGCCAGGTCACCGGCGGGGACGTGCAAACGGTGCTCGACGGAATTCGGGCGGCCCTGGATGTGGGATTTGAGTGCGTGAAGCTGAACACCGTGCTCATTCGGGGCGTGAACGAGACGGAGATCTGGCCGCTCGTGCTCTTCGCCGCGGAACACCGCCTCCCGCTCAGGTTCATCGAGTTGATGCCCATGAGCCGCGCGGATGTCCTGACCGAAGCGAACTTCCTCCCCATCGGCGAAGTCATGGACTTGTTGCGCACGCGCGACCACTTGATTCCTCAGCCGGATCGCCGGCTCGGCCATGGTCCGGCCAAATACCATCTCCTGGAGCACACGGGCGTGTTGGTCGGGTTCATCGGCGCCATCACCAACCAGCATTTCTGCGAAACCTGCAACCGGGTCCGCCTCACGGCCGACGGCAAAGTGCGCCCTTGCCTGGGCAACCACGGCGAGGTGGACCTGCGCACCCTCCTCCGTTCCAGCGACGACGACTCAGCCCTGGCCGCGCTACTCTCGCACGCCGTTCAGCAAAAACCGCAGGAGCACGTCTTTCGCGGCGCCTACACCCCCTGCCGTCCGATGGTGGCGGTGGGAGGGTAAACGAGCCGCCCTGTAATTCGCAGCAGCGCTTCACGATGACGAGGCGCAGGCCTGAACCGTGAATGTGCTCGACGTTGGTGGCGCGGTCGAACGCACTGAAGAGCCGTTCCTGGTCTCCGCCCGGAATGCCCATGCCGTGGTCGGCGACGGCCGTCAGCGGAGTTTCCGGGCCCCGCTCTCGATCAACGTTGAGTCCGAAGCCGGAGTTGGGGAGCACGGGCGCCCCGCCCGTTGGGGTCGGCGTCCCGCCGACCCCATCGTTCAAACCGGCATTCGCCTGTGGGACGGTATGATCGATGTGAGTACGAGCAACCGGCGGGGCGCCGGTTGCAGCGCCCGGGGCGGGCGCGCTCCCCCTGACAGCCGCGAGTGTGCCGGCTCAATTCCCATGTTCTGCCGCTGCTGATCCAGCGGCAGAGATACTCGCGGATTATCGAGGTGCGTCGGCAAGGTGGCGATCCAACTCGGCAAAGGCCGTGCCTGGCTCCAGCGTCCCGCTCCAGGCCGCAAAGAACCTGTTCAGCGGGGTTTTCTCCGCGTGTTGCTTCCTCTTCACGTCGCCCTCTGCGGTAGTGCCTTTCGGCTGCCACTCCTTTCCCAGGGCATTTCGGGATTCCACCAGGAACTGCCGGGCACTGGGCTCGTCGCCCTTTTTCCACGCGACAAAGCCGCGGAGAAACCAGGATTCCGCCGCCCGGGGGTTGGTCCGACACACGGTTTCCAGATGCCCGTTGGCCTCGGGGAGCAACCCTTGGAGCAGGCAGACTTCCGCCAAGACCGCCAGGGCGCCGGTTTCTTCCGGGTTGATGGCCCGAGCGCGGTTCAACGCTTGCGCGGCTTCAGCCAGGTCAGCCTCGTTCCGCGCGAACACTGCCCGGAGCGAGCCCCAGGCCTGATACGCACGATGACTTTGGGGATTCAGGCGGGTCAACGTCCTGAGTTCCTCGATGGCGCCCTCGGCATCGTTCAGCGACGCGAGACTTTGCGCGAGGTAGTAGTGGGAGTCTTCGTGGCCAGGGTTGAGTGCCAACGCGCTCCGGAACAGTCCGACGGCCTTGGCGTGGTCGTTCTCGACTTTCACGGCGTTCATAGCCGCGCGCTGGACATCCCAGAAGGCCACCAACCGGCTTCGCTCGTTGGCTGGATTGGCGTTCGTTAAGGCGGATGTCGGGTGCAAGCCCGTCGCGGGATTTCGTCGGCGCACGAAGCGTTGCGGAAGCGCCTCCCCTTCGGTGATTTCCCACACCGTGTCCCCGTCGAGGTTTTGGCATACGTTCGTGCCGCCGCCCAGCCAGCGCACTTCGACGCGCTCCACCCTGGCCACCCCACCCAGACCGAAGTGGAGCGTCCGACTGCTCTGCGAAAGGTAGGACCCCCCCGTGACGCACCGGCGATGGCTGGTTCCCCCGGCCGAAACGAACACGCGGGCGCCGTCACCGAAGCCCGTGGCCCGTCCATCGGGCGCCCGGCTGCGCAGGCGCAGCTTCAGCCAATGCCCCGCCGCCATGTCGTTGCGGAGAAGTTGCACGCCCTCCCCGAGGTGCGCGACCAGGATGTCCATGTCGCCGTCGTCGTCGTAATCCGACACGGCCAAGCCGCGGCTGACGTGGGGTTGGCTCAACGCGGGCGCGAACGGGGCGAGATTGTGGAAGAAAGAACCACGCTGATTCCAGAAGAGGAACGGTTCCTGGGGCTTCAGCTTCCTGGGGGCGGGCCCTTCCTCCTCGATGGTGTTCCCGTTGGCCACCAGCAGGTCCAGCCAGCCGTCCTGATCAAGGTCTACGAACTCGGAACCCCAACCCACGCACGGGAGGGCGATCTGGCCCAACCCTTTCATGTCGGCAACATCGAGGAACCGGAGCGGAAAGTGCCCCGTCGCCGGGTCGCGGGCAAACCCTCGATGCCCCGGCCCCGCCGGCGTGGTGGCGGACGGGATTCCGTCGCCCCGGGCAAGTCCGGGTTGCGCGTGCGGCAAGGGATGGTCCGCCTGGGACGTTGTTGCGGCGGTTCCGGGCGACGAACCAGCGGGCGACGCGGATCCACCGGCCTGGCGTGCGGGACCGTTCAAATCCGCCCACAAGTTCTGGTAGAGGGCATTCTCCTGGGCCACCCAGTGCGCCACGAACAGGTCATCGTCGCCATCACGGTCGTAATCGCCCACGGCAAGGCCCATGGCGCTCCGGTAATCCGCCACCAGCGCCGGGTGGCTCATATCCACAAACCGCCCCTGCTCATTGTGGTAAAGCACATTGTCCGAAACATCGTTCGCCACGTAGAGGTCGAGCCAGCCGTCGTCATCGAAATCATGCCACACCGCGCCCAGGCTGCGCCCGGTTGGATTCGTCACCCCGAGTTCGCGGGCCACCTCCGTGAAGGTGCCGTCGCCGTTGTTGCGAAAGAGGAGATTCAGGCCTGGCTCATAGGACGAGGGGTTGAGCGTGTAAGGCACGGAGACGCCGACCTGTTCGGAGACGCGCCCGGCGAGGCCAGACTCCTCTTTGTATTGCACGTAGCCGCAGACGTAGAGGTCCGGATCGCGATCGCGGTCGTAATCGCCCCACGCCACGCCCGCCCAATAGCCGGGCAGATTCGGAAAACCCGGGGCGGGCGCCAAGCGTCGTCCCGTCCCTTCCGCTTCGTTGTGGAAGAGCAGCAGAGCGTTATAGCCGCTCACGGCGAGATCGAGAAAACCGTCCCCGTCATAGTCCGCCCAGGCTGCGCCCATGCCACGGATCCGGGTGGCCGGGAAGCCAGGCGCCTTCTGAAATCGTCCCTGGCCGAGGTTCTCGTGAAGCTCGCAGGGCGCGAGTTGTCCCAGATCCAGGTTCAACGCTCCCCCGGCGCTGACCAGGAAGACATCGTCATCGCCGTCGTTGTCAAAGTCAGCAAAGGCCAGACCTGGACCGTTGTCCTCCGGGAGTTGCGACGTCCGCGCGCCCCCAAAGGTCCGGAACGCGCCCAAACCAGCTTCCGCCGTGACGTCCGTCAACCGCGGCTTCGGAGCATCAGGGGGCAAGTTCTTCGAAAGCTCGCTGGTCACGTCGGCGCTGACCTCTCCGGGTTCGTAGGGAGGAGGACGGCGGATGATGGCGAGGATAGCCACGGCGAGACCGCCAGCCACGGCCAGGGTTCCGAGGACTTGCAGCGTATGGCGCAATCGGCGCCGGCGCGGACTGAGATTTGAGATCTGAGATTTCAAATCACGCGAAGCGGGGCGGTTCATGGCGAGGCGGCGGCAACGACCTCCACCGAGGTCACCGCGCGAGCGATTTCGGTGACGGGCGCGGTCAGTCGGTTGGTTTCGCCGAAAAGGTGGTTCAGGAGGAACTGGTCGACCTTGCGATATTGCAGGGCGACGGAAACTTCATACCGGCCCGCCCGGGCCGGGGCGGGAACTTCGACCGGCGGGATCAAAACGTTCTCCGAAGCATTCGCTCCCGGCGTGGCGACGCCGTTGGTTCCGACCTGGGTCAGGCCGCCCGAACAAGGGATCATGATTTGCACCGTATCCGAGTAGCCCGGGAAGAGGGCGCGTCGATAGCGGACACCCACCATTTCCCAGAGATTGTGCCGATCGATCAGGTTGCCGTGCTGATCCACCGGTTCGGCTTTGAAGAGGAACGTGCCCGGCTCGATGAAATTCTTGGCATCGCGCCGGCCGGAAGCGAAGACCTCGCGACCGGACGGGTCTTTCACGTGCACTTCGAGCCAGCTTTGAATGATGTCGAGCGGGCCGGTGGGGAAATCGTGGCCGACCTTGCTGGAGGCCATGATGACCCGCAGGGGGATGGTCTGGCCCGAGGTTACTTGGTCCGGGACTTTCAAATCGAGCTTCACGATCGGGCCGCTGGCCCATTTGTCCGAAATCTCCGGAATCTGAAACGTCCCCTGGAGCCACTGCTCGCTGAGCTTGAACTGCTCCTCCCAACCTTCCAACCGGTCTTTCAACGCCACCGGCATGAGGGTGTTGGCCGCGATAAAGCGATGGCTGCGATGCTTCCGGTCCCCGGGGGATCGATTGTAGTCGAGGCGGTCGCCCGCGGCGGGATCGGTCGAGGCCACCAACGGCATGTGACATTCGCGGCACTCGACGGTCTTGCGGGGGTCGCCTTTTTTGTTCCAATGGCTGGCGGCCCAGTTGTCGTACTGGTTCTGAAGTTGAACCCAACCGACCCGGTTGACCTCCTGGTCGATGAACTGCTTGTGGCAGGCGGCGCAATACTCGGGCTTCTTAAACATCCGCTTGCTCAGCCGGTTGTGCTCGGCCGGGTAAGTGCGAATGAGAAAATCCCGCGCCAATCGCCCGAGCCCGTTGGTTTGCCATTGCCAGAGATACTCCCGCGGTTGGGTCACCGTGTAGTTGGCATTGCCTTTGACGTCGGTTTCGCGAATGGCGTGGCAGGCCAGGCAGGACACGCCTTCCTGGTAGCCATGCAGGCCGGTGAGGTTCTCGACAAAGATGTTCTTGGTGCCCGAGAAGAGCGAAATGGGATCGTGGCATCCACCGCAATAGCGGGTGGACTCGGGGCCATTCTGTTTGGCCATGACCTCTTGGATGCCAAGGAACACCGTGTCCATGGCGGCGTAGCGATGGGCGCTCGGTTGCCATTCCTTCAAGATCTGTTCGTGGCAACCCGCGGTGCCGCAACTCGCCGAACCGGCGAGCGAACGCGCATCGAACGCCCCGCCCGTATCCGTGCGAGCCAAGCTCGGCGCAAAAGGCCGGTTCGTGCCATACAGGAACCGATAGTCCTGCGGAAACTCGTTGGCGTATTTCGGGACATCGTAGGCTCGCGGCAAGACCGCCACGAGCAAGCCGCCCAGCAAGGTCGCGCCAGCCGTCTGCCAGACATAAGATCGCGCCGCCGGCCCCGCCTCCCCGCGCAACACCTTGAGGGCCACGAACAGCACGTGCGGAATCACCCCGACCAGCGCCACCACGGTGGTGACCAGATGGATCTGCCGCCAAAGCTCCGCGCTCCGGACGCCGGCCAACCCTTGGACCGTCAAGACCACCCCGGAGAGCGAGCAAAGTAACAATCCCCAAAGCCCTACCCATCCCAAGACAACGACGTGCGACCAGGGATGGATCCGGTAGGCTTGCCAGTGCCGAAGGCAGTAAAGGACGAAGGGTAATAACGCCAACCCACCCACCACCGTGTGGACCAGGATGCTCCATTGGACCAAGGATCCAAAAGGCGCCAAGGTGACCACAAAACCCGTGACGGTTTCAAAAAGGAGGGCGGCCATGGTCAGCCGCGCCAGCCAGGAACGCCAACCGGCGTCCGAGGATGGAGGGGGAACGGGAGATGATTTCATGCGATTGAGCGCTTGGAAGTTGGTTTGGGTGAACGGCTCCATGTTCTCATCCGCACCCGATCCGAACACACGGCTGGGGTGAGTTGCCGCCCGCCCGGGGTGAAAACGGCCGCAAGTTTGACGTGGGTCAAAAGCCGCCAACTTGGCCGCAACAGTCCTCCTCACGGGTGCTTTGAATTCCTGCATCTTCAGCGCGGTGGGCACCGCCGTTCTGCGTGTAATGTTCGATCCCATTTCCGGCTTATCATGGAGTCGGGTGCCCAAGTTGCGGCGGGCGAGGGGCTGCAGTCGGTGGTCGGGTGGATTTGAAACCGTCCCTGTGAAACCATGAACTGAAAGCCGGTATGAAGAACCTGATTCACACCAAACTGAAGAGCCTGCTGGCTTGCCTGTTGCTGAGCCTCGTGTCCAACGCTGCGCGGGCTCAAGCTCCCATCGAACTCACCTCGATTACCTCAACCACCAATGGCGTCCGGGTGGCGTGGGCTGATCCAGGGCCGGGACAGGCCTACACCATCCAGATCCGCGAGTCGCTCACGAGCGGCGCCTGGCGAAATGCGACGACGAGGTATCGCTGGCCTTCGCCGTTCACCCATTGGGGAGACGCGCCGCGCAGCCTTCCCGCAGCCCGATTCTATCGCGTGCTCGCTCAACCGGTGGCCACACCCGACCGCGGCAAGTTCCTCAGCAGCTCTGTCAAAGGCCAGTTCACGGTCGGCCAGCAGAATGCCACTATCGCAGCATGGGGTATGGCCTACTTTGCCACCGCGAGGTTCGGGATCATCTCTCGCGTGTTCACTTATGAAACGGTTGATCCGTACGGTCTATCCATCACCAACTCCGCGCTTCTGATTCTGCCCGTGGGCACGAACGGACCACTGCCGCTGGTCAGCGTGCAGCACGGGACACTTGTGAGGAAGAGTGAAGCGCCTACGCAGCCAGGATCCGGAGACCGTTGGGCGTCCGTGTTCGCATCCTACGGCTATGCGGTGGTCGTGCCGGACTATCTGGGGCTTGGAAGCTCGCCCGGCTACCAAGCCTACCTCCATGCCCCAAGCGAGGCCACCTCCGTGGTGGACGCTTTGCGGGCGGGAAAGGCACTTTGCGCCAGCAACAACGTCACCCTGAATGGACAGCTCTTTTTGACCGGCTATTCCCAAGGTGGACATGTTACCATGGCCGCGCACCGCGAGCTCGAGACCCTCCACACCGGCGAGTTTACCGTAACCGCCAGTGCGCCCTGTGCCGGCCCCTATGACCTCGGCGGCGCCACGATCGAATCGCTGCTGACCGACCCTGCCTATCCCAACCCGTGGTTTTTCCCCATCGTTCTGGCCGCCTATCTGCCCATTTACCAACTGGGGGACACGCTCGAGGAACTCCTCGCTCCGCCGTATCGGAGCACGCTGCCGCCGTTGCTGGATGGGGCCCATACTGTTTCAGACCTTGCCGCCGCCATGCCAGCCGACCCCATCGCCATCTTGCGGCCCGACTACCAGGCGGACTTCCGCACGAATGTCAACAACCCGTTCCGCCAGGCACTACGCGATAACAACACGTATTCCTGGACGCCCAAAGCGCCGATGACGATGTTGCATTGCCAGGGAGATCGCGATGTCGTCTTTGCCAACGCGGAAGTCGCCTACCAAAGCTTCACCAATCGTGGCGCTTGCTGTGTGAGGCTGGTGGACCCGGGGGCCCCGGCCCAGTTGAACCATGAGGGCGGTGCCATTCCGAGTCTGCGCGAAGTCTTGGCGTGGTTTGAAACGTTCTGACCCTGGAATCCATGTTACGCCGATTGCGCGGGATCAAGCGCACGCGGTGATGGTCCGGAGGTGCCGACCAACTGATGAGGTTCCACAACATGAGACTTCAGAGCGACTGGTGGGTAGGGTATGCTGCGTTGACCTGTGCTGCGTTGCTGCAGCTCGAGCAAATGCTCTTGTGCGCAACGGAATTTGGGCTTTTGGGTGAGGTTCTGGGCGTCTTGATTGGTGTTTCACTGATTGGTGTTGGAACGTATTGCGGTGTCCGGGGCGTGTTTGTTGGACCTCGAATCAGCCGGATTTGCGCAGGATTGTCCATTTTCTATTGGACCTTGGTGGCCCAATGGATTCTGCGCGGTGGCCTTTCCTTTCCGGATAGATGACTGAGCCCTAGCCCTAAAACAAGCGCGTTTCGATCGCGTTCCGATCGCGCCAGGGGTACCATGGAGAAAGTTGAGAGTTTTGTTTGTGAAATCTCCTAACCCGCTTCCCCAAGCGCCTCCAAACGCCTCTGGTTGCCTTGTGGGCGACGATTGCGCCTCCGACCGACATCGAACAACCCCTTTTTCGCTGTAGGCCTCGACACTTCTTCTGGGATGGTATTTCTCCAGAACTCGCAGGGCGGCCCTACTCCAGTGCCGCCATTCGATGCAACCGCTCCCACGTCGCAAAGACATCCTTCAGCCAGCCGTTGTATCCCAGAATGCGATAGATGATCTTGCGCCCTGCGCGAATGATCTGCGCCGGCATCAACAGGACCGCGGCCAGAAAACTCCGGAACTCCATCTTGACCAGCTTGAGTCCGCGCTCCCGCTTGGGCACCATCAGGCCGAACCAGGCTTTCAAATTCCACGCCAACGAGGCGATCACCATATAGGCCCAGTTACTGTTCAGATCGTCGACCGGCATCCGCATCGCATTGACCCCGCTCTTGAGTTGCGCCACCACGTTCTCCTGGTTGCACCGCTCATTGGCGTCCTGCACGATTTCCTGCCGGGTCAGATCCCGCCGGTTGCTGATGTAGAAGAAATAGCGGATCTCATCAAAGAGCACCTTCTCTCCTCGCTCGATGCTCAGATTCTTCCGCAGCACCACCATCCGGTAGCTCTTCTGACATTGACCCGGTTTGTATTCAAATTCCGCCACTTGCTCACTCTCCAACCGTTGATTGAGAAATCCCCGCTCCCGCACGATCTGCTCCTTCACGTTCTCCGGCCGCTCGCGCGGTTCGGTCTTGATCTCCGGAGGCACCCGCACCAGGCCCTGCCACTGCGCCTCGCAGAGGCTTTGGGCCAGCCCGACCAGTTTCGGACTGGCATCCATTCCCAACGTGAAAGTCACGCCCGTCCCATCCCACGGGTCGAACTTTCCGGTCAGGGAAAAATCGGTGTCACCGCGCAGGTGGACTTCCCCGGCGTGGGGTTTGACCAAGGCAATGGCCCGGTCGATCCAGGGACCCGCTCCTTCATGGCTGACCACGTTACCCGGACGATTGACCAGGTAGAGTACTTCCTTGGTGTTGGCCAAAGTCAGAATCAACGGGGCATATCCCCAGATCCCCTTGTAGGAAATGTCCATGCCTCCTTTGCACTCGCCCAAGGTCCCGGCGATGGTGCCGTCCACATCAATGACCGCTTTGGCTAAGAAGCCCGCGGGCTGTTGTTGCCACACCCGTTGCCGCGCCTCATTGACCGCGTCCATCAAATCCACAATATCCTCGGGCTCAAACCGCCGGGTGAAATCTCCGGCCGTGGTCGGGTCGGGAATCCGCTGTGCGCCCAAGCCATTGAGAAAACTCTCATCTTGACGGCGCAACTCGATGTCTTCCAAGCGCACCCCACCAGCCATAATGTTATAGGCCATATTCAGAACGTGATCGCTCTCGTGATAGGGCAAATGCCGCTTGAGCACCTTCACCTTCTGGTCCAACAGTTCGACCAGCCCGATCTTCTGACAAAGCAGATGAACAGCCCCGATGCCTCCACAACCGATGGCTTGCGTCTTCGCGGCCATCTCATAGTGGATGTTGCTGCCCGCGAACATGGGCTCGTCTTGCTCGGGCCACGCACGCACCTTGAGGCGACGGGTGATTCGCTGCTTGCGGTTCCGGAGGATCTTGGGGTATTTTCGGCTCACTCGAAATGCCTTTTCTTGGGTTGAGTGGTTTATTGGCTAAACTCATTTCAACCAATGTTGACAGGCATTTCGAGCTTTCTTTAACTATTTCGCTCCTCAATCACGCTTGAATCAGGCCTAGCGAACCAATGTCGTGGCGGTTGTGCCGCGGGACGATTGCTGGGTCGTGCGCTGTGATCGCTACAACGTCGAACCAAGCGTGCGAGAGATCGCAGCGGAGAGTTTCATTTCGCTGGGAACGAGTCACCGCGCGGCAGGCTCTGGCGGCCCTTTTGGATAACCACGGTCCCGGCATGACCGAGGACTCGGTCAGCGGTGCGGCCCGCATCACCTTGAAACCGACGATCGAAGAACCGTGGCGTCCATGACTTTCGGGTGAGCGCAACAATAACTTCGGGTCTTGGCGGGGGCTGTCGGTGAACGTGGATTTGCCGGAAACGGCTGGGTGGGGTGGCCTCCTGCCGGTGGTGGGCGGCGTAGGAGGATGGGTTGGGCGGGAGGGGACGCTGGGAGGCGGATTGGCCGGACGATGAGATGAGGGCGTCCCCAGCGCCCGTGACCATGGCTTGGAGGCTGAGGATTTCTGAGCGAAGGATGCCGGCTTGGCGGCGCAGTTGCTCCGCGGCAGAGGAACCTGCGGCTGCGTTGTGCGCGTTGGTTTGGGTGATTCCATCCAGTCGGCAAATGGCTTGGTTCACTTGTTCGACGCCTTCCAGTTGTTCTTGCGAGGCGGCGGCCACGGCGGCGGCCAGGTCGTCTACCTGTCGCGTCTTCGCGCCGATGTCGGCCAGGGCGTCGCCAACTTGGTTGCTGACTTCAGCGGCGTGGGAGGTCCGGCGGACCGCGGCGTCGATCTTGGCTGCGGTTTCCTGGGCGGCCTGAGCGCTTCGTTGGGCCAGTTGTCTGACTTCCTCCGCGACCACGGCAAAGCCGAGGCCCGCTTCGCCGGCCCGGGCCGCTTCCACCGCGGCGTTGAGGGCGAGAAGGTTGGTCTGAAAGGCGATCTCATCGATGGTCTTGACGATGCGGGTGACTTCACTGCTGGAGGTGCGCATGGCTTCCGTGGCCGTGGTCATGTCCTGGGTGAGGGTAGCGGCGCGCTCGGCGGCGCCGCGGGCTTGTCCGGCCAGTTCTTCCGCGCGCCGGGCGCTTTCCGTGTTTCGGCGCGCCATGCTGGCCATTTGCTCGAGGGCCGCGCTGGTTTCCTGGAGGCTGGCCGATTGGGTGTTGGTTTCGGCGGCGAGCGATTGGCTCGCCTGGGCGAATTGTTCCGAGGCGCGTAACGTGTGGTCGGCGCCGTCCAGGATCACTTGGGTGGTCTGCCTGGTGGGCAGGACGAAAGTCTTGTGCATGAAGACGGCGACAACTCCTACGAAGAGCGCGACCGCGAACAGGGCCAGGAGGGATGCCCACAAGGCGTCGGAGCGGCTGCGAGCGAAGAGGTCCTGCAGAGGGACTTCCGCGTTGAGCGAACCCAGCAGTCGTTGAGCCTCCGCCGGTTGGCCATGGCATTGGGCACAGGCGGGGTGCGCCACATTGGGGAGGGGAAGAGCTAGGCGATAGGTGCCGTCGGCGGTTTCTTCGACGGAATCTTGTCCGGCGAGCAGGGCCTGCAACGCGCGGCGCTCGAAGGGATCGCGGATCCGGGTCGCCTCGCCGCCCAAGGGCGCAACCTGGGTGAGATCGAGGTCGCCGACAAGGCGGACCCGGGCGGCGTTGGTTCCGAAGTCGTGGTGGGTGGCCCGATTGATGGCGCGGACGGCGCGGTCCCATTCCTGGCGAACCTCGTTCCGATCGTCCTCGGAGGCCGCGGCGGCGAAGGCTTCGTGGAACCGTTCGGAAGCTTCCAGGAAGAGGCGCACGGTGCGCGAGCTGAGTTCCCGGGCCAGGCTGCTGGCATCGCGGATGGCTAAGTGCTGCCCGTGGCGATTAAACGCCCAGGCCAGGAGGGCGACCGCGACGATCCCGGCGCCTCCGAGAACGCAGGTCAGTTTTCGAGCGAGCGAGGACCGGTTGTGCATGGTTGACGCTAATGGAATGAACAGAGTTGTTACTGAGCTTTATCGGTTGGTCGCGGTGAGCCCTTGAGCGGACTGCGTCTGTCCTTCATCCGGCGGGGCGAGAGAGCGTCGTCTGGCCTGCTTCCGAGCTACCAAACGCAAAAGCGGCGGGATTTCTCCCGCCGCCATCTGCCTGTCTTTGGGGCCTGGGGCCCGGGGGGCGCTGCCGCCGAGGTCAGCGCAAGTCGCACCCCAATTTCCCGGAGGCGCCTGACCGGGGCTGTCCGCTGCGGGCCGCCGACCTGCGGGTTGTCATCGAGCGGCTACCTCCTTGCCCCATCCAAACATCGGCGCAAGGCCTCCAGCAGGACGTCCGGCGGACAGGGCTTCTGCACGAAGCATTCGCCGCGGCGCAACTCGAGCTTGCGGCCGGCGATTTCCGCGCTGTAACCGCTGGTGAAAACGACCTTGAGGTTGGGATTATCCTCCTGCAATTGCCGCGCGAGTTGTTGGCCGTCGACGCCGCCTGGCATCACGAGATCGGTCAGCAGCAAGGCCACTTGATCGCGGTGTTCCGGCCAGACCTGGATGGCTTCCACGCCACTGGCGACGCTCAGGACCCGGTAGCCGTGACGCTCCAAGGTAGCCTTCGTCAAGCTCCGCACGGCGTCGTCGTCCTCCGCCAGGAGAATGGTTTCAGTGCCCCCGCGGGGTTGGGGGCGCGCTTCCACGACGGCCGAGTTCGCGGCCCCGTCGAGGGCTGGGAGGTAGACCTGGAATTCCGTTCCCTTTCCAGGCTCGCTCAGCACCTCGATCCAGCCGCGATGCTGCTTGACGATGCCAAAGACGGTGGCCAACCCCAGACCCGTGCCCTTGCCCGGTTCCTTGGTGGTGAAGAAGGGTTCAAAGATATGAGGCAACGCCTCAGGCGGGATGCCGGTGCCCGTGTCGCTCACCTTTAACCGGACGCAGCGTCCCTGTGGGGTCTCGGGGAGCGACCCGGCCGGGATTTCCTCGGCGTCATGCCGCGCCGTTTCTATCCGCAAGCGGCCGCCTGCGGGCATGGCGTCGCGGGCGTTGACGGCGAGATTCAGCAGGACCTGGTCGAGCATGCCTGGGTCGGCGTGGGTGAGCAGCGGCGTTGGATGAAGATGGAGCTGCAGGTGAATGTCCTCGCCGATGATGCGTTGCAGCATTTTGGCGAGACCGGTCACGACATCGTTCAGGTCTAGGTCGCGCAGTTGCATCACCTGCCGGCGGCTAAACATGAGCAACTGGCGCGTGAGGGCGGCGGCCCGGTTCGCGGCCGCCTGGATTTCCTCCAGTCCAGCCATCGCCTCCTCCGGCAGAGGGTCCGACGTGGAGGTCAGTTGCACCTGGAGGATGATGGCGGTGAGGATGTTGTTGAAATCGTGGGCCACGCCGCCCGCGAGTTGGCCGATGGCCTCCATTTTCTGCGATTGCCGGAGTCGTTCTTCCAGGCGGCGGTGCAAGGTCACGTCGCGGGAATTGACGATGACGAAGCCATCGGCGGCCAAATGGGGGACGCTGCGGCCCATCGATTCGAGGGTGCGCCAATCGCCGTCCTGATGGCGGAACCGGTATTCGACGGCTATGGGTTCGTCGGGTTGAGTCAGGGCGCGCTGGAGGGCTGCGACCACCCGCGGCTGATCCTCCGGGTGAACCCACTCGGTGGTTGAGCGTCCCATCATGGCCTCGGGAGGATAACCCAGGAGCCGTCGGCTCGAAGGCCCCTGAAAGCGGATCACGCCCTCCTGGTTGACCACGCTGATCAGGTCGGAAGCGTTTTCGATCAGAGCTCGGAACCGTTTTTCGCTTGCCGCAAGCTCTTCTGCGGCCCGTTTGCGCTCAGTGATGTCGAGGAAGATCGAATGACAAAGCTGGCGTCCGGAGAGCTCAATCAACTTGGTCGTTACCCACACCTCGCGGAGATCGCCCAGCTTGGAACGGTGGCGGGTAGTGAATTCCGCCCGCCCGGTATGCTGTAGCTCCTCCAAATGCCGCCGAGTGTCCTCCGGCGATTCGGCGGCCTCGAAGTCCGCGATTTTGAGATTGAGGAATTCCTCGAGGGAATAGCCCAGTTGGCGGGCCGCCACTTCGTTCGCCTCTTCGATTTGGGTCGTCGCCGGATCGATCACGGCCACGCCGACGGGAGCGTTGTCGAAGAGCGTTCGAAAACGCAGCTCGGACAAGCGTAGCGCCGCCTCTTGCCGCTCCTGCTCCAGGAACCGGCCGAGGTGTTCTTGCAGGACCGCAAAAACGTGGACTAGTTCCTCGTCCATGGGGCGCGGCTGGCAGCCGAGAAAGTCCAGCACCGCGACGGTTCGTCCGCGGACCTGCACTGGAAAGCCAATGGCGCTCTGCAACCCCGCCTGGCGAGCCAATTCCGGGCGCAAGAAGTTGTCGTCCGTGGCCACATCAGGGATCCACGTGGGGCGGCCGCTTTGCCAGATGCGGCCCGGCAGACCAACGCCGCAAGTAAAGGTGCAATCCCGGCTGGCGCTGGCGAAGTCGCTCGACGCACCGTCGGGCGAAACCCAAATCTCGTGGCAACGCAGCACATGCGCCGCTTCATCCACCGTCCAGAATTCACCGACCTCCCAGCCCAGCGTTTGGCCAATGATTTGCAGGACGCGCTGAAGGGTGCCGGTCATCGCGGTGGACTCCGCCAGCACGCGGGTCACGGCATAAAGGGTGGCCTGTCGTTGCTCGCTTTGCTTGCGGGCGGTGATGTCCCTTTGAATAGCCAGGAACCCGGCGAGGTTGCCTTGCTCATCCCGAAACGGCGTGATCGTCTCGTCCACTTCGATCAAACGGCCGTCCTGGGTCCGGTTCACGAGCTCCCCCCGGACCACTTCACCGGCCAGCAGTGTCCGCCAGGCCTCCGCATAGAACTCCTGCGGATGCTGGCCGCTTTTGAGGACGCGTGGGGTCGCGCGGCCGACGACCTCTGCGGCGCTGAAGCCATAGAGAGCAGTGAACTGCGAGTTCACGGACAGAAAGCAGCCGTGCTTGTCCGTCATGAAAACGATGTCACCCGAGGTGCCGACCGCCACCGAGAGATCGCGCAGCGTTTGTTCCGCCTGCTTTCGCCCGGAAATATCCACGCCCATGCCGACCAGTTGCGGCTGACCCTCGATCATGGCACGCAGGCCGGTAAAAAAGTGGAGTGTGGAGGTGCCATCCTTCGCGACCAGGTGCGCCTCGGCCTCCGCCGCACCCCGAGCGAATACCTGCTCAATGCGCTCGCGGATCAGTTCCTTTTCCGGTCCGACAAAAAAGTTCAGCGGGTGCAAGCGCGCGAACTCCTCGGTGGAATAACCACTCACTCGCTCGAAATTGGCGTTCCAGCGGAGGAATCGCCCCGTCCGGTCGATGCAATAGAAGATGCCCGGCAGGCTGGCGATGATCGCCGACGACAAGTGGTGGCCCTGTTGCAGTTGCTGCATTCTGGCCTCCAGCCGGCGCACCATGGATTCGCAGTATTCGCGGAGGACAACCGGCTCTTCCGGCCCCCCAGTCCGTGGCTCCGGGAGTTCACCGCGTTGGGCTTTGGCGAGGACCTCTTGCAGGCAGGCCAGAAGAGCATCCGGCTCGCAAGGTTTGCGAATGAAGGCAGCCGCGCCCAGATCCAGCGCGAGTTGTTCGTCCTGAGGATCCGTGTAGGTAGTGGTATGGACGATGAAGGGAATGCTCTTCAGGCGCGCATCTGCCTCCCAATCGCGCAAGAGCGCGTAGCCGTCCATGACGGGCATGAGCAGGTCGGAGATGACCAAGTCGGGCGGCGCTTGCCGGGCCAGGACGATCGCTTCGGCGCCGTGGCGGGCCTCCACGACTTCGTAGCCGTGGCCACTCAACGTTGCGCGGAGGAGGTCACGTGCCTCCGGTTGGTCGTCCACAATAAGCGCGCGAATCATCGGGAATGTTTAAATCGGAGCGGCGGCTCCTGGCTGCCGACGGTAGCCGCGAGCCTTGCCGGATTCAACGAGAAGTCCTTGGCACTCCCGGGGGATGCTCGGGTGGCCAAGGCGAGACGCACGTGTGCGGTCCGGTCAGAGTGAATTCCTGGTCGCCAAAAAAGAACGAGTTCCCCGAGTAACCCAGGCTGATGGGGGCCGTTTGCACGCCGGTTGCGGACAGCAGGACCATCACGGGCTCGGCCGGAACTCAAACGCGCTAATGTGGTGAGCGATTTCTCGCGGTCGTGGAACGTCCGCGGGGGTCGAAGGCCAGAGTGATATTCCCGCCCGCGTCAAGGGCGGGACTGCCGAACCGCAGCGTGAAGTCGAGTCCGGCCGGTTCGGGCCTTGAACCAGTCGCCATCCTAGGGATGCCCTCTGGAGTCAGGGTGGACAGACGTATCTGCGAGGGTGGTGGCCTCCCATGAGAGGAAGCGCGGAGCGACCATCCGTCCAGGGTGGCGGACGTGTCGTAACGCACGCCGACGAAGATGTCGCCTTGCGCGTCGCAAACCAGGCTGCAGCCGTCTTCAGCCCGCATGCCGCCTCGGGGATCGCCCAAAGCGTGTGTCCGGTCACCGCCCCGAATACGCTGAAGCGACCTGGCGGCGTTTGCCGACCAGAGTCAGCCCGGTGAGGGCAAAGCCCATGAGTGCGAGCGTGTGGCCGCTGTCGGGCAGGCTCGGCGGGGTGGTCGCGTGAACCACAACATTATCCAAAACGAGTCCACCGAAATCGAGCGACATGCTGTTGAGCAGGTTCGCGGAGAAGCTCAACGTGAGGGAGTTGGCGTTCGCCGTGAAGAAAATCTCCTCGTGGTGAAGGATCCAGGGCACCGCAACGGACAGGGCGGGAAAGGCGCTCCGGCCGGATTCGGTCAGTGCGTTTTGAAGCTCCCGTTCACGACGAGGGTGTCCGCGTGGACATGAAGGGCAACCAGGCCAATGCTGATGGTGATCGTCGGGCGCCTCAGCGGCAGGCTGGTTCGGCAAGTGTTGGTATTGAAAAGCAGGTTCATTTCCAGTGGAGGGGAGAAGTGTGTGATGCAGAGAACTGCGGGTTAAACGGTGGAGAAAGAGGTGCCCTTCAGGATCCCAAGCCCGTCGTGAAATCTTTGCGGCGCTTGCCGGCCAAACCGAGACCGGTCAGGGCACAACCCATGAGCGCGAGCGTCCGGCCGCCGTCGGGCACGGTGGCGGTGTCAGCGGCGATGGTGAAGACCTCCATTCTGCCATACTGAACATACTGGAACCCATTTCCACCCAGAATGTTTAGCCCGTTGGATACGCCGTAGGAAAACGGATTCACATGGCCCCACGCGAGGCTGCCAACGACAAAGATGTCATGGCCTCCACCGAAGGTCGGGCCGTATTCAGGATGGTTATAGGTCTGATACTGACCGGCCGCATCGATCAACACCGGGTCCTGAGGTCGCCGAACCATATCCGTCAGATTGAAAATGGCCGCCGTTCGGTCTGCGTCGTTGGGCGTCAGGTTATAGCCGCCACTCGACTTCCAACTCTGCGGATTGTAACCGCCGATGACTTCATTGGCCGGCTGCCAGGTGTCATTCACCAAAACGCTCACAACCTCAAGGATGGAAAACGTGCGGCCCTGTCCATCGGCTGCCGCATGGAACTCATGGGAGGTCTTTCCGTCGCCGATCTGGTGGGAGAAGATACTGGTCAAAGCCAACGCCCCTTCGCCCAGCCAGGTTTCGAGTTGTTGGCCGCCCGCCGGGGTGAGCAGCCCGATGCCCCCGTTAATGGTGACGGCGTAGGTCGGCGACACCAGCGCGAGCGCCATGACCGCTACAGCGGCACGAGTGCGAATGCGGATTCGGCACGGCTGCAGTCGATCGGCGCACCGCGGGGCAGGTTGCAGGACTGTGGAGTGTGATTGTGGATGTTTCATGTCGGAGTGTTTCATGTCGGAGTTTCTTTCCATGCGGGGTATCGGTTGATTCGAGTTCGCGTTTGTTTCCATCAGTGGTTTCCCGAGGCGGCGCGCTCTGCCCAGGGAAAAGCGGCCTGCCTCTTCAAGGCGCCGATGCCAGTCGCCGAAACGACGGTCGGGCCGAGCAAGTAGCGGGAGGCTGGGGGTTCATGGTCTTTTGAGCCGGAAGAAGCGTGTGGCCGCCGCGGCTGGGTCCACCGTCGCCGTCCGATCCCGGCCAGAGACGGTGGAGTTGACATTCGCCGGTTCCCATGTGGGCGGGTCGAGCGCGCCGGTGGCTTCCAGCACCCAATTCGTCGCCTTGGCTGGCCAGATGAGTTGGAGGTCCTGCGAAATCCTCAAAATCCGACGTGCGGGACCGCAACGTGATGTCGTCGAGTCGGAGCTTGCCGTCGAACGTCCCAGCGAAGACAGGCTGGCCGAAGGGATCCAAGACCACCTGTTGGTTCTCGAGGTGAATCGGCTTTTCCCAACGCACGGTTCCGTCGGGAGAGAGCCGCACCTCAATAAGCACCCGACGCGTGGCCCGTTCAAGTTACTCTCCCTCTTCCGTCGCCAACGGCGATTGAGTTGCTGTCCTGTAACCGTTTCGTTGCTACTTGGCATTGTGAATCACGATGGAACCGCCGCCGATGGCCTGCGGATCGGAGTTGTCCACGTCGTCGCTGGTGCCACGGCGGTTGTCATAGACGACGGTGTTGCTGGCCCGATCCCAGATCTTGATCCGGAACTTGTCGAAGTCGCCGCCGCCATTGAGCTGGCCGTCCGTCGCGGTCAGCAGGAAGCCATAGTCGCCCGCGCCGTTGACCTGGCCCACGCCCTTGTATTGGGCCTTCGCGCCGGACACGACGAGCCACTTGTAGGCGGTGCTGTGGAACTTGAAGTCGCCGGCCTGGAACTGGAACTGGGTGTGGCCCGTCGGCAACGACTGGCCCTTCAGATACTTCGAGTTGAAGCCGAAGGTTGCCCGGCCGGTGAGCGTGGCGTCATACACGTAGGCACCGGCCGGCGAATCAATCCAGCCGCCGCCGGTGACGAAGCCGCCGTTGGGATCGTAGATCACCACGTATTCGAGGCGGCCCTCACTCACGTCGCCCGAGGCGTCCATCACCTGCACGGTCACGCCATGTACGCCGGGTGCCGCGTAGAGATGCGCGGCCGTGACGCTGCCGGCTGCTTCCCCAGGCACGATGGCTTCGGTGCCGTCGTCCCAGAGGAAACGCACCGTGGCGGCCGCCGGATCACCGACCACCGCGAAGTCCACCGTCACGCTGATCTCCTCGCCCAGGGCCACCGGACCGGTTGGACCGGTAACCGGCTGCAACTGCGGCTCGCTTTCAATCATCCCGAACACGGTGCCGGTCAGCGCCATGATCGTGGGCGTGCTGGTGGCGTCGAAGACCACAGCGAACCGGCCGCCGGAGACGGTGCCGTCGAGGTTGTCCCGGATGTCTTTGACCGGCAGCACGGGCGTCTCACTGATGGAGCCATCGGGGAGCCGCCGCGAGCTGAACACCTCCATCCAGTTCGCGCCGTCGAAGTAGCGCAGCTTCACCCGGTTCTCCATGCCACCGGCGGTGGTGGACGGGTAGTAGAAGAACACGGTGGCGGCAGTGTGCTCGTCCGCGCCGGTGATCTGCACGTCCACGAACGAACCGTTGTCCACTTGGAAGGCGGTCTCGCCCACGGGGCGCTCGTCGTAGCTGGCGGCCAGCACGGTCACGGGCTGGTCGCCCCCGTTCTGCACCGTGACGGTCACGCCCGGCTCGCCCGCAGTGGCGGGGGCGGTGCTGACCGTGCTGGTCTCACCCGGCTGGGTGACCGCGGCGTCGGCCATGCCCACGGTCTGGGCGACGATGCTGAAGCCGAGCGGATTGGAGACCTGGCCGTCGCCGTTGATCACCTGCACGGCGGCCACGGCGATGTTCACGCCGGTCAAAAGGTCCGAGGCCGAGATGGTCGCCACGAGTTCTCCGCTGCCGACCACCGTGGTGGTCTGCGGCTGGCCGTTCCAATGCACCACCGCGCCGGACAGGAAGCAGCCGCCCGTGACGGTGAGATCGAAGCCTGGCCCGCCCGCATAGGCGCCTGCCGGCGTGAGCGCGGCGAGCACCGGAACGGACGGCCGCACCTCGATCACGAGGCTGTCGCTGCGGCTCACGAGCGTGCCGTTCTTGTCCGTGCTGACCGTGAGCACCGCCTCGTAGGTGCCGTGCGGGAGACTCCACGACACGGCGGCTTCGCCGGTCACGGTGTCCATCACCTCGCCGTTGAGGAGCAACTGCCAGGTGAAGCCCAGCGCATCGTCATCCGCATCGGACGAGGCGCCGCCATCTACCGTCACCGTCGCCAGGCAGTCCGTCCCAGCCACCACGCTCTGGTCCGCACCCGCTGCGGCCACCGGCGGACGGTCCGAAGCCAGGATGGTGATCGCCACCGCGGCGCTCGCCGTGGCGCCGTCGGCGTCCTCCACCTCGAAGGTGAAGCTGGCATTGCCGGCAAACGGGAACGGCGGCGTGTAGATCACGTTGGGTGGCGTGCCGCTCAGCAATCCCTGCGTCGGCCCGCTGACGATCCGGTAGGTCAGCGGTGAGGTCTCGATGTCCGCACCGGCCAGCGTGATCGCCAGCGTTGAGTTGTCGTAGGTGGTGAGCGACTGTCCGTCTGCCGACGGCAGGTCGTTCACCGGCGTCACTGTGATTGAGACTGTCGCGGGCGCGGAATTCGCCGTGCCGTCGTTCACCGTGAAGGTGAAGCTGTCGGGGCCGTGGTAGTTCGCGGCCGGCGCGTAGGTGAGGTTCGGCGCGGTGCCGCTCAGCGTGCCGTGCGTTGGGCCGTCCACCACCGTGTAACTCAGGGCGCTGCCTTCCGCGTCCGAACCGGTCAAGGCGATCGCCAAAGCGGTGTCTTCCGCCGTCGTCACCGACTGCGCAATGGCTGCGGGCAGATCATCGACACCGTGGATCGTGATGCTCACCGTTGCGGTGGCACTGCCGCCATCTGGATCGCTGACCTCGTAGGTGAAGCTGTCGGTGGCCGTGCCGCCCGTCGGCAACGGATCGAACCGCCCGCGCGGATCGTAGCTGAAGCTGCCGTTGCGATTGACGCGCAGGCTGGCTCCCGAAGGCAGTGTGATGAGGCTGTTGACATTGGCCGCCAATTCAGTGACCGCGGTCACGGATTGTGGTCCCCGCAACTCGTCCACAATCATCCAGGGTTGTGAATTGTCTTCGAAACGAAAGCGCCCGTTCGCAACCGATGTCGAGGCCAGATCAATCGTGGTGGTCTGGATCGAATCGTCGTGCAAGAAGTCAGCTCCTTCAGACGTCCGATCCTGCAGATCGAGCTGTGCGAAGGAAAGTTGACGCCCCGAGGGCAAGGCCGCGCCAACGCTGGAGCCATTTAGCAGCGATGCGATATAGCGGTCACCGAAGAGGGTGTTGTTGCCGACGCTTAGTTCAGTCCAGTCCCCGTTGAACCGATATCCGGTTGCGGGGAAGTAGAACTGCCAGGCCACGTTCCGGGAGTCGAACTGGAGGGTGGTGGTCGAATCGAGATCAGACACGCCCGCTGTCGCCGGGTTGATCGTGTAAAAACCCTCAAACTGATCGCCGTTCGTGAAGTCCCCATCGGTGGTCGTCATCTGCCCTTTGAACCTGAACTTAACCAGTGGCCCTTCGTCCGCGTCGGTGTCGTTGGCGAGCATTCCGGGCGAACTGATGGTCAGCACGGTGTCCTCGTTTGTCTCATAGTCGTCATCCACCGCCACCGGCGCGTCATTTACCGGAGTGACGGTGATCATGACCGTCGCCGCCGAAGACGTCACCGTCCCGTCGTTCACCGTGAAGGTGAAACTGTCCGGGCCATTGTAGTTGGCTGACGGCGTGTAGGTCAGGTTCGGCGCGGTGCCGGAAAGCGTGCCGTGCACGGGAGCCGTCGCGACGACGTAGCTCAATGAGTTCCCCTCCGCATCCGACCCAGCCAGCGTGATCGCCAAGGGCGTTTCCTCCGCCGTGATGACCGACTCCGCCCCGGCCATCGGCAGGTCGTTGACCGGCAGGACGGTAATGTTGACCTGCACGGCTGAGCTCAAGGAGCCGTCAGAAACCTGGAAGGTGAACCGATCCGTTCCGGAGTAATTGGCCGCCGGGGTATAAACCAGATTGGGCGGAGTCCCGGCGAGGGTGCCGTGCTGGGGCTGGGCGGTGACGAGGTAGGAGACGATGCCGCCCGCGGCCGGATTGAGGCGGAAGAGGACACCCTGGTCGGTGGGATCGCCGCGGCTGGTGATGCCGTAGACATGGCCGTTCAAATCAACATGCACACCGGTGCGCGACTGGATCCCATCCCCGTTGTTGATCTGCGCATCGTGCAGCAGTTCGTAGTGGCTGCCCGAGGGGCTGATGCGATAGACCGCGCCGAAGTTGCCGCTTGATCGGGTGGTGCCATACAGCATTCCGTCGGGCCCCAAGGTGAGGGTGCCGCGCTCGGGATGATATGCGTCCACGTAAGTGGTGGTGAAGGCGCGCAGCAGCGTGTAGTCCGTCCCGTCTGGATTGATCTTGAAGACGGTGCCCTTGCCCGAGTCGCCACCGAAGGAGGTGGTGCCATAGAGGGCGCCATCCGGACCGACCATGAGGTCGCCAACGGGAGACTGTCCGTCCCCTGCGTTCGCCCCAAAGTGATGCAGGACGATGTAGCCGGAACCGTCATGGTTGACGCGGAACACCACGCCCGCGCCCGCGGTGCCGCCGGCCTCAGCGACGCCGAACCACTGGTTCGCACTCCCCTCGACGAGGCCCGCAGTGAGGTAACTGCCCTGCGATCCGTCGGCGGGAAGCGCGTGCAGCACTGTGAAGTCGCTGCCGTCGCGTCTGAGGCGGTAGATGGTGCCGACGCTCCCGAATCCCCCGGAACGGGTCGTGCCGTAGAGAAGGCCGTCCGCGCCCTCGCGGACACCGGCGAAGGGGCCGCGGGCACCGCCACCGGGGAACGTGAATTGGCGGATCACCTCGAACTGCGAGCCGTCCGTCGCCAGGCGGTAAACGACACCTTCCAACCCTGCGCCGCCCTGAACAGTTGTCCCATACAGCAGGCCGTCGCTGCCCCGGGTCAGGCCGCTGTTGGGCTGGTCGCCATCCGCGCCGGCAAAGGCGCGAAGGACCGTGTAGCCGGTTCCATCCTTGGCGACCCGGAACACGACACCCCGTCCCGACGCGCCGCCGAGGCGAGTCGTTCCATACAGGAAGCCCCCATCCCCCTCGATCAACTGCCCGTAGCTCTCCCGCCCGTCATTGCCGGTGAGCGTGTGCAGGACTGTGTATCCGCCGGCCTCGGGATCCGAGGCCCCGAGCGTGATGGTTGTCGCGGTATCTTCGGAGGTGACGACCGACTGCGCGAATGCTTCCGGAAAGTCGTTCACCGGTGTCACAGTGATTGAAACCGTCGCCACCTCGGAGTCGGCCGTGCCATCGTTCACCCTGAAGCTGAACTGATCCGGTCCGGCGTAGCCAAAGAACGGCCGGTAGGTCAGGTTCGGCGCGGTGCCGCTCAGCGTGCCGTGCGCCGGGCCGTTCACCACCGCGAAGGTCAACGCGTCGCCGTCCACATCCGAGCCGGCCAGCGTGATGGCCGCCACCGTGTCCTCGGCGGTGGTGACGGACTGCGCCGACGCCAACGGCAGATCGTTCGCCGGGTTCACGGTGATGAAGACCGTCGCGGACTCGATCCCGCCGTGCCCGTCATTGGCCAGGAAGCTAAAGGAGTCCGAGCCGTGGTAGTTGGCGTGGGGCGTGTAGGTGAGTTCCGGCGGCGTCCCGGAGACCGTGCCGTGGGCCGGTGCGCTGATCACGGAAAGCGTCACCGCATCGCCATCCAAATCCGTGGCGCCCAGTATCACGGCCAGCGCCGAGTCCTCCGGCGTCGAGACATGCTGCGAAGTGATCTGGGGCGGGTCGTTCACCGGCGTGACGGTGAGGTTCACCGTGGCCGTGGCGGTGAGTCCGCCGGAATCCGACACGGTGTAGGTGAAGCTGTCCCCGCCGTGGTAGTTGGCCGCCGGCGTGTAGTCGAAACTGCCGTCGGTGCGCAGCGTCAGCGCGCCGTGCGCCGGCGGGGTGGCCGGCGCGATGGTCAGGGCACCGGACTCCGGATCGCTGTCGTTAGCCAGGACACCGGGTGCCGCGACGGTGAGCATGGTGTCCTCCGCCACGGAATAACTGTCGTCGCCGGCCACGGGCGGCTGGTTCGGCGCACCAACGATGGCGAGCGTGTGTGCTCCGCCGGCGGAGACGGCGAGGACATTCTGGCCCACCCAGGCTGCCGGGGCTGATACCGCCAACGGCACGATCGAGTTGCGGGACTGGCCATTGCCCAACTGGCCTGACGAACCGTCTCCCCAGCCCCAGACGCTGCCGTCGTTCAGCACCGCGAGACTGTGCGATGCACCTGCGGCCACGCTCACCACGGCGTGCCCACTCCAGGCTGCCGGAGCCG
>CAZVRY010000015.1:0-21231 GCA_964629545.1 uncultured Verrucomicrobiota bacterium | reverse complement strand
TGTCCCTTCTGGTTCCTACCCCAAGCCCAGACGCTGCCGTCATCCAGCACCGCCAAACTGTGATTATTCCCAGCGGCCACACTCACCACCGCGTGCCCACTCCAGGCTGCCGGAGCCGAGACCGCCACCGGCACGCTCGAATCGCCCGTCTGGCCGTTGCCCAGGCGGCCATCTCCTCCATAACCCCACGCCCAGACGCTGCCGTCATCCAGCACCGCCAAACTGTATGAATTCCCTCCGGCCACGCTCACCACCGCGTGCCCACTCCAGGCTGCCGGAGCCGACACCGCCACGGGGGTGCTGGAATAATCCGACTGGCCGTTGCCTAACTCGCCATGCCCACCTTGACCCCAGGCCCAGACACTGCCATTATCCAGCTCCGCCAGACTGTGATATGCACCTGCGGCCACGCGGACCACCGCGCGCCCACTCCACGCCGCCGGAGCCGACACCGCCACCGGGACGCTCGAATCCGTCTGGCCGTTGCCCAACTGGCCATATCCGCCGTAGCCCCACGCCCACGCCTGGCTAACTCCGTCCACGCGCACATTGATGCGCCTCACCGCGGTGGTGACGCGATGGTTCGCCGTGTCTGCCGGGGTGAACACCGCCGTCAGCATCTGGCCGTCGCCCGAATAGAGCACCGTCCCCGCCGGGGGATCATAGGTGAACGTGCCCGGCCCGTTCGCCGTGGCGTTCAACTGCGCCTCGGACAGCGCCGTGCCCAGCGTGATGTCCGCCGGCGTCGCCCAGGTGATCACCGGTGTGGCCTTCGCCACCGTGAACGTCCGTTCCACATCCGCCGCGGCGTAATTCGCATCCCCCGCCTGCGAAGCGCGGAGGGTCGCCGTGCCGGCGGCCACGAGCGTCACCGTGTTCCCGCTCACCGTCGCCACGCCCGGCGTCAGGCTCGTGAGCGTGACCGGCAGGCCCGAACTGGCCGTGGCGTAGATCGTGAACGGTGCGTCGCCGAAGACGTGGTCCGTGATCGGGTCGAAGGTAATCGTTTGCGTTCCGCGAATCGTCAGCGTGCTGCTGGCGGTCGCGCTCGCCCCGGCGGTGTCGGTGACCCGCAGGTGAATCGGATGCGTGCCGTTCCCCAGGCCCAGCGCCGCGAGCGCGGCCGGGGTCAAGGTCGGCGTCGCGCCGTTGGCGTCGCTGAAAGTTCCGTCGTCATTGAGGTCCCACGCGAACGTGAGGCTGTCGCCGGCGTCTGGGTCCGTGCCGCTGCCGTTGAGCGGGAGCGGGCTGCCCTCGTTGATCGTGTAAGGCCCGCCGGCATCGGCCACGGGCGGGCTGTTGACGCGCTGGAGTTCAATCCAGTCGAGATCGAACCCGGCCCCGACATACTCGAAGTGCATGACCTGCACGCCTGCGGGCAGGCTGAACGGCTCGCTGCTCACCTCCACGAACGTGCCCCAGTCGCCCGTGCCCGGCACCGCGACCGGCCCGGTCGTTGGTCCGCCTGAAAACCGGAGCTGGCCCGTGCCGCCGGACATGCCGGACGACACCCGGAACACCGCGCGGTAAAAGCCGGCAGCCGGAACGTTCACCGTGTAGTTCAGCCATTCGCTGTTGTCCGACCAGCCAACCCGCTTTCCGTCGGGCCAATCGATCACGTCCACGCCACCGGTGCGGTAAGCACTTCCACCCTGGTTCTCCGCGCTCGTGTCGTGGTAGCCCGCGCCCTCGCCGCCTTCGTCGAAGTCCTCGGCCTCGATCCGGCCGGGCACCGCTCGCGGAGTGCCGCCGAAGGGATTGCCAAACCAAGCCGTGACCGTCGCATTTTGGGTCACTGTAATCTCGATCGGATTGGCCGTGCCGTGGACGTCACCGTCCCAGCCCACAAAGGCGAACCCCGCCGCGGGCACAGCCCGCAACGTCACTACTGTGCCGGGTTCGTAGCCCGCCAGGTCGGGTGATCGGGTCACGGTGCCGCCGGCCGCGTTTACGGTGAGCGTGTAAAGCAACGGCTCGATGACGAGCGCCGGGCTTTCCGCCGTGCCCAATTCGTCCTGCACGACCACCGAGTAAGCCCCGAAATGCTCCGTGCCCACGCCGGTGAGCGTGAGCGTCGCCCCCGTCTCGCCGGGCAGCGCGACGCCGTTGCGCCGCCACTGATAGGTGTGGGCGCAAGTGCCCGGCACCCACGCGGCGAAGCGGATCGTCTCACCCCGCGCCACCGCCAACGGCGAGGTCTGGGTGGGCGGCTGGCCCGCGCTGACCCGCTCGCAATCCACCCGCGCGTCGGCCGGTCCCGTGACCCGGCCCTGGAAGTCCCCCGTGGCCGACTCGAAGCCGAGTTGGAACGCGGCCAGAGTGGGAATCTGCCCCGACTCCGCCCGAACGGTGAAGCTGGCCACACTGCCCCCGGTCTGGTCGGTGAACGAAAACGACTGCCCTTGCGTGAAGGGCCCGTAGCTCTGCCCGCCGGTTTCGACGTGGAACTGGCCCGCCGGGAAGCCGGTGACGCCGGTAAACCGGGTGGCGTCAAGCGCGTCGAACCGAAGCGCCGAGCCGCTCGCCGGCAGGGCGAACCAACCGCCGGACGCGGCGTTGTGGAAGGCGTAGGTCGGCTGTCCTCCGCAATCGCCCGGCGCGGCCGGCGTGGATGCGTCCGGAAGCGTAGGCATGGGCCCGACCCCACCGCCGCCATCGCCTGGCGGCGGCATGTCGGTGACGATGCTGACCTCGGTTGCACTGGGGAGGGTGAAGACGGCGTAGAAACGGGCTCCGGTATAGCCATTCGCGTTGCCGTAACCACAAGGGTAGCGACTAGCATATTGGGCATATGCCTGAAACTCAACGACTCCGGATACGACCGTGGAATCGGCGTAGCCGGCGGCAAGGCTGGAAGCCGAAACGTCGGTTCTTATCCACCCGCACAGGTCGGTGCCGTTCGCCCCACTGCCGTTCGCCTGGACGCTAGCAACGTAAGTTCCGTTGCGGGAATCAAACTCCTCATTGAAGGATTCGTAGGAAGGGTAGGCGTCCGCAGCACCACCGGCCGATCCCATGCAAAAAAAATCGGTAGCCTCCCCTCCGAGATACATCCGAAGCCGCATCCCCGCCCCCACGCTCGCCGAGCCGACGTTGCCATCGGCCTGGACTCTGCCGTCACCCCCCATATCGACCATGTAGGTTCCGGCCGGCAGCGGCACCTGGCGTGACTCCCCGGCGGCCAGATTGATGCGAAAGGACGGGTTGGACACGTCCGAGAGCACGCACCAGAGGTGAGCCGGGGTGGTGGCGGCCCGGAGCCGCTCGCCGCCCCCAAACAGCATCAGGAGGACGAGCAGGAGCAACCGCGCCGGCCAGGCCGGAAGGCGGGACAAGGGGAGGAGCCGACGAATGAGGGAATCGGCGCGGCGTTCGGCGGATGGAGAGGCGTTCATGGTGGGCACACTTCGGTTTATTCGGTCACATTCCGGTCAAGTCAGGCGGGTGTCGCTGGGTTACCGCAGGCTCAGGGAGCCAGCCGGCGCACGATCCAGTAGTGCTCGCCGGTGGCGTCAGCCGCCCAACCCGAAGCGAAGACCGCGCCGATGGAATCCACCGTGAGGCCGTTGGCGCGAGCCGACTGGCCGGCGACAAGTTGATACAGGTCGCTATTGGTCCACGTGACGTTCGGCACAGTCACCCATTTGCCGCCTTGCTTGACGCGCTTTGTGCCCGGCACGCCTTTGCGCACGAGCCACCAAAGCTTGCCCGCGCTGTCCGACGCCTGCCCGCCAACGAAGAGGTGTCCCGCCGCATCCACGGTGATAGCCGACACGTCCACGGTGGTGAAGGCCGCAGCGCCCGCGGGACGCTTGCGGACCAGCCAGCCCGGCCCCGCTCCCAAAGCGCTCCCGCCGGTGGCGTAGACGTCGCCGGAGGGTGAGACCATGATGTCAGCGCAACTGGCCTGGCCGATGTCGTTGGCCAGGTCGGCAAAGTCATCCACCGTGGCCCACACGCCCGTGATTGGACTCCACTCGCGGATGAACCATAACGTGTCGAACTCCCAGGTGCCGTCGGGGAGAAGGTTGTTGAGGTTGCCGCCAGCGAAGAGACTTCCGGTGAGGGGATTCGCGGCAAAAGCCCGGTTGTGGGCATAGTTCAAGCCGGGTTCCGCGTATTGATCCAGGACGGACCAAGTGCTGCCCTGGTCGCCGCTTCCGCGCACAACGGCCCGCATGTTTCCGTCCGTTGTCTGTTGCGTGCTGCCCACGGCGTAAAGGTTCCCGGCGGTGTCGGTGCCCAATTCGCTTGAGCTACCGGCGATACTGCCGTAAGCGGGATCCGAGACGTTAACCCAGGTTTGGCCTTGGACCGGGCCCCCCGCCATGGTGAGCAGGGCGATGGCACCGAGGGTGGAATGAATAGGAGTCTGGGTTCTCATCATTTGGGTTGGTTTCGGTCTGGCCTGCACGGAGAACAGATTCGCAGGTCGTGCAGGAATCTTTCAGCAGAAGTGAGATTAAGGCCGCCTTTCATCTTGAATTGAAGTCATCCTGCCAGGAATTCTCCCTCACCTTGTCGGAATCCCCATCGAATGGGGAGTAGGTGGCAAAGCTCGGGGGAGGGGATTGGTACCGCGCTGAAAGTAAGTGAGTATCAGTCGGCGCGAGGGCAGAGGGGCACGGGAGGGGCGATCGCGGCCCCGGACGCCGGTTGGGAAGCCGGCGTTACTCGGCGGTGATGGCGACGACGAAGGGGCGCACGTTGGCTTCGCCCAGGACGAAGTCCAGGTGGCTGATTTCCAGGTCAGGCAGAGGATTGGTCCAGGTGGCCGTGTACAACCGGACGGTCTGCGGGCGGGCCTTGCGCGTAAGTGGCGAATGCCCCTCCCACGCCACGACCGCTTCGGGTGTCTCTTGGGGCACGCCCGTTCGCAGCCACCAGTCGCGCACGTGCCGGCCGTAGACCAGCGGCCATTCGCGCGTCGTGCCGTTCGCGTAGTGTATCACCCACCGGGCGACTTCATCGCCATCTCTCGCGTCATCCCCGTCCACGCCCTGCAGGAAATGCAGTTTCCGGCAACGCTCGCGCACCGGAATCCGGTTCAAAGCCATGATGGGAAAAGAGGCGATGGTGAACTCGGAGGTCCGCGGCTCGAGGCGGACCAACCCGCGCAGGTCGAAGCGCGTGCCCGCCAGACTGTGAACACCGCGCGGAAGACTCCAGAGCTCCTCGTGAGGCAACACCTCAAACGAGTGAGTGTAGAAACCTGTCAGGTCCAGTTGTTGGGTCGAGGCGTCCGGGGGCCGCGCCGGTATCTGGCAAGCCCGGTAACGCGCCTGCTGCTCCTGCACCCAGGGGTCGCTGCGGTCCATTTCGGACAGGCGATCGAGATGAAACTGCGCTGCTGCCACGCGAGTGAGGCTGGTGGGCTCCTGCACTTGGCGACGGTGCCATTCGCGCCTGGTTGCTAATGAGTTTGTGAGTAGCTCGGGATGTGAGGCTCGCAACCGGGCGTCAAGCTGGCCGAATTCGCCGACATCAAGTTCTCGCAAGACTCCGGTTGGGTCCAGCTTTCGGCCCGCCAGCCAGAGGACATACTGATTGATGGTTTCGGCAGGCAGACGTGTTTCCGCCAATTCCCAGACGCGGATGACTGCCGGATCGTTGACCGTGATCAATCGATTGTCGGCGGTGATCATCGCCGCGCGGGGCTTTGGCGGCTGCAGGTTTACGCGCCCGGTGACCGGCTCGGCTCGCGCGGCATCCCAGACTTGCACCGTCGAGTCGTCACCGACCGTGACAAAAAACCGACTGTCGGGACTGAAATGGGCTGTGCGGACGGCGAGGCTGTGAACCATCGGGGCAAACAGCGGGCGTCCGTTGGCGGCATCCCACAATGATACTTCGCCTGTGCCGCAGGTGAGGAGCTTGCGACCATCGGGGCTCCACTCGACCCACATGAGCGTGTGGCCCGGACTTTGCCCATGCTGGATGGTAGCCAGGCGCTGGCCTGTCTCCGCATCCCAAACGTGGCCGCGCTGGCGATTGCCGACAGTCGCCAACCGGTGGCTGTCCGGGCTGAAGGATGCTCGCAGTTCCGTGGTGGCGCCCTCCAACCGCTGACCGGCCGCTGAGGGCTTCCTCAGGTCCACCAGGATCAGCTCGCCCGCTTCATCGGCGAAGACCGCCTTCCGGCAATCGGGCGCAATGGCGAGCGCCCAAACACAGCCGCCGGGCAGGCGCGCCTGGCTCGAAAGTGAACCATCCGAGGTCTGCCAAGTTCGGAGACGACCATCGCGGCCGAGTGTGAGAAGTTGAGCTCCGTCGCCGCTGAACCGGAAGACGTCAACCGCCTGCGGATGGGGCAGGAGCCGCTGGCGGGGTTCCGTTCCATCCTGCCGCCAAAACCAGAGGCCGGGAGACTTGCCCGACGCCTCAGTGTCCTCCATCGCTTCCGCCCACTGCCGGCCCGAGGCATCGCACTGGATGCTGATCGGTGTTTTAGCGTCCGGCCAGGGGAAAGGCTCGCGGTCGCGTGCGAGAGGCTCGAGATTCACCATCTCCAGCGTGCCGGCGTCGAGCGGCAACAACAGCCTTCGGCCGTCCGGGCTCAGGGCGTGGGGAAAATCATCGGGTTGGATGGGCGGAACACCACCGGGCAACTCAAGCGGTCTGGCGGCTTCGGCGAGCGTGGCGAGATCCCAGAGCTTCGCGGTGCCGTCCTCGCCCGCCGTCAGCAAGCGCGAACCGTCGGGGCTGAATTGGACGCACTCCACTGAGCCGTGGTGATGCAGGCTCGGGCCAAGTGTTTCTCCGGTTTCCACATTCCAGACATGGGCAGTCCCACCATCACTGCCGAGGGCGAACCGGGAGCCATCCGGACTGAATGCCCAGCATCGCGGCATCGAACTGACTCCGGGGAGGGAATCGAGGTAGGTATGACTGTCGGCATCGAAAAGTCTGACCTCCGGTGGCAATGCGCCCGCGAACAGTCGTTTTCCGCTGACTACGTCAAAGATCAATGGATCCGCAAGTGGCGACAATTGGATCGAGGTGCCGATTTCCGTCGCGTCCGCCAGCCACCAAGTGTGAACGTGGTGCGCCTCACCCCTCCCGGTCGAGGTCCGTGTGGCGATCCGCCGACCGTCCGGGCTGAACACGGCGCGGATGAGAGGCTGAATGTGGCGGAGCGGAGGTCCGGCGGGTTCGCCGGAAGGCACGCGCCAGACACGGACGTTGCGGTCCCGACTCGCGGACGCCAGCAGGCGACCATCCAGGCTAAACGAGAGTTGGAAAATGCTCTCTGTGTGGCCCGTGAGAACCGCGGCGCGCCGCCCCGTGGATGCGTCCAATAGGTCCACCTCGAGATTGGTCCGGGCAACGGCGAGCCAGTGGTCGTCCGGGCTGAACGCGGCGGGGCCGATGTTGGTGATGGCCGGGAACACCTCGCGTCCACTCGCCGCATCCAGCACGGCGGCATACCCTTGAGCCTGGTGCCGCCAGGCGTGATTCTCACTGGCGCAGGAGCGAAGGAACAGCTTTGCGCCGTCATGGGTGTAACGCAAGTCCTGCACGCGCCGGCGAGGACCTGGCTGTTCCAGCAAGACCGCTCCGTTTTCGGCATCCCAAATGCGCCAGGAGTCCGCGGTTCCCGTCGCCACGTGGCGTCCATCGGGACTGAAGGCGGCGCAAAGCACGCCTTGTTCGTGGGCGAAAACGCGCAGCAAACGAGGGGTGCGTTGCAGCACCTGTTGAATTCGGACGCGGTGAATGGACTCCTCGGCCGGGCTGTTGGTCATGAGCGGCAGGACGTCTGCGAACCAAAGCAGTGCTCCCGTGGCGTCGTTCTTGTCGAGCAGACGCGCCCCATTGGCTACCGCCAGACGGACAACCCGTTGCTGACTTTCCCTGGCCAGTTGGGCGTTGCCTTCAGCAAGCCGGGCGTTTTCGCCGGCGAGGTTGCGAACGGCTCGGGTCTGCCGCGCCTGCCACCACCAACCGCCGGCGATAAGCGCCGTCAGCAACAGGATGGCGACACCCACCCGTTGCGCAACCTCAAGCCGGCGTTCGATGCCGCGCAGCCGCAGTACCGAGCGACCGCTTTCCAACAGCGCCAGGTCGGCATGCATCTCGGCCGCGGTTTGATAGCGTTGGGCGGGATCGCGGTGACACGCTTTGAGCAGGACTTCGTTCAACTCGGAGAGATCAGCGCGGTCGGGCAGTTCGACGATGTTGGTCGGCAGTTCGGGGAATTGATGACGGTCGTGGCCGGTGCTGATTTCGTAGAGAACCTTGCCCAGGCTGTAGATGTCGGCCGGGCGCGTCCCCGGACCTTCGGGCGGCAGGAAACCTTCCGTGCCTACGAACGAGAGGGTGGCTTCCGCGCGCGCGACGAGGCCGATGTCGGCCAGCTTGGGAATGCCGTTCACGAAGACGATGTTCGAGGGCTTGATGTCGCGGTGGACGAGGCCGTGCTTGTGGAGGTGTTCGAGCGCAGTAGTGAGCGCAAGACCGATGCGAAGGCACTCGGCGGCGGGCAACCGGCCACGCCGGTGAAGTTCGCTCCGGAGATTGCGCGGGGTGTAGGTGGCTTCGTCAATCTCCTGACCACGGCCCATGTCGTCGGCCAGTTCCATCACGTAGTAGAAGCCATCCTCCGCGCGGCCGACGTGGAGGATGTTGAGCTGGCTTTCGTGGCTGCGGGAAATCGGCTCGAACCGCTGGATGCCAGCGAACTCGCGCTCGAGTGGTCTCTCGTCATCGAACGAGCTGCGGCGGACAAACTTCACCGCGCGCCAGGCGCCCAGCGCGTTGCGTGCCAGCCAGACCTCGCCGTAGGCGCCCTGGCCGATGCGCCGGACTAACGTGTGATCGGGAACCGCAAACGGCGGGAGTTCGGCGGTCAGGCGGCGGCTCGCCGACGTCACGGAAGGCGTCTGCGTTGCCGCAACTGAATCAGGCTCTGGCATTACGATCAAAGGGTAGTCTGGCCAGCCGTCCGCGACGAGGCTGCGCTGCGAGGAAGTTGGAGTTGGCGTTCGATCCCGCGAAGCAGTTCGTCGCGCAAGGCGGCCGGGTTGGCGCGGGGCGCAACTCGGTAACGCCGCCAAGCGGGTCCGGGTGGCGCCAGCCAGTGCGCGACGACTCCCAACCATCGCAACAGCCCCTGGTAGAGCGGGTCCCCCCGGCCTTCTAACCAGCCAGCCGTCCCCAACGGAAAGTCGGCGTGATCGGGAACCGTATCGTTCCGCGGAACGCTCACCTTGCCACCTCCGCCTTTTCCGCCTCGGCTTCGAGGCGGGCGATTTCCTTTCTCACCAGCGCGCCGACCCGATGGCGCGCCAGATAAACCTGGGCGGCGTTGACCTTGAGCAGCTTGGCCACGTCGCGCACAGACACATCTTTGAGGACGGACAGGTCGAAGATTTGAAACTGCTTGGGGGAGACGTGTTGCTTGACGCGCTCGATCGCCGCGTCGGCAAGGTTCTTGCGCCACTCCTCGTCCCAGACGGCGTCGAGTTCGAGGCTGGCCGGATCAGCCACGCGCTCGGCGGTATCGGTCCGGCTGGTGTCGTCGGCGGACGCGCGCGGTTGAATCGTCAGTTGGGTGCGCCGGCGGAAGTGATCCACGATCCGGCGTCGCGTGATGAGGCACAGCCAGTTCTTGAAAGAACTCTTCGTGCGATCATAGCGGCCCTCGCGCATCTGCCGGGCGACCGCGACGACCGTCTCCTGCACCACATCCTGGGCTTCGGCGTCGGTTAGGCCAGCCTTGAGGGCGACGGCGTAGATGAGTTTCCAGTAGCGGTCGAAAAAGACCTGCCAGCCGCCGTGGTCGTCCCAGTTGCCCAAGCGACGCACCAGGCTCGAACGCGTGGCGTCCGGGTCCGGCAGGCCGGGGACCGCAACATCGGCAGTGCGCACGGGCACAGATTCGCAGCCACCGGGCCTTTCTTTCAAGATTTCGCGGTCCCGACGCATGATGAGAGAGGATGGACCCGCCCAACCGGTTGCTGGGCGCTCGGTGGATTGGAAAGAGGCGCAAGCCAGTCGCACGATCCGGGAAATGACGCAGATTCCTGAGGTCAACTGGCAGGCCGTCCCGCGGCGATGGGCATGTGTTCGTTCCTTTGACAACGGTCAAAGACTCCAATCTGGGTGTCTCCAATACTCACGGCGACCCAGCCCAGCGCAGAGGGCTCGGGTCGACATTGGTCGCAACCGCATTGCATCCAGCCGCGAAATTTCTTACGCCACCCGGTGGTACCCGCGGACTTCCCGCCGAAGGATGGGCCGATCGCCCGTCCGCGCAGGAGTTGGTGCCGCGCTTCTACGAGGAACTGCGACGGTTGGCCGCCGCCAAGATGGCTCGGGAACCTCCCGGCCAGACCCTCCAGGCGACCGCCCTGGTGCATGAGGCGTATCTCCGATTGGCGAAGGAATCCAAGCAGGAATGGCGCAATCAGACGCAGTTCTTCGCGGTGGCCGCCGAGGCCATGCGCCGAATCCTGGTGGATCGGGCCCGGCGTCGCCAGAGCCGGAAGCGAGGTGGCGACTGGCGGCGCACGGAACTCGATTGGCTGGAGGGACCCGCCGACGCCACGGACTCCCTCGTTCTGGGCGTCCACAGCGCTCTGGCCGAGTTGGAGGCCGCCGACCCGGTGAAAGCCGAGGTGGTCAAACTGAAGTTTTTCGTCGGCTTGACCACCGCGGAAATCGCGGCACTTCTCGGGGTCAACGAGAAGACCGTTCGCCGGCATTGGAGCTTCGCCAAGGCTTGGATGCTGCAAGAGCTGGGTGGCGGCGCAGAGGGGGCATGTTGACGAATGTCCGTTTTCCCACCGTCCTTGCGCGTTATGGGGTGACGCACGCAAACCATCTTCAAGCCATGAACGAGCCGAAACGGACCCTTGAGTCAATCTTTCACGCCGCGAAGGAACTGTCCGAGCCGGAACGGCGCGAGGCCTTCCTGCGTGACGTCGGTCGCGACGACCCGGGCTTGCGTGACAAGGTCGAGGGGCTTCTGCGGGCCTCCGCCGAGGCCGATGTTGTGTTTGCGGCCAGGGCCACGGCTGTCCCCGAGGATCGGCCGACCTTCATCGAGGGTCCTGCCATGGAAGGCCCCGGGTCGCGGATAGGTCGCTACAAGCTTCTGCAGCAGATTGGGGAAGGGGGTTGCGGTACGGTATTCATGGCCGAACAACAGGAACCCGTCCGCCGCCGCGTGGCGCTCAAGGTGATCAAGCTGGGCATGGACACGAAGTCCGTCGTGGCGCGATTCGAGGCGGAGCGCCAGGCCTTGGCCCTGATGGACCACCCCAACATTGCCAAGGTGCTGGACGCCGGAGCGACCGACTCCGGCCGTCCGTTCTTTGTCATGGAGTTGGTCCGCGGCCAGCCGATCACCCGGTATTGCGATCAGCACCGGTTGCGGCTTCCCCAGCGTCTGGAGCTCTTCGTCCAGGTCTGTCAGGCCATCCAACACGCTCATCAGAAGGGCATCATCCATCGGGACGTCAAACCTTCGAATATCCTCGTCACCGAGCACGACGGCCGGCCTGTCCCGAAGGTCATCGACTTCGGCATCGCCAAAGCCACGGAAGGCCGGCTGACCGATCGCACGATGTTCACGGCGTTCGAGATGTTCATCGGGACGCCCGCCTACATGAGTCCTGAACAGGCCGAGTTAAGCGGCATGGACGTGGATACGCGCAGCGACATCTACAGCTTGGGCGTGGTGCTTTACGAACTGCTCACCGGGCGGACGCCTTTCGATACCAGGGCCCTGGCGCAAGCGGGCCTCGACGCGATTCGCAAGACCATTCGTGAAATGGAGCCGGCCAAGCCCAGCACGTGCCTGGCGACCCTGGAAGGCGAGGCGCTCACCACGATGGCTCAGGCGCTGGGGGCTGATCGGCTCAAGCTCCCTCGCCTGGTCCGCGGAGACCTCGACTGGATCGTGATGAAGTGCCTGGAAAAGGACCGCTCACGACGGTATGAAACGGCCAACGCCCTGTTCGTGGATATCCTGCGGCATCTGCGCCACGAACCGATTGCGGCCTGTCCTCCGAGCGCGATCTACCGGTTGCGTAAAGTGGTTCAGCGAAACCGGTTGGCCTGCGCGGCGGGAGCGATCGTGACCGTGTCGCTGATTGGCGGGCTCATGGTGTCCGTGCTTTTGCTGGCCAGGGCGCAGGAGGCGGAAGCTCGCGCCGAAGCCGCGGCGTCCCAGGCGAAAGGATTGGCTGCCACTGAGCACGAGACGCGGCTGTATCTTTGCGAGTGGATGGCCGAACGAGTTTTTCAGGACCTCCGAAAAACCGAGCCGGCCTCGTTCACGGAGGTCGGGATCGACTTTGGGCAACATGCATCGCCCCGGAGTCTTCTGGTGGTGGGCGTCGACCGCCCGGAGGGCCGCGAACGGCGCCAGGTTTTGTATGCACGGGAATTCTTGGAACTGCTGGATAAGCTGGCCGAAGTGCTCGCGCGGGAACAGGACACGCCTGGAAACCTGACTGAGTATCTACGTTTGTGCACGTCAGCTAACGGGATCGCACGCCTGCCCGCCTCGTCCCGAAGCGTCCAGCCGTCCGTGGACTTCAAGAACGCGCGAACGAGTTCCTTGCACGGCTTGCTCGGCACGACCCTGGCCCTGGCCCTGCAGTTGCATCGACAGGGGCACGTCGAGGGCGCCGCCGCGGCCGAAGTGCCAAGCCTCTTGAACGGTCTACCGGGGCCGGCCAGGCGTGCGGTGGCGATGTCCGGAGTTCGCCGGGCCCTGGATGCAGCTTACGCTCCAGATGCCTATCGACGCGTCGCCAAGGCCCTGGCCGGTTTGGAACGTCGGCCTCCGTGGGCGGTCCTCTTCCTGCCCGAGGCCCAGCCCGCCTCCGAGTGGATCCGGTTGCTCGAACAGGTCGAGATCGACTTCTTCACCGGACCGCAGTGAAGACGAAAGCGGCCAGGTAATGGGAACTTGGAGAAAAAAGGGCTTGGGGAGGCGGGCACGGACCTGACGCAAGGCAACATCCCAGAGTTGGACATCGCTGTTGTGGCCGTAGGGGACGGCCCGGAAGAAAAGTCAGATTTCGCGTAATTCTGGGCAGGCAAAACGGCTTATCAATTTGACACCGAAACCGGGGGCCGGGCGGGCAAGGGCACTTTCGATCCGGTGGCGCTCGCGGCAGAATGGGGAGCGATACTTGCACGGACCCCGAGGCTGAGACACCCAGATGCCACGGCCGGCCCGCCGCATCGTTCGGAGTCCTGGCTCTGTGCCCGAGGCGCGGGCAGGCGAATGATGCGTGGGCGAGTGGGCCGGGATGGGAGCGCAAGGTGGAGTCCGCGCTTTGCAGCGATCCACCTCTCGATCTCGGCGTGCGTCCGTTTGGGCCGCACCTGCGCGATTGGCTGGGGATCTGCTGTTCTCGCTTTTGACCACTAATCTTCTTCATTATGAATCCACGTATTCTTCGTTTCGAATCGCTCGCCCTGCGGGCGGTTTGCGGTTGTTGGGCGCTCTCGGTGGCTTGGGCCCAACCGGTCCTGCTCACGCACCCTCGACCGGCCGAGACGCTGGCGGGCGGGAAAGTCGCCTTTGCCGTGGTGGCGCAAGGGGCGCCGCCGGTCAGTTATCGCTGGGAGAAGGACGGGCAGCCGGTCACCGGTGCGGACGACGACATCCTCGTGTTGGACGGTGTGCAAGCCCCGGACGCCGGGGTTTACCGGGTTGTCGTCACGGATGCAGGCGGGAGCGTCACGAGTGACGGTGCGGCCTTGGGGCTGCGGATACCGCGACCAGGCGACGTGGACCTGAGCTTCACGCGCGACGCGGGGCTGGCGGACAGGGTCCATGCGCTGGCGACCCAGGCCGGCGGGAAGCTCATCGTGGTGGGCGACTTTCGCTCGGTGGACGGCGTCAAGCATGGCCGGGTGGCCCGGCTTCACCCCGACGGACGGGCGGACCACACGTTCGGGACGGGTTTGGCTGGGGCGGACGGTTTCGTCGATTGCGTGGCGGTGCAGGCGGACGGCAAAGTCTTGATTGGGGGAAGCTTTGGCGGTGTGGACGGGGTTACACGCCGGCATTTGGCTCGGCTGAATGTAGATGGGAGTCTGGATCGGTCGTTCTTGGCCGATCTCGACGGGCCCGACGGGTCGGTGATGGCGGTGGCGCCAACGGTGGACGGCAAGGTCCTGATTGGGGGCGCGTTTCGGAATGTGCAGGGAACGGCGTCGTTGGGTGTGGCGCGGTTGCTGCCCGATGGGCGGTTGGATTCCGGGTTTTCAAGTCCGGTCAAGCCTCCGAGTTTGCCCGGCGCACCGGATCCACGAATCGACGCGATCACTTTACTGGCGGGCGGGCGGCTCCTGTTGGCCGGCAGCTTCAACACGGACGTATCCGGACCCCCCGCGTCCTTGGCTCGACTGCATGAAGACGGCAGTGTGGACCCGTCCTTTCCGGGGAACCTGGGTGAAACACTCGGTCTGCCGCTATGGGTGGGGCAGCAGGCAGACGGGAAGGCGCTCATCGGGCTGACGAAATCGAATGCTTCGGGAGACCGGCATGACCAAGTCGTGCAACTGGACGACCAAGGGGATCCGGGAGCCGTCCTGCTCGATTGGGTTAACGGGCCGTGGACGGAGGTGAAGTTGGCGGCGGCATTGCCTGACGGGAAGGTTCTGGTTTGGGGGACCGTCGCGGAGACGAGCGGGGTGGTTCCCTATCGGCTTGCCGTCCTGAACGCCGATGGGAGCGAGGTAGCAGGCACGCCGTTCGGGGTCGGGATTCCGGGGCCCTCCATAGCAGAATTGGCGGCCCAGCCGGATGGGAGGCTTTATGTGACGGGTTACGCCGAAAAGGTGGGAGGATTCCCGATGGATGGGCTGGCGCGGGTGCAGGCGGACGGCACGCTGGACGCGGGATTTCAGTTGCCTGGAACCGGTGTGCCGCGCTTGGTCTGGACCATGGCGAGGCAGCCGGACGGCAAGCTCCTCATCGGAGGTTCTTTTCTGAGCGTCGAGGGCGTGCCGCGGGGACATCTGGCGAGGTTGAACGCGGACGGGAAGCTGGATCGGACGTTCATGGCCGGATTGGCCGGGGCGGAGGAACTCGTGAGTAGCATCGTCCTGCAGCCGGATGGCAAGATCCTGCTCGCCGGTTGGTTCACCAACGTCAACGGCATCGCGTGTCGGGGTCTGTTCAGACTCCACGCCGACGGCACCTCCGATACGAGCTTTCAGGTGCGCTCCGACGGAGACGCCGCCTGGGTGCGCAGTGTGGCCGTGCAGTCCGATGGGAAGATCGTTTACGGAGAATATGTGTTTGGCGAGGTGGATGGCGCCTACCGATTGGTGCGGGTGCATGCCGACGGGACGCCGGACTCCGGTTGGCCGGCGGGTCTGGGCGGAACCGATCATCTGGCGACGACCCTGTTGGTCGAACCGGACGGCAAGGTGCTGGTCGGAGGGGTTTTCTCGATGGACCAGCCAGGGGCGCGTCGCGGGCTGGTCCGTCTCGATCTGGACGGAAACATCGACCCCGGGTTTGCCCCGCTCTGGGTTAACGAAATGGGCAACGTATGGACCGTGGTGCGGCAAGCCGACGGGAAGCTCCTCGTGGGCGGCGCGTTTACGAACTTGAATGGGGTCGCTCGCGGCGGGTTGGCGAGACTAGAGTCCGACGGGAGTCTCGATCCGACCTTTCTGACCGACCTTCCTGGGGCCAATGACATGGTCTATGCGATGGCGTTGCAGCCGGACGGCAAGGCGGTGATTGGAGGCTGGTTTACCGAGGTCAACGGCGTGCAACAGTCGAGCCTCGCCCGCTTGCATCCGGACGGGAGGCTCGACACAAGTTTTCGACCAGAGCTCAACGGAGATATTACGTGGGTTTACGAAGTGCTTGTGCTGCCGGACGGGAAGATCCTGGTTTCCGGACTATTCTCGGCAATGAATGGCGAACCGGCGTCGCACCTGGCTCGTTTGGCGGGCGACGCCGCCCCGCTTCCCAACATGGTCGCCTACGACTTGGCTGGCGTCCCCGGCGCTATCCGGTTGGTAATTGATGGCGGGGGCTGGGATCAACTGCGGGTCTGGGGGTCAGCGGACCTCCGCCAATGGGAGGTCCTCGGTCCGGCCACGCTTCTTCGCCCGGGAACGTTCGAATTCACCGAGAGTCGGCCCGCCGATGGCTCGCCGCGGTTTTATCGGGTGAGCGCTCCGTGAGGCGCGGATGATCCCCGCTTTGGGCCCCGGGGGGTTGGGATTGCGGCGCTCCCTAATAGGGGGCAGTCCTGGAGGGGATGGACCGTCAGCGATTGTCGTCGTCCACCACAGGAATGGCGTTCGTGATGGGATCAGCAAGCACGAGGACACTTTCCGTCAGCGGCCCCTGCTGAAACAGGGGATGAATCGCCTTGAGCCGCCAACACAGCGAAAGTCTCGTTGGCCACGAGGGGCGGTGATTCTCGAGGATCGCGAAAACCGCAAGGCGCGTCTGGCCAGTAGGGGAGAGCGCTTCCGGGATGGTTGGCCGCCCCAGACCCCAGGCGCAGTACTGAGTGGAGGTTCCGGGGCTCAGCTTGAAATAGGCGCCGATGGGAGTGTGTAGCGTGAAACCACCAGGCCCCTGCGGGATGACCGTTTGCGGTGAGTTTCGATACGGACCTCGCTGAGTGCAGATCTGGCGCACGTCCAACACGCGCCGCTTGGGCGCCCGGATTTCCAGCCAAACGCCTTCCTGCGAGAGCCGGGAGAAGCGACTCAGCACGGTTACCTGAGGCGCATCGTCCAGCCCCCAGGGTCTCCCGGTCACGGTAAGATATCCAACCGCCAGGACAAGACCAGCCCCGATGGCGAGCAGGAATCGCCATCGATTGCGCATGAACCGGAGTGACATAGCGGAAGGCTCCAGGAGGCAATGGGAGACCACAACACAAAACAACAACAATGAGTCCGACCTGTCCGACCTCGACGTAACCTATGTCAGGAGTTTTGGATTCAGATGCACATCCTCGCAGACCGTGCGGAAGTAGCCTGGCGACGCCGCGGTGAGCGGAGAGCCAGCCCTTCACGCCGTGCTGGCGGCCTGCTTCCGGCATTGGTTATCCGGTAGCAATCGTTTAATGTGGACCCGTGAGTGACGTCACCTACCTGCTTGACCGCGTCCAGCAAGGCGACCCGAAGGCCGCTACGGAATTCTTGCCGCTGGTTTACGAAGAACTGCGCAAACTCGCCGCGTCCAAGATGGCCAATGAAAAACCCGGACAGACGCTGCAGCCCACGGCGCTGGTGCATGAGGCCTGGCTGAAGATCGCCGGAGAAGGCCAACAGCACTTCGCCAATCGTCGACATTTCTTCAAGGCCGCCGCCAGCGCGATGCAGCAAATCCTCATTGATATGGCTCGCCGCAAACAGCGGCTCAAACACGGGGGCAGCCTGGTCGCCGAGGAACTGCACGAGTCGCGCATCGCCATGTCCGCGCCGTCCGAGGAATTACTGGCCGTCCATGAAGCCCTCGCGACGCTGGCGCGCGAAGATCCCCAAGCGGCGGAAGTGGTGCAGATGCGTTACTTTGTCGGCATGACCATCCCGGAGATTGCCGTCGCCCTCGATCTGGCGCCGCGCACGGTGGACCGGCATTGGGCCTTTGCCCGGGCCTGGCTGAAGCACACCATCCGGTCGTCGCTGTCCGGCCCGGAGGATCCTGGCTAAGACTATTCCCAGTTTCGGTGGCGTGATTCTCACCCGAATCTCGCCTTGTCCGAGTGCGCAGGCCGATCAGGCCCGTGGGAAGCCATTTGAATCATGACCGAGCGGGAAATCTTTTTTGAAGCCCTGGAGATGACCACGCCAGAGGCGCGCGCGGCGTATCTTCAGGGAGCGTGCGGCAAGGATGTCACGCTCCGCCGCAAGGTGGACGGACTATTAAGGGAACATCTGGCCAACGACAGCCTCCTGGCCGGACTCGCCCTGGAGGAAGAGCGGGGCACCATCAAGCTCAATCCAGCACCAGCCGAAGCCCCGGCTCAGGTGATTGATCGCGACAAGCTGCTCGAGCAGATCGGCGAAGGCGGCATGGGCGAAGTCTGGATGGCCGAGCAGCGCGAGCCAATCAAGCGCCGGGTCGCCCTCAAGATCGTCAAGCTGGGGATGGACAGCCGCCAGATCGTCGCCCGCTTCGAGGCCGAGCGTCAGGCCCTCGCGATGATGGATCACCCGAACATCGCGAAGATCTTTGACGCCGGCACGACCGACAGCGGCCGGCCTTACTTTGTCATGGAACTGGTGCGCGGGATCAAGATCACCGAGTACTGCGACCAGAACCAGCTCTCCACCCGCGAGCGGCTGAATCTGTTCATCCTTGTTTGCCAAGCCATCCAGCACGCGCACCAGAAGGGCGTCATCCACCGCGACATCAAGCCCTCGAACATCCTCGTCACCCTGCACGACGGCGTGCCGGTGCCCAAGGTGATTGATTTCGGCATCGCCAAAGCGACGCAGCAGGAACTGACCGACAAGACCGTTTTCACGCAATTCCAGCAGTTCATCGGCACACCGGCTTACATCAGTCCCGAGCAGGCAGAGATGAGCGGGCTGGACATTGATACGCGGGCGGACATCTACAGCCTGGGCGTGTTGCTCTACGAACTGCTCGTGGGCCAGACGCCGTTTGACGCCAAGGAGATGATGCAGGGTGGCCTCGACGCGCTGCGGCAGATTATCCGGGAGAAAGAACCGCTGCGACCTTCGACCAGGCTGAACACGCTGCAAGGCGAAGCCCGGACCACGGCGGGCAAACGCCGACAGACCGACGTGAGCAAGCTCATGCGCCAACTTCAGGGTGACCTGGACTGGATCGTGATGAAATGCCTGGAGAAGGATCGCACGCGCCGGTACGAGACGGCCAACGGTCTGGCGGCTGACCTCAAGCGGCACCTCAACAACGAACCGGTGGTCGCCCGTCCGCCCAGCCAACTCTACCGGTTTCAGAAAATGGTTCGGCGGAACAAGCTGGCCTTCGCCGCCGTGGCATCTGTCGCGATGGTGCTGGTCCTCGGAGTGACGGTCAGCACGTGGCAGGCGATTCGCGCGACGCAGGCCAAGCACGAGGCGAATGAACAACGCCAATTCGCCGACAAAAGCGCGCACGAAGCGCGTCAAGCGGAGCAGAACGCCGAAGCGCAGCGCAAACTCGCCGAAACGCAGCGCAACGTCGCGGTGAAGCAGCGCAAGCTCGCCGACATGCAGTTGGCTCTTCAAGCGTGGGAGGAAGGCGATCTTCAGCGGGCCAACGATTGGATCGAGGCCAGTCGTCCTGCGCCTGGCGAGGCACCCGCCTTCGAGTGGCGCTATCTCAGGAAACTCTGCCAGGACCAGAGCATCGAGACCCTTGGCAGTTCCAACCACCCATACCGATCGGCGCAGTTTGTCGATCGCGATGTGCTCCTGCTTAATGACGAGAAGACGCTCACCCTCCATGACGTTTCACGCGGGAAAGAGCAGTTGCTACTCGAAGATCCGGATGGAATCCGGAGACCCGCCTATTGTTCCGGGAACACGAACCTTCTCGCCACGGTGACAGACGACAACCGAATCAAGGTGTGGGACCTCGCTGCTCGATGCGTCCAGATGGAATTTGCAGGGCATCCACGCTCAATCAACGCCATCGCCTTCTCTCGAGACGGAAGATGGCTGGCCTCGACGAGTTCGGACAAATCCGTCAAGCTGTGGGATGTCGAGTCGAAGAATCGCGAACCCGTCCGGACCTTGCACCTCTATTCCCACCAAGGGATAGGCGTCGCCTTTTCCCCCGACGGGAAGCAACTGTTCTCGAGTGGGACCGAAAGTTCGATCCGCGCCTGGGATGTCGCCACGGGGACGGAAGCGGCGGCTCCACTCGAGGGTCACACCGCCTGGATTCGAACGCTGGCAGCTTCTCCGGACGGCCTTTGGATGGCCTCTGGAAGCTCCGACGGCACGGTGATCGTCTGGAATGTAATCTCACGCAAACCCGAGCGGAGGCTCGTCGGTCACAGCGCTGCGGTCGTTTGCGTGGCCTTTTCGCCGGACGGGCGAACCCTCGCGTCAGTAGGGGGCGATCGCGCCATCCGGCTGTGGGACTTTAAGACTGGCCAACAACGTTCGCCGCTTCGCGGGCACAAAGGCTGGGTGAACTGGCTCAGCTTCTCGCCAGATGGACGGCGGCTCGTATCCCGAAGCCAAGACGGTCTGGTCAAACTATGGCAACCCACCCCTGGACCGGAGGGCGATGTTCTCACCGGGATCCCGGAATGGATGCAGCACGTGGCCCTGTCGGTGGACGGGCGGCACCTGGCCTCCGTAGCGATCGGTGGCTTCGCCGCATACCTCTGGGACCTGCCTACTCGGAGCGTGACCCTCCTCGCCGGACACAGCAACGCTGTGGTGGGCGTGGCTTTTTCCCCCGACGGCAGAATTCTCGCCACCGGAAGTCACGACCAGACCGTGAGACTGTGGGACGTGAGCGATCAGAAGGTCGTCGCCACGCTCACCAACGAATTTCCCGTGGGCTCGCTCGCCTTTTCACCGGACGGACGAACGCTGATCGTCGGCGGCTCCATGTACCATTTCCTGGAGGGTGATCGGGATCGGGGCGGCCTGCAGTTCTGGGATTTGCCGTCGCAGCAGGCCACCGGGACTATTCAAGGCACTGCCTCGAACATCATTTCGATTGCTTTGTCTGCCAATGGATCCTTGCTGGCCACGGGTGAGAGATCCGGTTCTGTCAGTCTTTGGGATGCCCAAACCCGCCAGCTTCTCCGTCGCTTTGAGAGTCAGTCCGGGGGGCAAGTGAACAGTCTGGCGTTTTCTCCGACCGAACCGCTTTTGGCCGCCTGTGATCCGAAGGGAATTATTGGGCTTTACAACACCACGACCCTGGAGGCGCTCAGCCCGCCGCTGAAGGCGTATTCCTTGAGGATGATGTCGCTCGCTTTCAGCCCAGACGGTCGCACTCTGGCCTCCGCGGGGGACGGCGGCGGGGTGATGCTATGGGACGTAGCTTCGCGCCAGGTGGCCCTGAGACTCAAGGGGCACGTGGGCACGGGCTGCGGAGTCGCCTTCTCTCGCGATGGCAACCTTCTGGCAAGCTGTGGCTTCGATGCCACCGTGCGGCTCTGGTCCGCCGCGACTCTCGAAGAAGCTGACGCGGCCACAAAATAGCAAATCCCGGTCCGTAGTTAAATCCCGATTGAAAGAGGCTGAAAACCTCAACGCAAGAAGTGTCGTTTGAAACCGTGAATG
>CAZVRY010000014.1:36328-50204 GCA_964629545.1 uncultured Verrucomicrobiota bacterium | reverse complement strand
GAACCGGCCAAGTCAGTCCCCCGAAATCCAAAGCGCCAGAGCACTGGCGCACTCCCAGAGCTTCGCCTCACCCCAGCGGTGACCCGGTCACGTCAGCGTCGTGGAGTGCGGCGGTGCTCCGCCGCTTTCGATCCGGGCGCGGCGCCACGCCGACCGAACCGGCCAAGTCAGTCCCCCGAAATCCAAAGCGCCAGAGCACGGTGACCAGGGTGACAGGGTCGTGGCCAACTTCGGCATCCCTGCCGCCCGCACCGCATCATCGGATTACCCCGGCGCCTCCACAGTCGAAGTCGTCGAACAGCGTCACGCTGTCCGCCTTCGTCCAAAGACCCACCCGCCCTGTCGCCCCAAACGTGGCATCCTCCACCTCGAATAGCCCCTTGCCATCCAAGAACACCTTGGCCCGCGAACCCGCAAACTCGACCCGTAACCTCTGCCACACCCCCGGCGCCACCTTGGTCGCAACCCCATACCCACCCTGCCGACCCACCACGTCGAGCGCCGTCCGCTTGCCGCCCTCCACCTTGTAAAGCACCACGTTGTCCTCCAGCGCGTTCGCCCGGCAAATATAGTAATTCCCGGCATCCTGATACCGCCAAACCACCCCCGCCGCCTGGTCGATCTCCCCTGTCACGGTCTTGAACTTCACCTCCACATACCCGTCCCGCATTGACACCCCCTCCAGCAGGCACAACGGATAGCTGGGACGCGCCACCACCCCAGATTGCTTCAACACCCCCGGCTTGCTCGGCGCCGTCTCGTCAGCTTCCACCGTCCACCGCGGCTGGCCTTCCCCGCTGATCGCCACCGCCCACCCCGCCGGCCCCTGCCCCACCGGTAACCGGTCGAAAGTCACCGGTCCCAACCGAACCCGAAACGCCACCACCGGTTCGCCCTCAGCCACCCCTCGCCCCCGTAGCACCACCCATCCGTCCCGCGGCGCCCCCTCCGCCCCAATCCGCACCGAGCCTCGCACCGTCACCCGTTCCATGGGACCGACCCGGAAGGCGCCCTGTTCCAACGCGACCTCCCAACCCGGTGGCTGCCGCTCAACCCCCAGCGTTCCCTCCGCTGTGCTCGCACCAAAACCGTAAACGTGGACCCCAAACCCCAACGCCTGCCCCAGCCCCACCTCGTAAACGTGCCCCTCCGACCACGGCACATCCACCACCGCGCCCACCGCCGACGACGGCGCCTCCACCTGGAACACCACCGGCGAGGGCGCCCCCGAACGCCACGCACTCCGCACTGGCGGCGCCTCCAGCGGCAATTGCGCCGACGCACCCGCCGACAGGACCACAAATGCCGGCGCTGACGTCAGCGGCCGCGGCCACGACCGCCCCAGCGAACGCCCCAGGTAATCCACCACCTGCTCGATCCCAACCCCCGCAGGCAATGCCCAGTCAGCCGTCGCCACCCCCCGCTCCCCCCAATCCACTTCCCTCTCCGCCCACACCACCAAAACGTCCCGCTCGACCCCGTCCGGATGCGCCCGAAACGCATACACCCGCACGTCCTGCCCCGGCTGCCAACGCCCCAACGAACGCGCCCCCGCCAAATACCGCCCCACTGCCGCCAACGCCACATACGCCGGACGCGGCGTCAAATCCAACCGCAACAAACCAAACTGAATCCCGTTAGGCTCGTGATAGTGGCCCAGAATGAAGTGAAAGTGACGATCCGCCCCCGCAAACAAACTCGAGGCATAAGACTGCGCCATCCACTCCGCTTTCAAACGTTCCAAACGCGGTTCCTGGTCAAACCACGGGGCGTTCTTGAGATGCGGCGTCCCACGGTCTGCCTCCGTGATCCACAAAGGCCTTCCCGCGGCCGCCTCCCGCGCCGGCCCCCACAAATCCGCATACGCATGCGACCAATCGTAGGTGTGAATGTTATAGGTGTCGTAATACGGCCACGTCTCGTTGGCCAAGACGCCCTCCGTGTGCGCCGGCGTCGGCACCGCCGCCGTCACATTCCATCCCACCGTCACCCCCGGATCCCCCGCCTTAAACCCCAACCACGCCGCCTTCTGCCACGAACACATCTGATCCACCGTGTGGCCCCCGAACACCGCGATGTTCGCTTCGTTCCACGGCTCCCAGGCCTGCACACGCCCCCGGAATCGCTGCGCCAACCCCCGCCCCACCTCATACACCCGCCGCAAATCCGGCGCGAACTGCCCCCCTCGCGAGGCGCCCCCGCGCGCCCACGCCGGCGTGTCGTGAAACACCTGCAACACCTGCAACCCCGCCTCGAAATGCTCCCGCGCCGACGTGTCATACGTCGTCGCCCCCTCCACCAACGGACCCTCCCGGGGCTGGAGATCCCCCCACCGCAACCGGTCCCGGACCCAGTTCACCCCCGCCAGCGCCGCCAGACTCGCCAACCGCCGCTGCTGCTCCGCATCCCCACGCGCAAACCACGCCGCCGCCGAATCCACCGCCACCGGTGAATCCATCGGCGCCGGAGCACGCAATCGACCCAACACCGCCAACGTCGTCCAAGCCAAATCGGGCTTCTCCTCCGAGCCAAACTCCACTCGATACCATCCCACCCCGAGCGACCCTATCGCCACTAACCGCCCCCTGCCCTCCCCTCCCGCCCGCAGCGACCCGCTTCCACACACCACACCCCGATCATCCACCAACCGCCAGCGCGTCGCCTCCCCCGGCAGCGACTCCGGAACCCGCACTTCCACCTGCTCCCCCTCGAGAAACACATTCCCCGGATGCTCCGGCAGCGGAACCGGAACCGTGCGGACCAACGACGCCCTCGACACTCCCCCCGCCCCCCCCTCGTCCCCCGCCGCCCCAGCCGCCGAGGCCCCCGTCATCAAGCCCACCACCACCCCGAAGACCAACCCCAGCACACCGTCGGCAACCAAAGTGCAATCACCGGGACGGGTCCGTCCCCATTCAAGACCATACACGGAGGAGCGAAGGCAACGCATGCCCCATTAGAACGCCCCCCCCCGCCCCGCGCCACCGAAATGCGCCCTCCCCAGCAACTCTCGTTTTGAAAGCCGGACCGGATCTCGCAGCGATGCCTTGACTGGACCGCTATCACCTCTTCTCGAATAGGACATAGCAAAGGGCAGAAGGCAGAATCAGAGGGCGTCCTCGTCCCTCGTCCTCGACGTTCAGGCGTTCAATGCGCGACGCTTGTCTTCGGAGAATCCTCTCCCTTCTCCTTTCTCCGTTCTCCGCTCTCCGCTCTCCGCTCTTCAAAGCCCCAAGCTCACTCCCACCTCCTCCGCGGCCCCGTCGTCGTCGCCCAGCCGCAACGAGAATCCCCACGCCCCGTCGATGTCGTGCACCCCCACCACCACCGGCGTTTCTCCGGCCGGCAGCTCCAAGGTGACCCGGTCGCGATCGAACTCGTGATGATGATGCCCCAGATTCTCCAGGACGCGCCGTCCGCCCACCCACAACACGAACCCGTCATCCGCGCCCACCTGCAGCGTGAGCGGTTGCGGCCGCTTCGCCACCAGGACACAACGCGCCAGCGCCACCACCCGATCGTTCGGCCGCATCGTCCCGTCCAGGTCGATGTAGGCCGTCGGCGACTCGTAACGACGCCATCGGCTCGGGTCGAACGCCTCGCCCACCATCGCCGGATCCTGTTTCAGCAGGGCCTGGTCCGGATCGGCCAGCGGACCGTGCAAGACGAACTGCTGCACGTAGCGAGGCACCGACCAACGTCCTCCCTCGCGCCGAAACCGTTCCACTTCCGCCTTCACCGAGGCCTCCGCCAACCCTTGCGAAAGCGGCTTCAGCGTCGCCCCATCGTAACGTTGAGCCGAAGGATGAATCGTCACGTGCCGCAAGGTGGCTGGCCGCTGGGCCAGCCACGCCGCCAGATCTTCCGACGAGAACGGCAGACCGGCGTCCAACCACTGCACCCCCGGTGCGGGCGCCGCCTTCTGGGTCGTCACCACCACCGTGTGAACGTCCTCCTGCCACCGCAGCGGTTCCGCGTATTTCCCTGGAGCAGGACCGTCGTCCGCGCTGGGACCCGGCAGGGCCGTCTCCGCTCCCATCGATTCCCCACCCGCCAGCAGGCGGCCGTTGACCGTCACCGCCTGGGGCGAGGTGTTGGTCACCGTGTAGCGCGCCCGCGAGCCCACTCGTTGGACCTCCAGTCGCAGCCGGGCCGCGCCGATCGGGAGATTCTCCACCAGCACGCGATCACACCCCGCTGGCAGCAAAGGATTCAGCCGGATCGAGCGCCCCTCGGAACGGCGGGCCCCGGTCAGGTAGAACAACAGCGCATCCAAATTGATGCCGCTCTCCCACGGCCGCAGCCGGTTCGCGTAGACCCCGTCGCCCCAACCGTAGCTCGGCCGATCCGGCTTGTGCACCTCCACCCACTCGCCACTCTTCGAAGCCGCCCCGATCATCGCGGCCAGCGCCGAGGACGCCTTCGGATGCCGCGCCGCCGCCAGGTTGTAGACAAGATACCCCGGAGCGCACCCAATGAAGTAATCCAGGAACGGGGTCATCCGCACCAGACCTGGCGACCGCCACAGCCAGCGCAGTGTCGCCTCCAGGTTGCTCAGGGCTCGCGGATCGTCGGGCCGCAAATAGTCGAGCCACAACGGCCGGAGATTGATGGGCGCAAACGGGGCCCGGTGCGGCGTGAAATCGACCGGCGACAGCGCCGGCGCGTAGCGCCGTTCGTCCGGCAGCCAGAAGTGATCGTCGATCGACCGGCGCATCCGCTCCGCCGACTGCGCGAACTGAGCCACCTCCGCCTCCCGCCCCAAGCGGCGCGCCATTCGCACCATGGCCTCGTGGGCCACGGCATACTCGAACATGCTGTCCACCGCGAAGGCGTCCGGCCGGATGAGGGCGTTGGGATATCCTGAGCGCGCCGGGAAGAGCGAGTAGTAGGCGCCCCACAAATACGTCTCGTCCCCGTTGAACGTCTGCAGCGGGCCGCGCGGCCCCTCCACGGTCGCCTGATGCTCGGCATTGCGCCTGACATAAGGCCAATGCCGCTCTAGCAGGCTGGGGTCCCCCGTCGCATCCCACCACCACCCATGCTGAATCACCACAAACGACGGCACCTCGCACCGATCCGTCCCCGACGCCGCCCACTGCTCGGCCGTCAGATCCGGATCCCCGGCCACCTCCAGATCGAGTGGAAACTGCCGGGCGGTGGCGCGGTGCAGGGCCGACGCCTGCCGATAGTAGGTCATGAGGCGCCGCGCCTCCTCATAGAGCCCCGTGTGCAGAAAGCCCAGGATCGGCCCATTCGAATCGCGCAGCCATACCCCCTTGAAATTCACCATCGGACACACCCCGCCTTGCGCATCCTGCTGCACCACCAGCAACACCTTGAGCCCCTCCACCAGATCATCCAACCGACGATCCCCGCTGACCACGTGCAGGGTCGGCGCCAGCTTCCGGCCCCACCACGAGAGCGTCTGTTCCAACAGATCCTCGGGTTGTCTCAGCACCTGCTCCTTCTCCTCGGCCGCTTCCTCCCGCGTCTCAGAGAACAACAGGGCGAGGACGTAGGTGCGAGGCGCCCCCGAGGCGAGGCGCCGCACGCTGAATCCGAGATGGTCGCCATGCTCCTCCAGCGTCTCCCCCACCACCACCGGCCGCAGGCGCGCCGTTCGCCCACGATGAGGGTACTCGAAAAAGAACCCCTCCGCGTCCCGCTGCCTCGCCCGCCCGCGGAACTCGAGGTTGACCTCAACATCCGTCTCCGGCCCCGCCAGGCGCTCGACGGTGATCCACCGCAGGATCGATTTTCTCCCCGGCGGCGCCGCCGTCACGGTCGTCAGCCGCCACCCCGCCCCCGCCTCGGCCGTCAGCACGACGGGCACCCCCCGGACCGTCCGGCAGCTTTGAACCGGCAGTGCCACCGCCTCCCCTGCTTCCCGCAGGCTCACCGCCAGTTCGCCAAAGCCCCCCATGGGATTGTGGTCGCCGTCCGTCTGGTATCGAGGCCCCGTCATCATGAAGAGCGTATTCTGCGGCAGACCAAGCCCCAGGTAGGCAAAACAACGCCCATTCCCGACCGGAAACACCCCCAGCGTCTCCCGATACTCCGCCGGCCGGGAAGCCTCGAGGCGACGCTGGTCAATCTCCTGCGTCCAAACGCTCGCTTGAGGAAGCAACCGTTCGTACGGGGTCGACGCCGCTCGCGCCACCCACAGCGTGAGCAGGAAGGCCAAGACCCCCCCGGCGAACCGGAAAGGCACGGGGCAGAAGGCAGATGGCAGCATGCACGCAGACTACGATCGAACCCCCAGAATTGCGATCCCGTCGTGGCGATCGGGTTGGCCCGCTCGGCTCATCCCTCCCGGTTCTCCCTCCCTGCCCGTGGCGGGGCGGTCATGACAGGCTTGCTGCGGCCCCGCGGGCCCAACCGAAGAACCGCGGGGACACGGTGAGCCGGGCGCAGGGACACCGAAACCCCGCAGGCGCGGGGCAGGCCTCCGGGCGTGGGACACCCGCTGCGGCTGGGGCTAATGCCCACAGCCGCGCTCCGACGGCTTCGAGATGCACCGTTCCAGCCCTGCAAGGCACCCCCCCGTTGACCGGGCTGTTTCACTGGCGTAAGGTCGCACCATGACTGCGGAGCAGATCATCCTCGCGATTCAGGCCCTGCCGCTCGACGAGCAGGCGACCGTCATCCGCTTTGCCCGCCGTCTGGATACTGAGCGGCAATTGACGGGCCGGGAACTCTCCGGGCTGGCAGAAAGTATGGTGCATTCCACCGATCCGGTGGAAACCTCGGCGCTCCGCGAGGAGATCGTGCGTGGCTTTTACGGCGGCCCACCGCATGCCTAGAGTCCGCCGCCAGAACCTGCCGCCCGCCTTGCTTCAGCACCTCCTGGATCGCATCCAGCAACGCAGCATCCCAGCCGAGCAATTGGGCTTGCTGGCGGACTGGCTCGACGGACAACCGGAAGTCCCTTTCGGAAGGTGGTTCAAGCGTTTTCCGGGGATGATCGCCTGTGGGGAAGGTGAGTTGCTCAGGACGTTCCTGCTTCCGGGGCAACATCCGGACGGCGCTGAGGTCCTGTAGCCATGGGTCACAGGGTCCTCCCGTGAGCCTGGCCCCGCTGTGCCCTATTCCACAATGAGGCGGTAGAAGGATTACGTTCCGCTGGTGGCGGTCGTGTCGAGGAACACGTTTTCCGGCGGGGTGCTCAAGACGTGCTCCGCCACCGGGACGAAGCCGCCCGGCAGCGCGGCGGAGCGCAGGACGTTGTAAAGCCGGTTCGGAGCCGAACCCCAGCGCAATTCCAGCCCTGCAAGGCACCCCCCCGTTGACCGGGCTGTTTCACTGGCGCAAAGTCGCGCCATTCCATCCCTCGGCACTCACCACTACCTTCTGCCCTCACTGCCCTCACTGACTCACTGCCCCCCTGCCTCACTGCCCCACTGCCTCACTGACTCACTGACTCACTGACCATCCGCCATCGCCTACCGCCCCCGACGTCCCGTCCCCAATTCCTCTACCAACCGACGCGCCTCGTAGACTTTCTTCAACGCCTCCAGGATCCCCCGCACGTCTACCGACACCGCCCGCCCCTGCTCCTCGGTATACGTGTAATCCGCCACCAACGACTGGATGTTCCCATCGAAAATGATCCCGACCAACTCCCCCGCGCGGTTCACCACCGGACTCCCGCTGTTGCCTCCGATAATGTCCAACGTCGCCACAAAGTTAAACGGCGTCCCTAAATCCAATCGCCCCTTCCGCTTCACCCAACGTTCCGGCAAGTCAAAGGGCTCCCGATACCCCTGCGCCGCCGCCCGCTCATACAAACCCGCCAGCGTCGTCCAGGGCGGAATCGCCACCCCGTTCTCCTCATACCCCTTCACCACCCCATACGACAGCCGTAACGTGAACGTCGCATCGGGATACGTCGACGTCCCCTCCACCGCAAACCGCGCCCGGGCGATCTGGGCATGCGCCTGCCGCTTCGCCTCCCCCAGCGCCTCCATCTCCTTCCGCACCGACCGCGCCTCGCCGTCCACCATCCGCGCTAACTCGATCATCGGATCCTGCGCCGCCTCCAGGGCGCTCGCCCCTCCCTCATACAACCGCTTCCGCACCGCCACGTCCTTCACCCGCGTCCCCCGAATCAACTGGTCCGCCCGTGCCCGCGGCGATTGCCCCGCCAACACCTTGCTCACCCACGGATCGTCCGCCCCCAGGGTCTCCGCGAAATACATCAACGCATCCGTCAACACCAACTGCTCCAAATCATCGTAAATCGGTTCCTCGGAGAACAAGCGCATCTCCAGCGACGCCCGCCCCGCCTCCCCAAACTCGCGCAACCGCTGCGCATTCGGCTTGCCCCGTTCCTCCGCCGCCCGCCACAAGGTCCGCGCCAGACTGAACTGCCGACAGCCGAATCCGCGCGCCCCCTCGAACAGACTGTAGCGCGTCGCCAACCGCGCAATCCCCCGCTGCGCCTCCGCGACGCGATCCCACGCCGCCTCCAACTCCTGCAAGTCCGCCCGCTGACGCACCGCCCCACGCAACGTCTCCTCCGCCGCCACCTTCATCCCCATCAACGCCGGATCCAACAACCCCGCCAACTCCCCCAGACTCGCCTTGCGCGCATTCTGCACCCCAAACAAATCGTCCTTCGCCCGCCGCGCATTCTCCGCGCTCCGCGCACTCCACCCCTGTAACAACACCTCCCGCCGATACAGAGACGACAGCCCCCGCGGCATCGCCCGATCCCGTTGATCCAGCAACTCCGCCACCGTCAGCAAGCGACTGGTCGAACCCGGATGCCCCGAGACAAACACCAACTCCCCGTCCGCCACCCCCACCTCGCTCCACCGCAAATAGTCCGGCGTCCGCGCCGGCTTCCCATCCTCATACGCCCGGAAAAACGCCACGTCCAAGTCGAACCGCGGATACTCGAAATTGTCTGGATCCCCCCCGAAAAACGCCGCCTGCTGCTCGGGCGCGAACACCAGGCGAACATCCGTATACTTCTTGTAACGGTAGAGGTGATACTGCCCGCCCTGATACAGCGTCACCACATCGCTCCGCAACCCGGTTGCGTCCAGCGACTCCTTCTCGATCGTCGCGATCGCCGCCCGCCGCGCCCCGAACGCCTCCCCCGTCCCCATCTCCGGCCGCACCGCCGCGTTCACCCGCTCCGTCACGTCCTCGATGGCCACCAGCACGTTCAACTCCAAATCCACACACGCCCGCTCCTCCCCCAGCGTCCGCGCCCAAAACCCGTGCTTCAATAAGTCCCGCTCCTGCGTGCTCAGCTTCTGAATCGCGTCCGCCCCCACATGGTGATTGGACATGATCAGGCCGTCCTCCGACACGAACTCGCCCGTCCCGCCGCTGTTGAAGCGCACCGTCGCCTTGCGCACGCGCTCCAGCCAGCCCTCGGTCAACTCGAATCCGTAGCGCTCGCGAATCTGGGCTCGCGGCGGGGCGTTGAACAGCCACATCCCCTCGTCCGCCTGCCCCGCCAGCAAACCCGCCGCCCACACCCCCGCCGCCAGCCAGCGACCCCAACCATGCTTCGTCTCCATCTTGTTCATGCTCATTCAATCCTTCACGTTTCGTTCCGGGCTTCCTCGACCGTCCCCCTCGGCATCGCGCCGCCTTGGCGGGCGGGGAGACCAGATGGTGGGAGGGAGGGGGTCATGAGTGCAGCCACCGCGTCAGCAGCGGGGCGTAGAGCAAACTCGGCAAGTAGTCCGCCAACCGCACTTTCTTCACATCCAGCATCACCAACGCGATCGCCAAGACCAAAAACCCGCCCGTCGCGCTGATCGAATCCAGCAACGCCGGCTGCTGCAGGTGCGGCTCCAACACCCGCGCCAATAACGTGATCGTCCCCTGATACACCGCCACCGGCACCGCCGATAACATCACGCTCCACCCAAAGGTCGCCGCAAACCCCATCGTCGCCAACCCGTCCAGCGCCGACTTCACCCCCAGGATCTTCAAGTCCCCCGTCAACCCGTCCTGCAACGCCCCCAAAATCGCCATCGGCCCCATGCAAAACAAAATCGTGCAGGTCAGAAACCCCTCACTGAAACCCGGCGCGTCCCCCTTCCCCGCCGCCACCAGTTTCTCCCGCGCCCACCGACCCAACCCATTCAACGACGCCTGCAAGCGCAGCATCCGTCCCGTGAAATTCCCCAGCATCACCGCCAGCATCATGATCCCAAATTCCTGCATCCACCGCAGGAACGGCCCGTGCAGCCCCTGCCACATCATGCTCAGCCCCACCCACACGGTCAGCGCCCCCATCAACACCTTGATCCACTGCTGCGTCGACGGCTGCAACTGCCGCGTCACCACCAAACCCAGCCCCCCACCCACCAGGATGGCGGCCGCGTTCAGCAAGGTGCCCAGTCCAATCACGCGCGCGACTCAACCACGCCCCCCGCCAGAACGCAACGCCCGCCTACGGCAAACTCGTCTCCCCCATCAGGAACCGGTCACACTCCCGCGCCGCCCCCCGCCCCTCGTTGATCGCCCACACCACCAGGCTTTGCCCCCGCCGACAATCCCCCGCCGCGAACACGTGCGGAAGGTTCGTCCGGTAACGCCCATGCTCGGCCTTCACGTTCGTCCGTGCATCCCGCTCCACCCCCAACGCCTCCAACAACGGCTGCTCTGGCCCCAGAAAGCCCATCGCCAATAACACCAACTGCGCCGGGCGCACCGTCTCGGTCCCCGCCACCTCGCTCGGCACGAATTGCCCCCGCTCGTTCCGCCGCCACTCCACCTCCACCGTGTGCACCGCCTTCACCCGCCCTTCGGCATCGCCTTCAAATCGCTTGGCCGTCGTCAAATACACCCGCGGGTCCCCCCCAAACACGGCCGCCGCCTCCTCTTGGCCGTAATCCATCCGATATACCTTCGGCCACTCCGGCCAGGGATTGTCCGGCGCCCGCTCCAGCGGCGGCCGCGGCAAAATCTCGACCTGCACCAGGCTCCGACACCCGTGCCGCATCGACGTCCCCACACAGTCCGTCCCCGTGTCGCCTCCGCCAATGACCACCACATCCTTGCCCGCCGCGTCGAACCGTCTCCCGCTCGCCCCTTTCGCCAGCAGGTCCTGCGTGTTGGCCGTCAGGAAGTCCATCGCGAAATGAACCCCCTGCAAACCCCGCCCCTCCACCGGCAAATCCCGCGGCTTCGTCGCCCCAGTACACAACACCACCGCGTCGAAGTCCGCCAACAAGCGCTCCGCCGGCAAATCCCTCCCCACCTCGCACCCGCACACAAACTGCACCCCCTCCTGCTCCAGCAACCGCAACCGCCGCCCCACCACCTTCTCCTTGTCCAACTTCATGTTCGGGATGCCATACATCAGCAGCCCGCCCGGGCGATCCGCCCGCTCAAACACCGTCACTGTGTGCCCCGCCCGATTCAACTGCGCCGCCGCACTCAGGCCCGCCGGTCCCGACCCCACCACCGCCACCCGCCGCCCCGTCCGCCGCTCCGGCGCCTCCGGCACCACCCAGCCTTCCTCGAACCCCCGCTCGATGATCGAATACTCGATGTTCTTGATCGTCACCGGCGGCGCGCTGATCCCCAACACGCACGACCCCTCGCACGGCGCCGGACACACCCGCCCCGTGAAATCCGGAAAGTTGTTCGTCTTGTGCAGCCGGTTCAACGCCTCCCGCCACCGCCCCCGATACAACAAGTCGTTCCACTCCGGAATCAGGTTGTTGATCGGACACCCCGAGGCCATCCCGCTCAGCAGCGTGCCCGTATGACAGAAAGGCACCCCGCAATCCATGCACCGCGCCGCCTGCTCCCGCAGCTTCCCCTCCTCCATGTGCGCATGAAACTCCTCCCAGTCCCGTAACCGCTCCTCCGCGGCCCGGTCCACCGGCAGTTCCCGCAAATACTCCAGAAATCCAGTTGGTTTGCCCATGTGCCTCCTGCTCTGCCCCACGCCCCGTTAGCTGCCCCCAATCCGCGCCACGTCCCGCGCATTCGCCTCGAACGCCGCCATGATCGCTTCCTCCCCCGTCAACCCCTGCTCCTGCACCCGTTTCATGGCCTGCAACACGCGCGCGTAGTCCTTCGGCAGCACCTTCACAAACTTCGGCACATACCGCTCCCACAACGCCAAGACCTTGAACGACTTCTGACTGTGCGTGTGCTCCGCATGCCGCTTGATCATCTGCCGAATCTCCTCCACCTCCGCCGCATCCTCCACCGGCCCCAACTCCACCATCTGCAAATTGCAGCGCGTCTCGAAATCGCCCGCCTCATCCAAAACGTAAGCAACTCCCCCAGACATCCCCGCCGCGAAATTCCTCCCCGTCGACCCCAACACCACCACCCGTCCCCCCGTCATATACTCGCACCCGTGATCCCCCACCGCCTCCACCACCGCCTTCACCCCGCTGTTCCGCACACAAAATCGCTCCCCCGCCATCCCCCGAATATACGCCTCCCCACCCGTCGCCCCGTAAAACGCCACGTTCCCAATGATGATGTTCTCCTCCGCCTTGAACGTCGACGCCCCCGGCGGATACACGATGATCTTCCCCCCGGACAAGCCCTTCCCCACGTAGTCGTTCGAGTCGCCCTCCAGAATAAACGTCATCCCCCTGGGCATGAACGCCCCAAAACTCTGCCCCGCCGACCCCTTGAAGTGAATCCGGATCGTGTCCTCCGGCAACCCCTCCGGACCATACCGCCGCGTCACCTCGCTCCCCACAATCGTCCCCACCACCAAATTCACATTCCGAATCGGCAACGTCACCCGCACCGGCTCCCGCTCCTCCAACGCCGCCTCGCACACCTTCATCAATACTTGCTTGTCCAACGACCGCGCCAACCCGTGATCCTGTCGCTCCTGACAATACCGCCCCACCTCCTCCCCCACCGGCGGCCGATACAACATCCGCGAGAAATCCAAACCCCGCGCCTTCCAGTGATCCACCGCCCCCCGCGGCTCGATCCGATCCGCCCGCCCCACCATCTCCTCGATCCGCCGGAACCCCAGCCCCGCCATCAACTCCCGCACCTCCTGCGCAATGAACCGCATGAAGTTCACCACGTGCTGCGGATCCCCCGTAAACCGCTTCCGCAACTCCGGATTCTGCGTCGCCACCCCCACCGGACAAGTGTTCAAATGGCACACCCGCATCATGATGCACCCCAGCGACACCAGGGGCGCCGTCGCAAACCCAAACTCCTCCGCCCCCAACAACGCCGCCACCACCACGTCCCGCCCCGTCTTTAACTGCCCGTCCGTCTCCACCGCAATCCGACTCCGCAGCCGATTCAACAACAGCGTCTGATGCGTCTCCGCCAACCCCAACTCCCACGGCAACCCCGCATGCTTGATGCTCGTCTGCGGCGAGGCCCCCGTCCCCCCGTCATACCCGCTGATCAGCACCACATCGGCATGCGCCTTGGCCACCCCCGCCGCAATCGTCCCCACGCCCACCTCCGACACCAGCTTCACACTGATCCGCGCCTGCTCGTTCGCGTTCTTCAGATCGTGGATCAACTGCGCCAAATCCTCGATCGAGTAAATGTCATGATGCGGCGGCGGCGAGATCAACCCCACCCCGGGCGTCGAATGACGCGTCCGCGCAATCCACGGATACACCTTCGTCCCCGGCAGTTGCCCCCCTTCGCCCGGCTTCGCCCCCTGCGCCATCTTGATCTGAATCTCCTTCGCGTTCACCAAATAGTGGCTGGTCACCCCAAACCGCCCCGACGCCACCTGCTTGATCGCGCTGTTCTTCGAGTCGCCCGCCTCGTTCCGCCATTGATAGCGCTCCGGATCCTCCCCGCCCGCCCCCGGGGGGGGGGTGGCCCCCCCACGGGTGCTGGGCCCCGCCCACGCCGGGGGGGGCGGCGGGGGGGGGGGCCCCGACGACCT
>CAZVRY010000014.1:0-36318 GCA_964629545.1 uncultured Verrucomicrobiota bacterium | reverse complement strand
CCCCCGTGGTGCTCTTGCCCCCCAAACGGTTCATCGCCACCGCCAACGCCTCGTGCGCCTCCTGGCTGATCGACCCATACGACATCGCCCCCGTCTTGAACCGGGTGACGATCGACTCCACCGACTCGACCTCGTCCAACGGCACCGGCGGCCCCGCGGGCTTCAGCTCGAACAACCCCCGCAGGGTGCACAACTGCCGCGATTGTTCGTTCACCAGCTTCGTATACTCCTGGAACACCTCGTAACGATTCGAACGCACCGCCTGCTGCAGCTTGTGAATGGTCTGCGGATTGAACAAGTGCGCCTCCCCGTCGCTCCGCCACTGATAGTCACCCCCCGCATCCAGGGTGTGCCCATTCGACGGCCGCGCCGGAAACGCCTGCCGATGCCGCAGCAACACCTCCTCCGCAATCACCTCCAACCCAATCCCCTCGATCCGCGACGGCGTCCACGTGAAATACCGGTCGATCACCGACGAGTTCAAACCGACCGCCTCGAAAATCTGCGCCCCCCGGTAACTCTGCACCGTCGAGATCCCCATCTTCGAAAACACCTTCACCACCCCCTTCACCGCCGCCTTCACATAGTTCTTGCACGCCACCTCGTGACGCACGCCCGGCAAGAGCCCCTGCTGGATCAAATCGTCCAGGGTCTCGAACGCCAAATACGGGTTGACCGCCCCACACCCATACCCAATCAACAACGAGAAATGATGCACCTCCCGCGGCTCCCCCGACTCCAATACCAACCCCGCCCGCGTCCGCGTCCCCTCCCGAATCAAATGATGATGCAACCCCGCCACCGCCAACAACGACGGAATCGGCGCCCACTCCGCCTGCACCCCGCGATCCGATAAAATCAAGAGGTTCGCCCCACCTTGAATCGCCTCGCTCGCCTGCCGACACAACCCCTCCATCGCCTTCCCCAGCCCCTCCGGACCCTCCGCCGCCCGAAACAAAATCGGCAACGTCACCGCCTTGAACCCCGGCTGCTCAATGTGCCGCAACTGCGCCAACTCCTCGTTCGTCAACACCGGCCACTTCAACTCGATCAACCGACAACTCTCCGCCCCCGGTTCCAACAAATTCCCCTCCGCCCCCACCGTCGACACCGCCGAGGTCACAATCTCCTCCCGAATCGAATCGATCGGCGGATTCGTCACCTGGGCGAACAACTGCTTGAAATAATTGAACAACGGCTGCGGCCGCTGCGATAACACCGCCAACGGCGTGTCCGTCCCCATCGACCCCACCGCCTCCACCCCGTCCCGCGCCATCGGCACCATCAGCATCCGCAAATCCTCGAACGTGTAGCCAAACGCCTGCTGCCGCTGCACCACCGTCTCGTGATCCGGCACCGGCAACTCCGGCGCCTCCGGCAAATCCGTCAGATGCACCAAATGCTCCTCCAGCCACCGCCGATACGGATGCGCCGTCGCTATCCGCTGCTTCAACTGCTCGTCCTCCACAATCCGCCCCTCCTCCGTGTCGATCAAAAACATCCGCCCCGGCTGCAACCGCCCCTTATACAACACGTTCTCCGGATCCACCTCCAACACCCCCACCTCCGACGCCATGATCACCAGGTCGTCCTTCGTCACGTAATACCGCGACGGCCGCAACCCGTTCCGGTCCAACACCGCCCCAATCCGCTGCCCGTCCGTAAACGCAATCGACGCCGGACCATCCCACGGCTCCATCAAACACGAGTGATACTCGTAAAACGCCTTCTTCTCGTCACTCATGCTCTCGTGGTTCAACCACGGCTCCGGAATCATCATCATCATCGCATGCGGCAACGACCGGCCCGCCAACACCAACAACTCCAACGCGTTGTCAAATACCGCCGAATCACTCCCGTCCTCGCACAAAATCGGCATGATCCGCCCCAAATCATCCCCAAACACCCTCGACCGAAATAACGCCTGCCGCGCCCGCATCCAATTCACGTTCCCCCGCAACGTGTTGATCTCCCCATTGTGGCTCATGTACCGATACGGATGCGCCCGCTCCCAGCTCGGAAACGTGTTCGTGCTGAACCGCGAATGCACCAGCGCCAACGCACTCTCCATCGCCGGATCCCCCAGCTCCGGATAAAACGCCTCCACCTGCTCCGGCGTCAGCATCCCCTTATACACCAAGGTCCGCGCCGATAAGCTGCATATGTAAAACGACCTCCCGGCCGGAAACTCCGGATTGTAGCGAATCGCATTCTCCGCCCGCTTCCGCATCACATACAGCTTCCGCTCGAAGTCCCAATCGTCCCACATCTTCGGCTTCCGCTTGATGAACACCTGCCGCACCACCGGCTCCCCAGCCTGCGCCGTCGGCCCCAGCGTCGCATTGCTCGTCGGCACCGTCCGCCACCCCAACACCCTGTGCCCCTCCTCCGCCACCACACTCTCGAACTGCTCCTCACACGCCGCCCGCGCCCCCTTCTCCCTCGGCAAAAATACCATCCCCACCCCATACTGCCCCGCCGCCGGCAACCGAATCTCCGCATCGTCGCACGCCTGCTGCAAAAACGGATGCGGCATCTGCATCATGATCCCCGCCCCATCCCCCGTGTTCGCCTCGCACCCGCACGCCCCCCGATGCCGCAGATTCGTCAGAATCTGCAAGGCCTGCCGCACAATCTGATGCGACCGCCGCCCCTTGATGTTCACCACAAACCCCACCCCGCACGCATCGTGCTCGTACCGCGGATCGTAAAGACCTTGCCGCGCCGGAAGCCCCGCCTCCCCCGGCGACGCTCCCCCCGCCCTCTCCTGATCGTTGCTCATCGTTGCCTTCGTCATCAAACGGCGATTGTTTTGTCTCTAACTAAAATTTCGGCACTTTTTACAGATCGATCCCCCACACGCAAGCGCGGACCTGAGTTTTTTTTCGCCGGTGTCTCCCGCAAACAGTCCTCACCCCCATCGGACCGCCCCCCGCTCTCTGGCCGCCCTGCTCATGACTCCCTCTCCATGAGCCGTCCCCCACCCCGTCCCTCCTCAACCCACGAATGCGAAGCGATGGAGAGGGGTTGGGGAGAGGAGGACATTCAAGACCACGGTCAGCGTGCCCGTTCCCCCGCGGCGTTCGGTGTCCACGCCTCCACGTGCCCCGGCCAGGCGCAGAGCCGCATCCAAACCGCCGCCCCTCCCCCACCCGCCCGGTCCGCGTGACCCGTTCGCCCTGGATCCTAGTCGGCCTGCGCCGGCCCCAACGCCCGGTCATCCAGGTCCAACCGGTAGAGAACCTGGTTGTAATCGTAACGCGGCGTCGGATGCGGCCGGTCCGCAAACTGCATCGTGTAGGTGCCCTCGAACAGCAAGATCGGCGAATCGCCAGCGGTGAACTCGGGATGGATGCGTGGATTGTAAAAAGTGTAGTTGTCGTGGCTCAAGATCTTCACCGCCTTGCCCCACGGGCCGAACGGCGACTTCGCTTCCGCGTACCAGAGTTCGCCGAACGCGGACGGCTGGCCGAAACGCTCCATGAACACCGTGACCCAGCGCCGGCGGAACGGATTCCACGCCATCGAGCCGCTGTGCGGTTTCACCGGTTTGCCATCAGCGGCGGACACCAACGTCGCTTGCGGCTCCAGCACCACCCACTGCGTCGAGTCCTGCCAATCCTCAAACTTCGCCGGGCAGCGCAAGGTGGGCAGCGGATTGCCAAACAGCACCCAGGCCTTCCCGGCGTCGTCTTCCCAAATCACAGGGTGCCCCTCCGGCACGGGCGGCGCCTTCGGCGTCGTGTCGGATTGTGTCCACACCACGCGCAACCGCTCGAAGCTCGCCGTCGACTCGTTCCACCCACACAAGCCCCACTCGTAGGCCTCGAGCGGAGGTTTGATCTTCACGTAGGCGCCCACCAGGCGAGCCTCCCCGTGCCGGTCCGGCAAACTGACGTAGCCGGTCACCCACGTGGGCCCGGAACCCGGCATCGTGGCCACGTTCCGCGGCGTCCCCCGGTCGTCCGCGAAATAGTCCAGCCTGAGACGAATCGGCGGCGTGAACGTCTCCAGCGGTTGCACGGAAGTCGTCGCACTCGTGGCGTGAAATAACCCGAGCGGATACCTGGCCAGCGTGGTGTCGCCCCAGAGCCAGAACATCTTCCCGCGATGCACCGCGTTCTGAATGCTGTCGCAACCGAGAATGCCCGGCTCGCGCCAATCGAGATCCTGACCGAGCTTCTGGCTCTCCGCGAACAAACCGCCACCCGTGATCCGCCCCAACCTCTGCGCAAGGATGGTGCGATGGACCTCGATGCGCAGCGTCTGGCCTGGTTGCGGGGTCAACCGCACGCCGCGATACCCAAACCCATCCTGGGGCACTTCATAACCGCTGCCGAGGACATCGAACCAGGTCTCCCGCCCCAGCAACTCCGGCAGGTCGAAGGCAATCACGCCCGCATTGTCCGTGATGAGCCGCGCATGATGCGTGGTGCGCAGTTCGACCAGCGGCACCGGCCAACCGCTGCCCTTCTCCACCACCTCAATGCGGCAGGGCCGGCTCGCTGCGTCGGCCGCACCGGCGACGCCCGGTAAACCGCAAGCCAACATGAAGGCCGCCAGGCGCGGCAGGGTTCGGGAGCGCAGTGGCCAGTTCATGACCGGATTCTTTCAGATGTGCGCGGGCAGGAAAGCGGAAACGAAACCTGGAGTACTGGCGGTTCACCCCGCGCTTTGACAGGTTCCTGCCTGAGGATTAGAAATCGCCGGTGAGCGACAACCTGTTCCCCTCTGGCCCGTGGGTTGGCTTCTACAACTACGGGCCGGGCGACAGGCACCGCATGGACCTGGACCTGACCTTCGCCAACGGGACCATTAGCGGCGACGGCACTGACGACGTCGGGTGGTTTGTGATCGGGGGAGGATACGACACCGCCAGCCTCGAATGCCATTGGATCAAGACCTATCCGGGCTCGCACGATGTGGCCTACCGTGGCTTTCGGGAGGGCAAGGGCATCTGGGGAACATGGAAACTGAGGTCCTTCAGCCATGGCGGCTTCCACATCTGGCCCAAGGCCGAGGGGGAGGGTCAATCGCAGGCTGCTTCGACGGAGGCCACCGGGACCGTGGACGCCGTGGGGGAGCGGGAAGATGTCGGCGTGCCCGTCTCCATTCCCGCGAAGCCCGACTCGAACCGGAGTTTTCCAGGCTGAACGCGGTTGACCGTGAGCCTGCGGAGGAAGGGAACGCTGGAGCCAGTGGTCGGGGTCGAACCGACGACCTACGGTTTACGAAACCGAGACTGCATTTTCCTAGCTCTACAGAATACCGATCATAAAGCATTTGGCACCAATATATTACAGACGTTTTGCAAGAAAAATGCCCCAACCCAAAATGCAAAGAAAATCGGCATTTGGGGGTGTTTTGAGGGCTCATATTGTTAGCAGTTGTTAGCTGCATCCCCCTTTGGGTCTCGTAGCTTTGAGGATTTGGCGGTGCCGATTTCGGCTCAAAAAGAAGCTCAGCGTCCCTGCAAGATCCGCCCCCCGATTGCGTATCAACAATTGAAGGGGTTCCAGATTGTCGGAACGAAGCCCGTCCCTGACTTCAACGACATTTGGCGCTCAGTCCAGCAGGCTCATCAAAAGGTTCCCATACCCCACGAGACCGCCAGCGCCGGGACGGATGGTCTGATTCTGCCCCTTGAGGTAGATGCCAAGCAACCTGCCACCGGGTGCGAGCAGTTCAATCCTGTCCCCGCACTCCCGCAGATAGCCCCGCAGCTTGGCTCCCGGCCCGAGAATCGGTCTCACCACGAATCCTCCCGGTCGAACATCCTCCGCAAGTCCCCCTCGTTTTCCTCGTCGCCCAGTGCCTTGAGCCGTGCCCCAATGTCCCCGAGATCGCCGTCCCCGAGCGCGAAAACGAACCGCGCCGCAGGCTCGAAGTAGCCCTTCGGATTGGGAAAGGCGGCAACGAGCGTGTCCGCCCAGTTCTCGTCGGGTTTCTTCACGTAGATCAGGCAAAGTCCGTCGTTGCTGCTACGAGAAATCAATACACCCCAGATCAGTCTCCCCTCCTTGCCGGGCAGCTTGAACGGCACTTTCTGTAGCAGGAAGCACTTCATACTCATGGTCAGTCCTGCCAGAAACCTTTGAACCGCTCTGGCGACAACTCGGTGTAGCGGACAGTGTGCGTGATGTTCCTGTGCCCGAGGTAGCACTGGATTGCCCTCGTATCCTGCCCGTCCATAGCCAGCTTAAAACCTGCGGCGTGCCTAAGCATGTGGGGATGAGCCGGGAACTCCAGTCCCGCCACCACACCCGCGCGTGCCACCATCTTCCGCACCGTCGAGGGTGTGAGCGGCCCCTTCCGCTCCCCCGTGAACACATAGGGCGAACTGGGGTAGTCGCGCTGGAGTCGCCGCAAGGCACGGATTTGGGGGCCTTGAAGGGGGTGGGTGGACGGATTTCCATTTTTCCGCCGCCGAACATGCAGGAGTCCCTGCTGGAGGTCCACCTGCTCCCACCGCAAAGAAACCAGTTCGCTGACCCGCAGGGCGTGCCTGTAGGCAATTGTCAGCATCGTGGCGTCCCTGTGCCCGTGCCGCCCCACTCCCTCGGCGGCTTTGACCAGGCTTTCAACCTCAGCGGGGGTAAGGAACTCACGGCTCCGACGCTCCGCATTGGGCACTCGCCGCGGCGGTTTGTTGGAACATTCCCGAAAACGAGTAGCGGGGGGGGTGAAGACGACCTCGACAATACGCTCGTTTCCGCCCCCTCCCGCACCCGAACTTTCCCGTAAAGAGCCATTCTCGGGAGTGTTTTTCGCTCCTTGTTGGCCGAGCGGGGCTGCGAGTTGGGTGGCGGTATTCATCGGCTTTGGGAGTTTGGGGTTGCGCTGAGGGCTCATCTGCTATTTACTGTGGCAACAATAAATGCCGAGCAGCCTGCGGTCAACGATATTGTGTTGCCACAATAAATAATCTTCTCCCTATGCCGCCAAAACCGAAGAGAGGTCGCCCACCGTTGCCAAAAGGAACCTCCAAAGGAGCAAAACTGGTGTGTCGGCTGCTGGAGTCGGAGCTTGAAGAAATCGGACGAGCGGCGAAAGCCCGAGGAATGACAACCAGCGAGTTCGTCAGGCTGACGGTTCTGGGGGCGGCGAGGTCTGGGAAGTTGAAGGGGTAAGCCAAAAACAAATCAGGGAGGACGTAGGAGTGGTTGTGGGCTCTGGTGGGCTGTCCTCACCCTGTCCGCACGGGAAAGTGGCTATGTGAGGGCTCCAAGGATTTCCCAAACATATTCCCCGAGCCGCTCCCGCTACCCCCAACCTGCTCTTTGCGCCAAAAGGGGCCATTTCGACCCTCGGCACTCAGGGGACAGGAAAAGAAACCAGCCCCCCTCTGGGCGGTTGGGAGACAATAATGACACTCTAGCCGCTACCGCTTCCTGCGGGTGCGCTTTCTGGGTGTCTCCAGCTTGGCAGATGCCTGTTGAAGTAGGCGATTCAAGGCGGCGTTCCCCACGGACTTCGGGACTTTGGCTGGTTTCGTGGAGGATTGGGTGGGGTCTATGCACGGGGGATTGAGCAGGGCGTCAAACAGCGCGCGCTGGGCTTCCTCGGTGAGAACCAGATCCTCTGGCCGAGCTTCGGTGGAAGAACGGAGGGTGCTCCGGATTGCCAGTTTTAGCGCGGCCTCTGCCAGTTCGGCGCGGACGATGGTGTCGGTTGGTTTCCCCATGACAATACATAGCGGCGTGGGACGGAAGTCAGGCGGGGTTGGGCGCTTTCTTTTCAGGCACCGCCCTACTCGGGGTCTGGGTGGGATCGTTTCGAGTCTCCAGAGCGAGCGGGGAGGGCAAGGAGGGGTTCTCATGAGGGCGGTTCGGAACACCCCTGAACCGAATCCCCGCCCTGAACGTCGCTTGCCCCCTAAAGTGAGCCAGAGGGGTTCAGGTTGGCACCAAGCCGCATCAAACGCTCAATCGCCACTGCCTCGGCTTCCTCCACCTTGCCCGAAAGCCGCAAACGGCCTTCGTTGGCCTCTGTGACCATCTCACGGAGTACGTCGATGATAACCACTTTGAGGGCCTGTCTGGCCTCGCCTTCGAAAAGTGCGTCAGGGGGTGGGGAGTGGGTAGTCATGGAGATAAATAGCGAACGCGTTGGCCAGAATCGCCCTACCAAGAAAAAAGGGAGGCGGACAGACTGAGTATGGGGCTGGAGAGGTGACAACAGGGGCAGGATTGTATGATTTTGGAGTTTCGCTGCGGCTTGTTGGAATCAAATGCATCAACCCTCTCACTGTCGCCCTAACCCATTCTGTGAGGCATGTTGGGGGGGGGGCAGAGGGGGGCGGAAACCATTATATTGGGTGTGTCTGTGCGATTACGCGCCATCCCAGCGCGATCGTGGATGCCTGTTCCTCTGGACATCGAGGCTCCCAGGTCCAGTTATGCCTCAAACGCACCCTGTTGCTCCAGTTTGCTTCAAGTGGATTTGTCCTCGTCGTCCCAGACAATTCCCCTACACTCATGCCACTTGATTCGGGGCTCCGGCAACCGCCCATTTCTCGTCGCGACCTCGAACATGAGTCTTTATGCAAGAACGATGGCTGTCAGTTGATGAAATTGCGGCGCATCTGGGCGTGAACCCGGACACGATCTACAAATGGATCACCCGCAAGAACATGCCCGGCCACAAGCTCGGACGGTTGTGGAAGTTCCTTGCCTCCGAAGTTGACCAGTGGGTCAAAGGCGGCCATGCGGCGGAAGACGTCGCCACCACCGCACCTGGCACCGCCACCAAACGGAAACGGCCCCGGCACTGAACCGTGCGCCCATGCCCGACGTTCCCCACATCTACCACGCGCGCACCCGGAGAGGAGATGCCCCATGACCGACCTCCCCTTTCCCCAGCTGCTTGACACCATCCGCGCCACCCAGGGTGCCTACTACAAACTCACCCTCATCGCGGGGTCCTCCGGGGCGGGGAAGACGCGCCTGCTCAGCCAAATTGCCACCGATCTTCAACTTCCCAGCATCAACCTCAACCTGCTCTTGAGCCAGCGCCTGCTCGGCCAGACCCGGCGCCAGCGCGCACTCAAGGCCGAGGAGGTCGCCATCGAGGTCATTGATGAGTATCTCCAGTCGGGCCTGTGCCTCGACGACACCGAACTGCTCTTTGACTCCACGCTGCGCCTGAACCCCCTCACTTTCCTCCAGGACATTTCCCGCAATCGGCTAATTGTCGCAACTTGGAACGGTCCCATCGCCGGCGGCGAACTCCGCTTTGCCTACGCTGGCCATCCCGATTTCTTCAGCCAAGCCGTGAGCGGCTACCCGGTCGTCAGCATCGCTCAGGACAAGAATCAGATCTATCTGACCACATGAAATACAGCGAATTGATCCAGTTCCAGCCCATCGAGTCGGTCATCGAGCTTCGCCAGGCCAACAAGAGTGCCAAGGCCAAGGAACTTGTCAGCACCTACGTCATTTCCGACGCGATGGCTGACCGACTTTGTGATTTGGTCATCCCCCAGCTTCAATACGCCAAGCCCCAGGACAACCGTGGCCTGCTCATCGTCGGCAACTACGGCACCGGCAAATCACACCTGATGTCGGTCATCTCCGCCGTTGCCGAGAATGCCGACTTGCTGCCGCTCCTCACCAACGACAAGGTACGCAAAGGTGCTCCGGCCCTCGCCGGCAAGTTCAAAGTCATCCGCCTGGAGATCGGTTCCACCGAAATGTCGCTCCGGGAAATCATCACCGGCCATCTGGAGGAGTGCCTCGCGGAATGGGGGGTCAATTACCAGTTCCCGCCGGCTGACAAAATTCGCGAGAACAAAACTGGCTTTGAGAAGATGATGGATGCCTTCCACAAGAAGTTCCCCAATCTTGGCCTGCTTCTCGTCGTGGATGAGTTGCTCGATTTTCTCCGCAGCCGCCGCGACCAACCACTGATCCTTGACCTTGGCTTCCTTCGCGAAATCGGTGAGGTCTGCAAAGAGCTTCGCTTTCGCTTCATGGCCGGCGTGCAGGAGGCCATCTTCGACAGTGGCCGCTTCGCCCACGTCGCCGATAGCCTGGGCCGCGTCAAGGACCGCTTTCAGCAGGTCAAGATTGCCACCACCGATGTAAAATTCGTGGTCGCCAATCGCCTGTTGCAGAAATCGCCGGGCCAGCTCGCTCGCATCCGGGACTACCTGGCTCCCTTTGCCAAGTTCTATGGCAACCTGACCGAACGGATGGACGACTTCTCTGCCCTGTTCCCCATTCACCCGGACTACGTCGAGACGTTCGAGCGCATCCCTATCGTCGAAAAGCGGGGTGTCCTGCAAATCATCTCCTTCGCCATCAAGGAACTGGTTGCCCAAGAAGTGCCAACCGACCGTCCCGGCGTCATTGCCTTCGACAGCTATTGGAAGGCGCTTAAAGAAAACGCCGCCCACCGCGCTCTGCCCGAGGTAAAGGCCATTATCGAGTGCAGCACTACCCTCGAAGCCAAGGTCCAGAGCGCCTTCCCCAAGAAGACCTACAAGCCCATGGCCATCCGGATCATCGAGGGCCTGTCCGTTCACCGCCTCACCACGGGCGACTTGTATTCTCCGCTGGGCCTCACACCGGAGGAACTCCGTGATGGCCTGTGCCTCTACCACTCGGGCGCCGCGGAAATGGGCGGCGAGCCCGCCGACGATCTCCTCTCGATCATCGAAACCACGCTTCGCGAAACCCACAAAACCGTTAGCGGCCAGTTCATTTCCTCCAACAAAGACAACCGCCAGTATTTCCTCGACCTCAAAAAGACCGACGACTACGACGCCCTGATCGAAAAGCGGGCCGACAGCCTCGATGACAGCACCCTCGACCGCTATTACTACGACGCGCTCCGCCAAGTGCTCGAATGCACTGACATCCCCACCCACATCACCGGGTTTCAAATCTGGCAGCACGAGATCGAATGGCAGGACCGCAAGGCTGGCCGGCTTGGCTACCTGTTTTTTGGCGCACCCAACGACCGCTCGACTGCCGTCCCCCAGCGCGAGTTCTACTTATATTTCATCCAGCCATTTGACCCGCCCCGCTACAGCGACGAGAAGAAGTCCGATGAAGTCTTTTTCCGCCTCACTGGCAAGGACGAGGAGTTTTCCCAAAACCTCAAGCTCTATGCCGCCGCGCTGGAGCTTGGCTCCATTTCCTCCGGCATCAAGAAGCAGACCTACGAAAAGAAAGCCATCGAGCATCTCACCGTTTTGACCAAGTGGTTGCGTGAACACCTGTTCCAGGCCGTGGAAATCACCTACCAGGGCTCGCGCAAGAAATTCGTCGACTGGCTCAAAGGCTCCGGCGGCGGTGGTAGCCTTAACATCCGGGATGCCGTCAATGGCGTGGCCTCGAAATGCCTGGCCGAGCATTTCGTCAATCGCGCCCCTGAATACCCCCAGTTCTCCACGCTCATCACCTACGGCCGCGATGGCAATGCTCAGCAGGCCGCCCAGGAAGCCTTGCGCGGCGTCGCCCAGCCCAACCGTTCCAAGCAAGCCGCCGCTGTGTTGGACGCCTTGGAATTGCTTGACGGCGACAAGCTTGACCCGTCCAAGTCACGCTACGCTAAATACATCCTCGCTCTGCTCAAAGCCAAGGGCCAAGGCCAGGTCGTCAACCGCCATGAGGTCATCACCACCCTGGAACCGGGAATCGAGTTCATGGCCCCCGACAAGTTCCGCCTTGAGCCCATCTGGACCACCGTCGCCATGGCCGCGCTGGTCTATAATGGCGATGGGGTTCTTGCCGTCCCCGGCGCCAAGTTCGATGCCACCAATCTCCCTGCCTTGGCGGCGACCCCGGTGGCGGACCTGCAAAACTTCAAACACCTGGAGCGCCCCAAGGACTGGAACATCCCCAGCCTCAAAGCCCTGTTCGAGTTGATGGACCTGCCGCCGGGCATGGCCATGCAGGTGACCCAGGGTGACGCCGTGCCCGTGCAACAGCTTCACAAGGTCATCAATGAGCGCGTCGAGAAACTGGTCCGCGCCAACCAGCAGATTGCTAGCGGCATCCCCTTCTGGGGCCAGAACCTCTTCACGGAGCCCGAAACCGAAAAGCTCTCTGCCCTGCTCGCTAAGGCCAAGGAGTTCCTTGAAAGCCTACAAGCCTACAACACTCCAGGCAAACTCAAGAATTTCAAATACGACGCCGCCGACATCAGAGGCTACCAGGCCACGTTCACGCGCTTGAGAGAAGTGGAGGATCTTCAGGTTTTCTGTGGCGAACTGGCCCAGTTTACCCAATACCTGTCCGCCGCCGAGGCCGTCTTGCCTGAGGACTACCCCTGGGTCACCGAAAGCAAACAGAAGCGCGGCGACCTGTTGACGGAAATCCGCAAGCCCGCCCAGCGTGAATCCGAAACCTTCAAGGCCGACGCCCTAAAGCAGTTGAAGAAACTCAAGGCAGGCTACATCAAGGTTTATCTCGACCTCTACAGAAAAGCCCGCCTCAGTCTTGCCCAGGACAAAGAGAAAAAAGACCTGCTCCAGGACTACCGCCTCAAACATCTGCGGCGCCTGGCCACGGTCAATTCCATCAACTCCGTCCAGCTCACTGAGTTCGAGCGCCAACTCGACAAGCTCAAAACGGGCACGACCCTCACTGAAAAGGACCTGGAGAACGATCCCAAGTCCCCCGACGGCTTCTGGCCGGGCATGGAAGATACCAGTGTCTCCGCCGGGTCGCGCTTGGCTGCCTTGAAGTCCGACCTCGACCGCGTTCACAAGAGCTGGACCAAAAGTCTGCTGAATGACCTGGCCGACCCGGTCATTCAGAGCCACTTCGATCTGCTCAAGCCCGCGCAGAAGAAGATGCTCAAGGATTTCATGGGGGCGAAGGAACTGCCCGATGAAATCTCCGCGGAGTTTCTCACCGCCATCCAGCAAGCGTTGTCCGGCTTGGCCAAGTTGCCCGTGCGCCTCGACGATTTGAAAAAGGCGCTGTTCCCGGACGGTAGTCCCGCCACGCCCGCTGAGTTCAAGGAACGGTTCAACGCCTACCTTGACCAGATTCTAAAAGGCCGCGATGCCGCCAAGGTGCGTTTGGTGATCGAATGACACGACTATGAGCGCCCCATCCGCGACATACGTCGCAAAGACCATCGCCAAGCTGGCCGAGCTTTCGTCCCAGGCCGCAGCGCTGGTGGACGACCTCGGAGAATTGGGAGGTCAGAAGGATTGCGATTCCGAATCCGATGCTTTTGAGATGCGGCTCGCCGAGAATCTAAAGACTCAATGCGGGATGCTTTGTGCGGTCTTCGAGAAGCTTGGGCAGGCGGCAGTTGCACAGGAAGTACGAGCCGGTTTCAAGCTCTACGAGAAGAACCTGACGGCGTGGGAATACGAAGGCTATACAGGTTATTTTTGGTCACCCGCTCAGTCTTTCTTGAACAGGTACATAGATATTCTGCACTGCTACACGACGGAGGACGCCGGTGGCGCACAACACGCTGTCCTGCGCATATTTGAGAACATATTGGCCAGCACCGCCATGCTACTGGAGCAGCAGAAGATCGCGCCCCAAAATGAAACCGAAATCAACCGGTTCATGAAAAAGGTCGTCAGTGCGGCGTTCCCAGACACGACCGCCCCAAGCATCCCGACGACGGTGAAAACCTACAAGCCGGAGTTCGGTGTTCCGTCGCTGGCAGCGCTGGCCGAATACAAGTTCGCCGATACTGAAGCGGAATTGAAACAGTGCTTGGACGGGATCCTGGCTGACAGCCGCGGTTATCAAGCCGACACCAAGTGGCAACAATTCTACGCCGTGATATTCATGACGGGGGCGTTCTTCACCCCAGCCCAAATTGACGAGCAATTCAAGCAGTGTGGCATTCATGATTCTTGGAAAGCCATTGTCCTCGTCGGCAAGGGCGGAAGGAAACGAACCAATACCACAGCCGCCGCAGTGCCAGCAGCACCAGCGACACCACCGCCACCCACACCAGCACAGGCAGACCCGGCGACCGCCAGTTGAGATTATGACCATCGAAGAACTGCGCCAACGTCTCAGCCAGATTGAGTGGCGCGACATCGAATTCAAGCGGGCGCATGGTGGAGTCCCTCAGAGCGCCTTTGAAACCGTCTCCGCGTTCTCCAACACGGCGGGCGGCCATCTCGTATTCGGCGTTGAGGAAGACGATAGCAAATTCCAGATCGTCGGGGTTCTGGAGCCGGAGAAGATCCAAGGCGACTTCCTTTCCGCATTGCGTGGCGGCGAAATCCTGAGTTGTGTCATCGCCGCCGAAGAGTCGCGCATGGATGACAACGGCAAGGTAGTGCTCGCCTTCTTCATTCCTGAGGCCCGGCGCGAGCAAAAACCTGTCCACCTTCGCGGCGAACTCCGCAAATCCTTCATCCGTCGAGCCGGTGGCGATGAGCGTTGCACCGAGGACGAAATCCGGCGCTTCATCCGTGACGCCGACCAGCGCAGTTTCGACAGCGAAGCGGTGCTCGCCCTCGACCCTGCCACCTGCTTCGACCCGGAAAGCCTGACCTGGTATCGTGCCACCTTTAATCGCCGCAACCCAGCGCACGAAACCGAAAGCCTCAGCGACCTCGACTTTCTTCACCACTTCGGTCTGCTTCCTGACGACGGCACCTCGCGCCACCCCACCCGTGCCGCCATCCTCCTCTTTGGCAACGCCGCTGCCCTCCTAAGCATTCTCTCCCGTGCCTTGGTGGACATCCGGCTCCTCGTTGCCTCCGCCGCCGACGTGTTGCCGGAGGAACGCTGGGACCACCGCCTGTTGTTGGAAGAGAATTTGACCAAGTGCTGGCGCCGCGGCGTGCAGTTCTTCACGGAGCGCGTGGCCGACCGGCCCTTCAGCCTCGATGCCACCACCCTGCATGGAAGCGACGCTCCGCCGGATTACCTCGCTTTCCGCGAAGCCTTCCTGAATTTGCTCACCCACCAGGATTTTGGCGACCAGAGCCGTAAAGCGGTCATCACCGTTCATCGCGACCAGCTTCTCTTTTGGAATCCTGGCGCGTCCTACGTCTGCGGCGAGGCGCTGTTTTCGCCCGGCGACAAGGTCGTCCGCAACCCCCGCATCCGGTCCATGCTGCAACGCATCGGCATCGGGGAACAGGCGGGCACTGGCGTTCGCACCATCTACAGCAACCAACGCAAGCTCGGCCGCCTGCCCCCGACGCTATGCAACGACCGTTCCGATCAGTCCTTTCAGGTCATCCTCTCCAAAAAGCTCATGGCCTCGCAGCGCCAGCAGTGGGTGACGCAGCGGGTCGGCGCCAATCTGAACGAGGCCGAGGCGGCGGTGTTCCTGCAGGCGCTCCGGCAGGAGGCGCTGGGGCCGCTTGAAGCCGCTTCCGTCGCGGGGATGAGTCCGAGCGACACCGGGAAGCTTCTGGAGCGGCTCGTGCAACAGCAGCTTCTTGAAATCCACGCCAGCGGCCATGGCCGCTCCTTTCGTCCCAAAGCCATCTTCCGGGAACGCGCCGCCGAACTCCTGAGCGCGATCGCCGCTGCTTCGGCGGGACCGGCTCCGGCTAATTCCACCCGCTCGCCCACCGACCCCACCGCGCCGCCGCTCGCCACACCGGTTGCGGTCAGCTTGGTCACTCCATCTGCCGCCCCGGTTGACGCCAACCTGCCAGCAACCGCCCCGGTCATCTTGGAGTTCTGCCGAGTCGGCCGCGGCGTACCCGCCATCATGGAGAAGGCCGGCATCAGCCATCGCAGTTTTTTCAAGAAGAACCACTTGGACCCGCTATTGGCTGCTAGATTCTTGCGCCCCACTCACCCGGAGAACCCGCGCCATCCCGACCAAGGCTACGTCACCACCGAACGAGGCCTGGCGCTTCTCGCGAGCTTAGTCACTGGACAATCTGGCTCACCACCCAGTAGCTTAGTCACTCCAGAGTGACCAAGCTCGCCACCGGCAAAAACCATGAAATCAAGCCCGTCCAGATTGTTCAGTGACCAAGTGTGGGGGCCCGCACTGAGCTTGGTCACTGCTGGAATGCCTAAGCTCAGCCTTTGCCGCGCCTTCTGAATTGCCATGGACATCGAAACCTCAAACGCCATCAAGCTCTTCTTCCCGAACCCCTCGCTGGTTCAAGTTGTGTTCGAGGCCATCGCCAACGCCCTCGACGCTGGGGCCACCGAGATTTCGATCCGCATTGAAATCGCCAGCTTCAATTCGCCGGCGAGCCTCAAACTCACAATATCCGACAACGGCAGCGGCTTTTCGGATGACAGCTTCGAGCGGTTCCGAAGATTGCTCAATCCTCAGGACTCCTTCCACAAGGGGCTGGGCCGCCTCGTTTACTTGAACTACTTCAAACGGGTTGAGGTCACGAGCGTCTGGGGGAAGACGAATCAACGTAAATTCGTGTTTTCCGAGTCGTTCAAAGGAGAAAGCGACCTGTGCATACTCGACGCCGAGTCCGCCGACTCGACGACCCTGGTCTTCTCCAACTTCATCGGGGACCGCATCAAGTCCTACAACGACATCAAGCCCGGCGCGCTCAAAGGCCGCATCATAGACCAGTTCCTTCCCGCGCTCCACGATTGGCGCCGCCGCAGCCGTGATTTCCTGATCAAGCTTGAGCTTCAAACCGCAGAGAGCAACGCGGAGAGAGACTTCTTTCCCGGTACCGAGACCATCTCTCCTTCAGATCTGCCGGCGCTGACTGAAGTCCAGATTCGTGATCCCCTGCTGGACGCATACGAAGGGGTCGAGATGTTCTACCGGGTTCAATCCGGGATGGGGCAGAGGACGTTCCTGATCGCGGCCAGCTTAGACGGCCGAACCATCCCAATCCAACTGCTCCAGCCGGAATCGGTGCCGCCCAACAATTCGGTCATCTTCCTCTTCTGCTCCAAACTCTGGCGGGCGGATACCTCGCGCCAAAAACTGGAACTGCCCGAAACCATTGCCGAGGCTGACCTGCTCCGAGTGCTTCGCCGGGAAGTGGGCAAAGTTCTGGACGAGAGCATTCCCCAGATCCAGGAACGCAACGCCAGAACACAGGAGAGGTTCGAGGAACGCTTTCCCCACCTCCTTGGACTGTTCGAGAAAACGACGGTGGGCCTGATTGACCGGGACGAGGCCCTGAACATCGCTCAGTGGAAGTTCTTCAAGACCCAGAAGGAGGTGCTTCAGTGCGACCAGGTGGACGACGCCACCTTTGAGAAATCCCTCGACCTGTCGTCTCGCACTCTCACCGAATACATCCTCTACCGCGATCTCATCATCCGGAAGTTGAAGGAGATGTCCGCCACCAACTCCGAGGCGGACATCCACAATCTCGTTGTGCCACGCTACGGCGAATTCAAAGGCGCCGACCTGGTGGACGGAGCCTTCCGGAACAACGCCTGGCTGCTCGACGACAAGTTCATGAGCTTCCAGACCATCCTCAGCGAGGCACGCATGTCGGATGTCATCAAAGCCATCACCCTCGCCGAGGACGCTGCGAAGGACGATGGCCGCCCGGACATTGCCATGATTTTCTCGGCGGATCCCGATTCAGTGCCGCTTGTGGACGTCGTGGTGGTCGAGATCAAGAGGAAGACCGATGACGAGAAAGAGAACGTGTTTGCCATAAACCAGTTGCTGGATCGCGCCCAGAAACTGGTGAATCATTGTCCCAACATCCAGCGCGTTTGGTATTACGCCGTTCTGCAGATCAACGACTCCCTGGGCGGTCGGCTGCGGCAGATGAAGTGGGCGCCATTGTTCTCCACTAGCAAGGTCTTTTACCAGGACTTTGAAACCCGGCGGCCTGACGGCGCCATTGTGCCGACTCCCACCTTCGCCCTGTCGTTCGATGCCATCATTGGCGACGCGGAGAGGCGGAACCACTCCTTTTTGGAAATCCTCCGCTTCGGCATGAAGCAGCTCGCCGCCGGTACCCCTGCTACTGCTACCACAGCAATCCCCCTTGAATCATGAGCCAATCGTTTCTGAATCTGCAAACCCAAGCCGGTGGCCCGGTGGAATGTCTCGGCCAGACCTTCCCCAGCGAGGAAGCGCGGCGCGAGCACTACCTCAAACTGCTTGCCCAGAAGCTCAAAGATCCGGAGTTCCGCAAGATCGAGGGTTTCCCCATTGGCAAAGACGAGGACATTCTGGCGCTGTCCGACCCGCCATACTACACGGCTTGCCCCAATCCATGGCTGGGCGAGTTCGTCAAATACTACGGCACGCCATACGACCCGAAGAAGGCCTACCACCGCGAACCGTTTGCGGTGGATGTAAGCGAGGGCAAGAACCACCCGATCTACAACGCCCACTCCTACCACACCAAAGTTCCGCACCGAGCCATCATGCGCTACCTGCTGCACTACACGGAACCGGGCGACGTGGTGTTCGATGGTTTTTGCGGCACGGGAATGACGGGCGTGGCCGCTCAGCTCTGTGGCGACCGGGCCGAAGTCCAGGAACTCGGCTACCGTGTGCGCCAAGACGGAGTTATCATTGACGAGAATGGCACTGCTTTTTCGACACTTGGCGCTCGGCAGGCCATCCTCAACGACCTTTCCCCTGCTGCAACGTTCATCGGATACAACTACAACACTCCTGTTGATGCCGACTCATTCGAGCGAGAGGCCCGGCGCATTCTGAAGGAAGTGGAAAACAAGTGTGGCTGGATGTATGAGACCCTACACAGTGATGGAAAGACAGTAGGTCGCGTCAACTACACTGTCTGGAGTGACGTTTTCACGTGCCACAACTGTCAAGGTGAAGTTGTCTTCATGGATGTTGCCGTAGATGATGAGGGGGAGGTTTCAGCGGAGGGATTTAAGTGCTCCCACTGCGATGCACTCTTAAGCAAGGCGAGTGCTGCCAAGCGAATGGAAAGAGCGTTGAGTCACCACGGCACGATGGTGGAGAGAATCAAGAAGGTGCCCGTCCTGATCGATTACACCACCTCGTCATCTCGCCTTGAAAAGAAGTTCGGCGGGACTGATCAACGTACACTGGACAAGATTGCAGCGACCCCGCTTCCACGTTCATGTCCCTCGTCCCGGCTGGACAAGAGTAGCGAACAATACAAGCGCGACGCTTTGCACCTGCGGGGCATCGAAACCGCCTCGGACTTCTACACCCGGCGCAACCTCATCGTCCTGGCCATCCTTTGGGAGGAGGTGCTGGAATTGTGCAATCACCGGCAGCTTGGTCTGTTCTGGATGACTTCGATTCAGTGGCTTGCGTCAAACATGTACCGCTATCGTGAAGGTGGTGGTGGTGGGCAGCAGGGCAAATTGACGATTCCCAGCCTCATCCGCGAGCAAAACGTGTTTCGCCTAGCCACTGACAAGCTAAATGACATTCTGAAGGTTGCTCGACAGTTGTCGGTACTTTCTGGAAGGAAGGCCATCTCAACGGCTGACGCCGCAAATCCGGGCCCCCTCCCACGATCGTCAGTTGACTACGTGTTTATCGATCCGCCTTTTGGGGGCAACATCTTCTATTCCGACCTCAACTGCATCTGGGAGGGCTGGCTCAAAGTCGGCACTGCAAGTCAGACGGAAGCCGTTGTGCATCGGGTCCAGACAAAAGCACCCAAGGATTTGCATGAATACTCACGTCTGATGCTTACTGGCTTCAAGGCTGCCTTCTCTGCTTTGAAGCCTGGGCGTTGGATGACGGTTGAGTTTTCCAACTCACAGGCTGCCGTGTGGAATTCAATCCAGACGAGTCTCCAGGAGGCGGGATTCGTGGTGGCAAATGTTGCGGCCCTCGACAAGAAGCAACGCAGTTTCCGGTCTGTCACGAGCACAACAGCAGTAAAGCAGGACTTGGTCATCTCGGCCTACAAGCCAAACGGTGGCTTGGAGGATCGCTTCGCCAAAAGGGGTGAGACGGAGGAAGGGGTGTGGGATTTCACGCGCACTCATCTCAGAAACCTGCCTGTCATCAAAGCCAAAGGTGGACAACTGGAGTACATCGCTGAACGAGACCCGCGCATCATCTACGACCGCATGGTGGCCTTTTATGTGGGTCATTCGACCCCCGTCCCGCTCAGCTCCGCCGAGTTCCAGGCCGGCCTGGCGGACAAGTTCCCGGAACGCGACGGGATGTACTTCCTGCCCGAGCAAGTCAACGAATACGACAAGAAGCGGGCTCAGATGGAGAACATCGGCCAGTTGACCATCTTTGTGGAGGACGAACGCAGCGCGATCAACTGGCTGCGCAACTTCCTCAAGGACCGGCCATCCGCCTACCAGGACATCCAGCCGGACTTTATGCAGCAGCTCAGCGCCAGTTGGAAGAAGTGGGAGGCCCGCCCAGAGTTGAGTGCATTGTTGGACCAGAATTTCCTTTTCTACGACGGCACGGGGGGCGACGTGCCCAGCCAGATTCACAGCTACCTGTCCACGCAGTTCAAGGAACTCCGCAACCTGCCCAAAGACCACGCCCAGTTGAAGGCCAAGGCCAAGAGCCGGTGGTATGTCCCTGACCCGAAGAAGAACGTGGACGTGGAAACGCTGCGCAACAAGCGCCTTCTGGAGGAGTTCTGGTCGTATCTACCGGAGGGCTACAGTCCACCGGCGCTGACGGCCAACAAGGGCCAAACCTTGCCCGGCCTGACCGTCCCGCGCCCCAAGATTCCCAAAGGCAAGAAACTCAAGGAACTCCGCACCGAGGCCGTGCGCGTCGGCTTCAAGCACTGCTACCAACAAAAGGACTACTCCACCATTCTGGTCGTGGCGGAAATGATTCCCGACTCGGTGCTGAATGAGGATGAGCAACTCCAGATGATTTACGACACCGCCGTCACGCGCACCGGCGGAGAATGAGAATGCAGTTCCGCCTACACAATGTCGTCTTGGACGAGCCGTTCGTGGATGAAGTCATCACACGCGCGGGCGGCTACCGCATTTTGGATCACCATCAGTTTCCAGCCGGTGTCAAGAATTGTGATTACCGCTGCGGCGAAGTCCTGATCGAACTTAAAATACTTGAGAAAGAGGCCATCGAAGCTCCGGAACGACAACAAAAGATTGTTGCGCTCTTTGCCGAACTGATCTCACTGCACCCCGAATTCAGCGACAGGGTTGATATCAGCAAATTGCCGCCAGAATTCAAACGCAGGTACTGGGACATCTACCTAAGCGGTTTGAAGGCAATCACCAAGACAGCCAATCGCCAAATTCGAGAAACGAAACAGCATTTTGGCCTAGACCAGTGCCGGGGTGCGATTTTCATCATTAACAGGGAATGTGAGACCATTGACCCAGCGACCTGCCGCCAGTACGTGGAGCATCTCATCGCAAGGGAGTTTCGCAGTCTGAATTACGTGATCAGTTTTACCGCCATTCCCGGCGTGATGGATGAAAGACCGCGGCCCATCCTCGAATACTACAACAGCCCGACTGACCACGAGGAGGATGCCACTGTTCTCCTGCGAATCCACGATTCCTTCCACGCCAAGTTCCAAGAGGTCCTCGGAAAGTCGATTCCCGTTGCTATGAACGCCGCGGGCTGGGTTAAGAATCTTCGACCCGACAAGGGTTTTGCAGTTGGGGGCACAAGTATTTCCCTGAAGTCTGACAGCCTTTCCCACATTCCCAGTGGCGGCGAGAAACCGCCCGAAAACTAACAGATGTTTGAACCCGGCCAATGGCTTTGGAGCATCGAACACCGGCAACCCTGCAAGGTGGTCGAGTCCTCATGCCTTTGGGATGACGCCACGTATCAGGTCTGGCTTCCCAATGTGGACAGCGTTGTGCGCGCCACGCCGGAACGGCTCAAACCACTGGATGCCGCCGAGGCTGGTCACCCGCCGCGCATCCGCTATGTCCTTTACGCCGCGCGAATCGCTAATCTGCTGAGCGAGGACGTGCTGCTGGCACCAGCCAGCGCATCGGTCATCCCCCTGCCGCACCAGTTGAGGGCGCTCCGCCGCGCCGTCTCCCAGGACCGCGTGCGTTTCCTGTTGGCGGACGAGGTTGGCTTGGGCAAGACCATCGAAGCCGGCCTCATCATGCGCGAACTTAAGCTGCGCGGTCTTGTCCGACGCACCCTGGTCATCGCCCCCAAGGGCCTAGTCACCCAATGGATGGCGGAGATGCAGACCCACTTTGGCGAAGAGTTTCGTTTCTTCTCCCCGCCCGACTTCACCGCCTACCGCCGCATCGCCCCCAGCGAAAATGTCTGGCGGGCGTTCGACCAGGTGATTTGTTCCCTCGACTCCGTCAAGCCCCTTGAAGCCCGCCAGGGCTGGTCGCTGGCGGACATCAATGAGTTCAACAAGGAACGGTTCGAAGACCTCATCACTGCCGGCTGGGATCTGATTGTCGTGGACGAGTCGCACCGTATCGGTGGCAGTTCCGAACAGGTGGCGAGGCACCAACTCGGCCGGGGCCTGTCCGAGGCCAGCCCCTACCTTCTGCTTCTGTCCGCCACCCCACACCAGGGCAAGAGCGACGCCTTCCACCGGCTGGTGTCATTGCTGGACAAGAACGCTTTTCCCGAACCCGGCAGCGTGACCCGCGAGCGCATCCACCCCTACGTTATCCGCACCGAGAAGCGCCAGGCCATTGACCCGGACGGCAACCCTCTCTTCAAACCGCGCATCACCAAGCTGGTTGGCGTGAGTTGGGAGGGCCACCAGGACCAGAAGCAACTTTACGACGCGGTCACGGAATATGTGCGTGAAGGATATAACCAGGCCATGCGGGAGAAAAAGACCTACATCGGTTTTTTGATGATCCTGATGCAGCGGTTGGTCACCAGTTCCACCCGCGCCATCATCACCACCCTGGAGAAACGCCTCGCGATCCTCCACGAGCCGAGCGAACAACTCACGTTGCTCCCGTCGTTGACGGACGAGGAGTGGGGCGACCTGGACGGCCAGGACCAGCTCGATTCGTTCCTCAAAACCCGGCTGGCCGCCATGAAAAACGAGCGCGCGGAGGTTGAACTCCTGCTCACCGCCGCCCGGAAGGTCGAGGCACGCGGACCGGATGCCAAGGCAGAGACACTGCTGGAGTGGGTTTACAAATTCCAGAAAGAGGAAGGCGACCCGGACATCAAACTACTGGTGTTTACGGAGTTTGTGCCCACCCAGCGGATGCTCGCCGAATTCCTCGCGAATCGCGGCATCGCGGTCGCCTGCCTCAACGGCAGCATGAGTATGGAGGAACGTCAACAGGTGCAGGAGGAATTCGCCAGAGGAGCGCGTATTCTGGTGTCCACGGATGCCGGCGGCGAGGGCCTCAACCTCCAGTTTTGTCACGTCGTGGTCAATTACGACATCCCGTGGAATCCCATGCGGATCGAGCAACGGATCGGCCGCGTGGACCGCATCGGCCAGAAGGCAGTTGTCCGCGCCGTCAATTTTTTGTTCGAGGACAGCGTCGAATTCCGCGTCCGCGAGGTCCTGGAACAGAAGCTCTCTGTCATTCTCGAAGAGTTCGGCGTGGATAAGACCAGCGACGTCCTCGATTCCGTTGAGGCGGCCCACATATTCGACACCCTCTATGTCGAAGCCTTGCTCCACCCCGACCGCATTCCGCAAACCGTTGACCAGGTTGCGGAAACCATCAAGGCCCGCGCCGGCGAAGCCCACTCCAAGAACTCGCTTCTGTCCAACGGCGGCGCCTTGTCGCCGGAGGAGGCAAGGCAAACGCTAAATCACCCGCTGGCCGACTGGGTCGAGCGGATGACCGAGAATTACCTCGATGCCTTTGGCGGCAAATACGAGGCCGAACTCGACGGCATCCGCATCCAATGGCCGGGGGAAACGCAGATGCGTCCTTACGCATGGCCCACGCGCACGGCCACGCCGCCGCCCAAAACCGAGTTGCTGCGCCTCGACCATCCCAAGGTGCGGGGCATCCTTTCCCGCCTGCCGCGCTATGTGTCCGGGATGCCCGTGCCGCGTGTCCGCTTTCCCTCGCTTCCCGGCAACCTCTCTGGCGTTTGGTCGCTCTGGGAAGTCAGCATCATCACCCAAGACCGCCAAAAGCGCCGCATGATGCCGCTCTTTGTCCATGATGACGGCCGGATGCTAGCGCCGACAGCCAGGTTTCTTTGGGAGCAACTCTGCATCGAACCGTGGCGAGTCGAGACCGTCGCGGCTGAATCGGTTCCACAGGAGGCCTACCATGCCACCGAGGCTCTCGCTCGCGAGCATTGCCGCGATCTCTATCTCGACATGCGCCAGCGGCACTTGGCCCAGCTCCAGCTCGAAAAGCAAAATGCCGAATTCAGCTTCCGCTCCCGCCGCAAGATACTCCAGGGCATCGGCCTTCCTGAAGTTCGCGACTACCGCCTGCGGCATCTCGCCCAGGAGGAAGCCCAATGTGCGGAGGAGTTCAAGCGCCAGAGCCAGGTCCTGCCCCAACTCACCCCATTGCTCATGCTGAGAGTTTTATGAGCGCATCTGCCAAACTGAATCAATCTGGACTCGACGAATTCCAGCGGGCTTTTTGCTCGGCGGAGACCAAGGCGCTTCGTCTCCTCGCGCCCGCAGGCAGCGGGAAAACTTACTCAATCTTGTGGCGCTGTCTCAATCACTATGAACTGGCCGGTGTGGAGAAGCCGCGCTTTCTCCTCTTCACCTTCACCCGTGCCGCCCGCGATGAACTCAAAGACCGGCTCGGCAACGATGGGGCTTTTACTGGCGTTGCCCCATTTGTTGAAGTATCCACGTTGAATTCATGGGGGTATCGTCGGTTGAAATCCAAGAAGTTCAGCCTGCGATTATTGTCCGGAAGCAAGGACACATACTTTTGCGTTCAGAATACACTCCAACCCGTCTGGCAAAAGCACCAGCGATTGCGGGAAGCCCTCACCAATAGCAGGGCGAAGAATCGTGCGGCCAAAACCTTGATTGATATCATGGATCGGTTCAAGACCCTTGGTTTCCGCCATGATGTTCACCACGAACCTGATCGCTTTGTGGCGCACGTAGATTGGTTGAGCAAGAATGGCATGCTGCCCCACCTCCAATCCGTCGTGAACCAATTAACTGATATCGAGGTTGTGCAACCGGTCGCCAACGGGAATCCACTCGTCGAGATTTTCAAGCACTTCCTCCCGTTCTGGGTCGAAGCCTGCGACTTCATGTTTGCCACATCCCAGATCACGCTTGAGGATCAAAAGTACTGGGCGTTGCTGGACTTGGAGCAGGCATCAAAAGAGGGTCGCTTCACCACGGGCATGCACCGCTTCCACCATGTCATCGTGGACGAGTTTCAGGACATCAACAAACTCGACCTCGAATTGCTCCGAAGTATTGCGGCGAACAACAAGGCGGAGCTCACAATCGTCGGGGACGACGATCAGGCCATCTATGAATGGCGCGGGGCGTCACCTGTCTTCATCACGAAGCCCGAACAACAGATCGCGCCCGACTATGCGACCTGCATTCTCGAAATCAATTATCGCTCGCCGCGCAATATCGTCGAGCTGTCGCAAAAGCTCATTCAGCACAACAAAAAGCGCGTGCCCAAGAATATTCGCCCGGCTTCCAAAGACATCGCTGATGTGCGGGTGTCACGAATGCCATCACTCTCGCATTCGCTCGAATACGTTCTCACGCACGTCCGCCAGATGCTTGCCAACCCGGCAATCAAGAAGGTTGCCATCATCGGACGAAAGCGCAGCCAGATCATCCCCTATCAGATTACCTTCGCCCGCGAGAACATTCCATTCTATGCCGCCGAGGACCTGCAGGTGTTCCTGAGTGATGCTTTCGGGGACTTGAAGGAAATGCTCGCCATCAAGGCGCGGGCAGGATCGAGTCCGATCCCCGGCTTCGACGCCGTTGCCGATCTTTTAAAACTCGTCAACAAGGTTAAAAGATTCCCGCTGAACAAATCCGATTTGCAGCATCTGACGCGTTACCTCCAGCAAGAGCGCCCCCGCACACTCATCGCCGCTTTGGACTGCCTACGCCGCTATCAAGGCCCGCTTAAGGGCGGCAATGATGGCGGAAGGATGTCGGAATCCTTCTTCCTCGCGATCGCACCTCTGTTGCACGCCAAGACTGTGTCCGATGCCATCCGCGTCATCAGCCTTAGCTTTGAGGGACTACAAAAGGATTACGGCAAGTCGGTGGACGATATTTTCTACGCCGATCCGCCATTTTTGTATCTTGCCGATTACGCCGCACGCTACGGTGATCAATACGCCGAGTTCTACGAGGACATCGAGAAGGCCATTGCTACGTTGGCGCGCGTCACCCCCGATAACACGGATGCGCCGCAGGACAATTCTTGGAAACTGCCTCTTCACCTGATGACGGCACTGCGCGCCAAGGGAAAAGAGTTCGACGCGGTCATCATCCTGGACGCGAATCGCGACATCTGGCCGAGTAGGCTGGCGGAAACGGAGGACCAACTCGAACAGGAGCGGCGTGTCTTTTATGTCGCATTCACTCGCGCTCGCAAGCAGCTCACACTATTGGTGAACGATTCCATGCTCGGCATTCCGGCCGCACCATCACCCTACATTGCCGAAATGGGATTAATCCCCCAGCCACTTGCCATTGCCAATCCCAAATGAACCTGTGCCCATCTGTGAAATCTGGGATTAACCAATATGTCTGAATGGCGCGAACAGATCGTCCGACGTATTGTGCCCAGGGTGACACGGGTCACCGCCGTCTCTGACCCTGACGGCTTGCTTCGTGACCCCGGCGTCTTTCAAGCTATCGAGGCTAGCGGGTTTTTCATCGTCCAGTTTGAAGACTCCGTCTCCTTCCGCTACGACTACGAAAGCCGCTTTCGCTCGAAGTGGGATGCCGGCGGCGACGCTGAACTGGTGGTGGTCTTCAAACCCGGAGAACGCGAGTTTGAAACCCTTCCGGCGGACGTGCTTACCAACGCTCAGCGCATTGCCTTCACGCTTAGGGATATTTTCCCGAAGCTGTCCTACGCCGTCGTTTCCCAGCTCGAAACTCTCTATTTCGACGCTCTGTATCGCGCCCATCAGCAACACGCCTCACAGCCGCACGACGACGCTCAGACACGCGGGTTCGTTTTGCGCCACGTTTTCGGCATCGAACCCACCGTGATCAAATCAGTGCCGGACTTGCTGCGCATGCTCTGCCAACGGCACTACAACAAGGCCACAATCCCGCCGACTCTCGAAGCCCACCTGATAGCCGTGTTGCGCGAGAACTCCAACTTCACTGGCTGGCCGCTCGAAATCATTGTCCCGAACCGGGCCGCCTTCTGGGAGTTCCTCGACGAGCGTTGGCCCATCTTCGTCCGCCAGTCCAAAGGCGGCACGATGAAGCTTCAGGAACAACCGCCATCCCTGAAATATCACGGTCCTCCTGTCCTGCCCTTCGGCCATGACGACGTCCGTATCTACATTGACAACCTCTTTGAGGACGGGCTCTTGACGCCGGTGGAGTGGGATTGGAGCCAGGCCATCGAAAAGACCTGGATTCGTGTTGGCCTGCTTGGCAACAAAGCCGAGAATACCGACCTCCGTTTTGAGGAGCTGGGCAAGCATCTCCTCGAAAAATGCCCTTCCACGTCGGCCACGCCGCAGGATTGGTTGACCTACGCCTATCGCTACGCTCAGGCGAACGTGCTCTGGACCCAAATCAGCCCCCAGGCCCGCGCTCAGTATCAGAAGCAGTTCCCGGAGTTGCGCGGCTACGTCAATCAGCAGTTCTTGGACTGGCTCTCCAACCATTACGGCGGCCTCTACAATTACCCGGCCAGCAGCCCACTGATGGTCCATCACATTCCCGGCTTCATCGGCCACCAGCTTGCCAGCAATCCCTCGCAGCGTATTGCCTTCATCCTCATTGACGGCCTGGCCATTGACCAATGGCTGGTCCTGAAAGAAGGCCTCAAAGCGGGGGGCTTGCCTGGCGCCATCGAGGAAAACGCTCTCTTTGCCTGGATTCCCACCGTGACGCCAATCTCCCGGCAGGCCGCCTTCGCCGGCAAGATTCCCCGTCACCTCGCCGACACCCTCTTGCGCACCGACCGCGACGAAGCCCGCTGGCGCCAGTTTTGGGCTGACCGCGGACTGGCACCCGCCCAAGTTGGCTTTATATCCATCCCTGGCGACACCGCTGACCTCCCAGCGGTTGAAGACGCCTTGTCCGCCCAGACCCGTGTGCTGGGAATCACGCTCTACAAGGTGGACAAGATCATGCACGGGATGCAACTCGGCGCGGTCGGCATGTCTGGTCAGGTCCGCACTTGGGCCGAGGAAGGATTTCCTCTCGCGCTCCTGACCCGACTTCGTGAGCAAGGCTTCGAAGTCTTCATCTCCGCCGACCACGGCAACACCGAAGCCATCGGCATCGGCCGCCCCCAGGAAGGAGTCCTAAGTGACAAGCGCGGCGAACGCTGTCGAATCTACTCCGACCCCACCCTTCGCAAAGGATGCCTCGCCAGTTTTGCCGGCACGCAGGCTTGGGATCATGCGGGCCTCCCCGAGAGCATTTGCACCCTGCTTTCGCCCTACGGCAAAGCGTTCACCCAGGAGGGCACCATTCTGCTGTGCCACGGCGGGGCGGCGCTGGAAGAGGTTTGTGTCCCGTTCATCCGGATTCCGGCCCAGACCTGACAGACCGCCATGCGCACCAAAATCGAAATCGCATTCCGCCGGAAGATCCGCGCCGTTTGGCTCGAACAAGGCATGGCGTTGGCGGCCCAAGACCTTGCTTGGCAGGACGCCAAGCCAGCCCTGGCTGAGGCCGTCGCCGCCGAAAATCCCGGCGCTGAAACCATCCGCAAGGTTTTGGAGCATGTCCGCAGAATCTGGTTTGAGCCGCCGGACAACTGCATCGCGCTTCGCTCCGCCGCGCTCTCCCTGTTCCGAGCCAACGGTTCACCAGCCACTCGCACTCTGCTGAATTGGGGCATGGCGATAGCCGCCTACCCATTCGTCGGCAGTGTCGGTGAAGCTCTGGGGCGATTGCTCAACTTGCAGCACGAGGCGCAGCGCGCCGACATCCAGCGCCGGCTACGGGAGCAGCACGGCGATCGGGATTTCGTCAATCGCATCACGCGCTACGACGTGAGCAGCTTCCTTGACTGGGACGTCATTGCCGAAACCAAGAAAGCCGGTGTCTATCTCCCAGGCAAACAGGTCCAGCCGAGAAACGCGGAACAAGTGGCCTGGTTGGCGGAGACGGTTCTCATTTCCCGCGGCGAGAGCCAAATGCCTTTCTCCCAGCTTTACCACCACCCGCTCTTGTTCCCGATCAGGCGCGAAACCTCCAACGCCTCAGTCTTCCGAGCCAACCCCCGCCTCCGAGTGGAACGTCAAAGCCTCAACGAAGAATTCGTCTTCCTCACAGCTCCGCATGCCGGTTAGCTCCGCATGGTTTGTAGGGTTTACGCCTTGGTCGGGACCAGGCCTCGACCGGGGCGGTTGGGAGTCCGGCGTGGCTTTCAAAACCCTGATTTGTTCTGAAATGCCAGGAGCAATGGAATAGATATTCGCTTGTGCAGAACGCAACCGTTATCCTCACCGCGCTGAACGAGGCCCCGTGCTTCTCAGTCAGCCCCTGACCTGACACGGCAGATTCTGAGCACGATTCGTGTCACGCCTGATGGGGAAGTCGAGAGAATCTCATGCCAGGTCTTCGGGAGCGTTGATCGCACGACGGTTGGGAGCACTGTGTGACCGACGCGAGAACAATCGCCACGCCGCAAGAATGACGCGCCTATGAGTTCAAGGGGACGCAAGAAGCGACTGCGGAGAATGGAGTTGTTCCAGGAAGAGATGCGGTCAGCCCGTCAGTCGCTGGTGGACAGGGAGAACGACCTTGCTCGCTGGATGTCGGGCAGGACGACTCTCTACCTGGATACCAACCACTGGGTCAATCTGCGGAAGGTCATGATGCAGAGCCATCAGGCAGTCCCTGCCTATGCCGAGATTCTGGCGCTCCTTGAGCGTCTGCTGGAGTCTGGCCGCGTCTGCTGCCCTGTGAGTTCCGCGATGTTCGAGGAACTAATGAGGCAAAGTGACGCTGAAACTCGGCTGACCACCGCTCGCCTCATGGATCGGATCAGCGGCGGCGTGTGTCTCCAGTACATTGTCAAACTGATCAGACGTGAGTGGCGCTACCATGTATGGCACAAAATGGGAGTCGCCCAAGCGGGTGGAGAATGCCCGGTATGGACGAAGGCAGGGTTCTGGGCTGGCCAAGACGAGTTCATCCGCAATGTCGAGTACTGGTGGGGCAAGCCGCCAGGCGCTGTTGCCGCTTGGCTAGACTGGATGTGGTCGATTGGGTTTGCGACTATTCAAGGTTTGCCAGATTTCACCCCAATGCCGAAGGAGATGGTCGCGAAGTTCGTCCAGACCATGAACGATCCGCAAGCGCGAACTCAGGCTTCACGCCGTTCGTTTGAGGCACTCCGCAGTCGGGAGAAGCTCGGGCTTCTGGAGGCATACAAATCGGAACTCTTCAAAGAGCCTCTGCCCGAGGGGCGTCCACCGCCTGTAGAAGTATTCGGGGCCTTTGTCGATGGTGACGACCCATCGATTCTGCCATCACTCCATCTCTGGGGCGGGTGCTCTGCGGCGCTGTTGCAGTCCAATCGTGTGGTGCGTGACAACGATTGCATGGACTATCTCCATGCCGCATCTGCGATTCCCTATTGTGACGCCTTCCTCTGCGACGGGCCGATGGCGCGATTTCTGAACAGTTCGCCGCTGGACTGTAGCAAGGTGTACGGGACCGTGATTATGAGCGATCCGCTGGAGATCGCGGAGTATTTGCGGCGTCTCTCGCGTGCAGAGGAATCTGGGGCGTAAGAGGTTCGCTGCAAGTGAGCCATCGCTCTGCTGTCGAGCCACATCAACCCTGCATCGCGAATCGACATCTCGGATATCCCCCGAAACCCACCCTCTTCATTTGGGAAAATGTCGGGAATCCTGCATATGACCACTTTCTCCCTTGCCCGCTGTCCTGACCCTCCTTGTGGGCGAAAACCAAGATGCTACAGGCGTTGCGATTAAATAAAGGATTCCTCAGCCCCCTCAGCCAACGATCCATCGGTGTTCCGTCCGTTCACCACACTCAGTCCGGCCAGTTCCTTGCAAGCTTCTCGACGTAATGCCTTATGCCAATGCCGTCGGACGGAGTCGGTTCCCCGAACTTGCTGATGTGCTGTTGGGTCAACTTCCGCAGCTCCAGTTCCATCCTTGCTACTTTCGCTTCCGAAAAATCTGGACTCTCCGCCCAGCTTTCCCGAATACGCCGGATAGTAAGCTCCCTCCTGTCCCCGAACCGAGGGGCGTTCTGTAGCGCAGTAGAAATGGAATCCGCTTCTGGAGCCAGGGAGTCCGCCGCCGCTTGCGTTTGCTCCGTGACCGCGGCAGCGGGCGCGGAGCCCTGTACTCCGGCAGTCGAAAGTGCCTTCGGCACGCTTGAAGTGTCCGCCATCGGCGGAACGACCGAAACTGTATCAACAGGACGAACTGGCCCCGTGCCTTCGGCAGGTTTAGACGACACCAAAGAACCAGCCTCGCTCCGCTCGGCCTTCCTCCTGAACTCTTCAAACATCTTGTTGAAAGAAGAAACCGAGTCCCACTTGGCTTGAAATCTACCGGAAGAAACCATGCCGCCTTCGTCGGAACTTTGACTTGCCACACGGGAGCTTGGTTCTTGGTATTGTTTCTTAATCTTGTTTGTTGGTCTCGTTTGTTGATCTTGTTTATTAGTATTGTTTGTGGAACTTTTTGTCGCGGCCTTTGGCGTGGCCTCTGTCGCTACCTCTGTCGCAGGCTCTGGCGCGACCTTTGGCGCGACCTCGTCCGCAGGGGCCGTCATTTCTGTCGCGGCCTGCGCTCTTTCCAGGAACGCCGGAACCGCCTGGGCGTTGAAAAGATAGTTCGGAATGGACCCGTATTTCACTTCTCTCGAAGTCGTCAGAACATAGACACCCTCGTCCTTCAAGACGCTGAACAGTCTTTGGACGTGCCGTCTTGAGGCCCGCAATACGTCAACGCAGTGGGGGACGTTGTAGCGGAAGGTGTTCCGGTTGCTGTAAGAATAGGCCAGCAGCCGAAAGAGCGCGTCCGAAATATTCGCGGTGATAAGGCTGTTGGGTAACTGGGTGAACTTGCCGTTCTTCATCTTTGCATCTGTCATACATCATACCTTGCTAAAGTGGTCGACTGCGGAGAGAAAGGCGGGCTTCGGCGCCGCCTTTTCTCTGCTGTTTCCGCCAGGTTCATCTGACGGAGTTTCAAGCCCGCCCTGGCGGCGAACAGTTGCGTCCGCAACCACGGGCGTTACTTGAGGGGGAGCCACCGATCTGTAGCTGCCTGGATCTTTCGGGCAGGGTCGGCCGGGTCATTCAGGTTTCCCGTCCACAGCGGGCTGTTCCGGCGAGCTCTCTCTCTGCGACTGCTCCACAAGACTCCCTCGGGCGGCCTCAGCAAACATCGCTTTGAACTTTGCTCTCATTTCTTCCGGAGACAGAGCTGAAGATTCGGTGGTTTGCGGAGTTGAATCATGGTCGCCCTGCGCCATTTCGGAGTGTACCGTGATGTGGTGATCATAATCACGGGGCGCCGACATTTGGTCCCCGCTGCCCAAAGTGGAATCTACGGGGATCATTTCTTCCGGCAGCTTGTCGAAACCCTGTTCCTGGTCTTTCAGGTTCTTCTGATAGCTGGCTTCAGCAGCCTCGTGACAATTGGGACAGAAGTTCTCTAGCCATACTGTGCCGTAGAGACAACGCGCAACGGTGATCCATCCTGTTTCGAGGGATTTCATACACATTTGGTGGTAATCCTCCCCTCGGGGACTGGAAGCACGACAATGAGTACAGACAAGCTGACCTGTGCTAAAGTTTATCATTGTTCTGCCTTTCTTGGGTATTCGCTTCGTGTGCTGAGCTTATTATTGTTGCGTTTTCGTGTTCACTTTGCCTGGCGGCCTCAGCGAACATCGCCTTGAACGTCGCTTTAATTTCTTCGGGAGACAGAGCTGGAGTGGTGGTTACCACGGCGGAACAAGGGCTGTTCAGGGCATCTCCGCAGCGTCCCGCGATGCGGCGGTCGTACTCACGGTTCGACTCCTCGCAGAGAGCAAAGAAATGCTCCACGGTTGATGCCTTAGCGGCCAACTCTTTCATCGTTTCGGTTCCCATGCGAACACCGGGGTTGGACTCTGGGGAAGGAGTGTGAGCGACTATGAACTCGTCTCGGGGAACGTGCCGGAGCAGCCAGAGCAAGTGATTAAGCCTATAGTCCCACAGCCGACGAATATCGCTGGTTTCCAAGCTTAGTTCTCTTTCAGCTTGCTCAGCCTCCAATATCCTGTCATCGGGCACATCGGCGAGCATCAGGACGAAGCGATAGAAGTCGTCGTAAATCCGGCTCAGCAAGACACAATGGAGCGAATCAATGTCCATAGTCTGCCTCCTCCTTCGCCTGAGGCCCACCGCCGATTTTCAACACGTCCGGACGAGACTCGATCCAATCAGCGGTCTTTCGGAGAACGCGGACCGCTTCTGCTGGGGTTACTCGCACGGGCACCTGAATTCGAACCGTATCGTCACCAGTGGCTCGCGGCTCCAGCTTGCGCTCGCAGTTGATGCAGTCGCCATCCTCGTCGGTGATACCTGAACTGTTGTAGTCAACCCCTGCCTCTGGGTTGCGAGTGATGAGGGCATCGAACTGAACCAAATCCCTCAGTGGCTTTTTCTGGTCACCGTTGGCCAACCCTGCTCGGGTTGAATCGAGATCGGGGGTCTTATTGAACATCCCCCTGAACTTCGTTATCGTGTTTTCTGAGGGCTGGCCCCGTCGATTTGCCTTGCTGGGATCCGCTGTCGCCGCGCCCTTACGGGCTTCGGCCTTGCGTTGAGGTTTTTGGGGCCTGGTTTCAGGCCGGTTACGTTTTACGCTAATGTTTTGCATATGTTCGTTCTTCTTTGCTGGAGACGGCCTCCCCACCAAGGCACACCACACCTATGGCGTTCAACGTGAGGATTTTAGTTCAGCGGTTTCAGGCTCTTTACCCTGTGCCGCCCGACCGTTTCCTTATTGTGCCACCCAGCATACACTTTTCTGGCCGAAAGTCAAGCATAACATGTTGTGGCTCAAGGATTTCTATACAATATTGCCCACCAGCCCAAAACACGGACATCTCTAAACACCTTGTATTCCGCATATTACGCACATTAGATGGGGTGATTCTTTTGCAATATTAGGACGGCAGGGCACGAAAGAAATCTGAGGAACCTAGCAAAGATCGATCGCAAACCCCCAAGAAGCACAGCCAGACGGCGGATTACCGTATCGTTTTTGCTGCCATTCTAGGCGTGTTGTCGTGGCTCTCCCTATTTATTCCCCGTATGCCACTCAAACGACATTGCCCTGTCTGCCAAACCGAGCTGGTCTATGCCAACCTCCCAGGCTATCGCCGCGCCTGCCGCGAAAAGACTATCTGTCGGCGCTGTGCCGCCAGTCCGGCCGTCATCCAGGGGAGGCTTAAGGAAGCGGATGAACGCCGCGCGGCGAAGAATCTGGGTGCAAATCCGCTGGCGGGTTTTTTCGAGCTCGTCGAGGCGAGCCTCTCGGGATCGGCAGCAAGGAAATAGGGTTTCCTGCGGCGAAGATTGGCCGGACCATTCTTAGGCGAGACTACTGGACGACGAAGGGGGCTGGTCTGGGGGGAGGGGTGTCGTCTTGGTCAGAACCGCTGTCGGGTGTGGGCTCGCCTGACTTTTGGACTTCGCCACATCCGGCTGCGCCTTCACACTTGCCAAGAACTCGTCCAATAGGCTGATCGGCTTGGTGCGTGGTTTCTTCTTCTTGGACGCTGCCTTTCGTTCCTCCGTTAGGAATCTGTCTGGTGTCAGATTCCAGAAATCTCTGGCGTCACGCTTCGACGGAAACTGAACGTAATGGCGACGCAGGATCGTGCGGGAGTTACCCATGATTTCCTCAAGCGCGCCAAAGTCCTTCTTTATGCCGCTCAAGTAGTAGGATGCGAACGAATGTCGCATACCATTGTGTATCCAGTAGCCAAGTGTGAGGCGAAATCTTCCAATCTTGCGTTTCAAGTCGCGTGGAATCAGCGGTTTATGGGGATGCTTCTTCCGAAACCAGACCAGCCATGCGTTCAGCGTGGGCAAGATCTCTGGCCGTCGTCCAGCATTGCCCTTGGCCTGATCCTTCTTGAGGACGATGCTTCGGTCATCGAAATCCACGCTGTCCCATGTCAATCGCTCGCACTCCATCGTCCGAACACCCGCAAACAGGCCTATGGCATGGAAGGGCAGGAGGTCGATGAATTCAGGGGAAAGCGACAGTTTAAGGATTTCTTCACATGCACCTAAGCCGAAGAACTCCGGATCGGCTGTCACCGCCTTGGAGCCAATGCCCTCGCAGGGGTTATCTCGTGGGATTCCGTGCTTTCCTTTTGACCAGATGAAGAATTGCGAAAGATGTGAAAGGTGGTGCTGCTCGTAAACCGAGGAAGCAGGTCGGTAGGTATTCTCAGTGACGGATACCCTCAGCGACTTCAGCCAAGCTTCAATCTCCCCTTTGGTTATGGTGGCAACTCTCCGCGCGCCCCATTGCTGTTTGAACCTATTTCCAAAGAACCGGAGGGTTTCGAATGTTCGCTGCCGGAGAGTGCCTCTTTTCCGCTCAGCCTTCTTTTCCGCCAGCCAACGGTCCACCAGCACTCCAACAGTCTCCGAGGCCTCTCGCTCCTTCTGTGCCGCTAAATGGGCCACATAGTGGTCGACTGCATCCGTCAGCGTTTGATTGAAAGGAGCCAGCTTGGCGTAGAGCACATTCAGGTCTTCATCGAGCATTCGGGCGACGGTAGCCATTCGTTGCGCCCCGTGCTTTTCGAGCATCGCCTGAATCTCATCCGCCTTGCGATCCGCCGCCGCCCTGGTTTCAAATTGCAGCGATTTCTTTCCGCCGCTGACGACGGGGAGAACACCAGCGAATTTGCGGCAACGCAGATCGACACGGTATTCGAAACTGCTGATACGGTGGACCGTGGGGCGTAAGTTCCCGCTACGAGACATGCCCGACTTTCTTCACAAAATCGAAAATGGGCAAGAATCTGTTAGTTTTGTGTTAGGAGGTTCCTTGGCTATCTCCACCCTCAGAACATGCATTCCGAGCCCATTTTACCGAGGTTTTGAGATGGAGCCAGTGAGTGGGATCGAACCACCGACCTACGGTTTACGAAACCGTTGCTCTGCCACTGAGCTACACTGGCAACCACACTCGTCAGGCAACTGCACCCCCCTCGCCCAACCGCCTCCGCCGCCTCACAAGCCGAACGCGGTTGTAAATCGCCCACGCCTCCGATGCAAGCAAATGCCGCACCGCCCATCGGTTTCGCAAGGGTGGGTGGGTTCGAGGTGAAGGCAGGCGTTAGCATTT
>CAZVRY010000013.1:0-54562 GCA_964629545.1 uncultured Verrucomicrobiota bacterium | reverse complement strand
TTTGCCTTCTGCCTTTCGGGTTCTTGGCGAGGGAGGGGGAGCGGGGGACTCCTTTTTTCAAAGCGAGAATTGTTGCGGGCCGGGTGGGCGATATGGGGGTCTGGGGGTGTGGGCGGCGAGGGGCCGGCGGCTTGTGTGCGGGGCGGGACAGGGGACGGTGTCCGAGGTGTTGTTTGTACTGCAAAGTTCAGCCGAAACGGGATGCACACTTCATTATATTGACGAAGATTGAACAAAAAAGTGTCGCCTAAGTCATAGGCTTTGCAATACAAAGTATAAATATGCGACTTCTCCTGCTCAATCCTCCCCATCCGTCGATCGGCAGTCGGATTCCTCGGGAGCACTTGCCGCCGCTGGGATTGCTGGCGTTGGGAGGGTCCTTGCTGGATGCGGGCCATGAGGTGCGGCTGGTGGATGCGGAGTTTGGTCCGATGTCGGTGGAGGGGATCGTGGAGGCGGTGGGGGAGATAGGGCCGGACGCCGTGTTGCTAGGGCATTCGGGGTCGACCTCGGGGCATCCGTCGGCGATGCGGGTTGTGCGGGCGGTGCGGGCGCGCTGGCCGGGGATGAGGGTGGTGTATGGCGGGGTGTTTCCGACGTATCATTGGCGGGAGGTATTATCGGCGGAGCCGGCGGTGGATGTGATTGTGCGCGGGGAGGGGGAGGAGACGGTGCGGCAGTTGGTGGGGGCCTGGGAGCGGGGGGAGGAGGTGGCGGGGGTGCGGGGTGTGGCGACCCGGCGGGAGGGGACGGGGGTGCCGTATGCGACGTTGCCGGCGCCATTGATTAGGGACTTGGATGCCTATCGGGTGGGGTGGGAGTTGATCGATCCGGCGCGGTATTCCTACTGGGGGGACCGGAGGGCGGTGGTGGTGCAGTTCTCGCGTGGGTGTCCGCATCCCTGCAGTTACTGTGGGCAGCGCGGTTTTTGGACGCGGTGGCGTCATCGTGATCCGGTGAGATTTGCGCGCGAGCTGGCGTGGTTGCATCGGGAGCACGGGGTGGAGGTGATCAACTTTGCGGACGAGAATCCGACGGCGTCGCGGTCGGCGTGGAAGGCGATGCTGGAGGCGTTGGTGGAGGAGCGGGTTCCGTTGGTGCTGGTGGGGTCGACGCGGGCTGGGGACATTGTGCGGGACGCGGATTTGCTGCCGCTTTACCGGCGGGCGGGGGTGGCGCGATTTCTGATGGGGATGGAGAGCACGGATGAGGGGACGTTGGCGAGGATTCGGAAGGGGAGCACGACGGCGGTGGATCGGGAGGCGATACGGCTCTTGCGAGAGCATGGGATCCTGTCGATGGCGGCGATGGTGGCGGGTTTTGATCAGGAGACGGACGGGGATTTTTGGCGGTTATTGCGTCAGGTCCTGGCCTATGATCCGGACCAGATTCAGGCCTTGTATGCGACGCCGCATCGGTGGACGTCGTTTTACCGGGAGGAGGCGGGGCGGCGGGTGATCCAGACGGATTTGGGCCGGTGGGATTACAAGCACCAGGTATTGGCGACGGGGGGGATGCCGGCGTGGCGGACGTTTGCGTGGATGAAGTTCATTGAGGTGGTGGTGCAGATGCGTCCGCGAGCCCTGCGGCGGTATCTGGCGCATCCGGATCCGGGTTTACGGGCGGCGATGCGGTGGTATTACCGGATTGGCCGCAGGGTATGGCCTTACGAGGTATGGCAATTCATGTTTCGCGATGGGCGCACGGCGGACGGGCCGACGTTGGAGGAGTTTCTGGGGTCGCCGCAGGAGGGGGAGGCTGAACCGATGGCGCGGCTAGGAGGAAGGGAAGACGCCAGGATGTTGGCCGATGTGGTCGGATGAAGGATGCGAGGACGAGACGATTCGGGGGCAGGAGGGAGGTCAGGGTTTTGCTTGATCCTGGGGGGAGGGGGGTGGGGGCAGGATTTCGCGGATTTTGGCGGCGAGGGTTTCGAGGCTGAAGGGTTTATGGAGGAAGTGGACGTCACTGTCGAGGACGCCTTGGTCGGCGATGGCATCGGAGGTATAGCCGGACATGAAGAGGCAGGGGAGGTCAGGGTAGTGGGCGCGGAGTTGGTCGCGGAGTTGTTTGCCGTTCATGCCTGGCATGATGACATCGGTGATGAGGAGGTGGATGGGGCCCTGGTGGAGGTGGGCGAGGCGGAGGGCTTCGGTGGGGGTGGGGGCGGAGAGGACGGAGTAGCCGAGCTGTTGGAGCAGTCGGCATCCGAGGCTGAGGACCTGGGCTTCGTCTTCGACGAGGAGGAGGGTTTCGGAGCGGCCGCGGGGCGGGCTGGGAGGGGTTGGGGCCGTGGGCGGTGGGAGAGGGGAGGTGCGTGGCCAGTGGATGGTGACGGTGGTGCCTTGGCCCGGGGCGCTGGTGACGTCGATGAGGCCTTGGTTTTGTTTCACGATGCCGAAGACGGTGGCGAGACCGAGGCCGGTGCCTTTGCCTGGGGCTTTGGTGGTGAAGAAGGGTTCGAAGAGGTGGGATTGGGTTTCGGCGTCCATGCCCTGGCCGGTGTCGGCGATGGTGAGGCGGACGTAGTCGCCGGCGGAGGCCTCTGGGAGGTGGGGGGCCAGGGGTGGGTCGAGGGAGACGTTACGGGTGGCGATGGTGACTTGGCCGGGGCCTTGGATGGCATCGCGGGCGTTGACGCAGAGGTTGGCGAGGATTTGGTCGACCTGGCTGGGGTCGAGGCGGACGGGCCAGAGGTTGGGGCCTGGGGCCCAGACGAGCTGGATATCCTCGCCGATGAGGCGGCGGAGCATTTTGAGCATGCCGCTGACGGTGTCGTTGAGGTCGAGGACCTGGGGGCGGATGGTTTGTTTGCGGGCGAAGGCGAGGAGTTGGCGGGTGAGGGCGGCGGAGCGATGGGCGGATTTTTGGACTTCTTCGAGGGTTTCGCGGAGGGGGCTTTGCGGGGGGAGGTCCTCGAGGGCGAGGGCGGTATTGCCGAGGATGGCTTGGAGCATGTTATTGAAGTCGTGGGCGACGCCGCCGGCGAGGCGTCCGATGGACTCCATTTTTTGGGCTTGGAGGAGGGCGGACTGGAGGCGTTCTTGTTCTCGTTCGGCGAGTTTGCGGTGGGTGATATCGACGTCCATGCAGGCGAATCCGGTTTGGCCGGCCTGGAGGGGGATCGCGAACGTGGTGGCGACGATCCAGCATCGGGAGCCATCGCGTCGGCGTGCCTGCGTTTCGTAGGGGCCGTAGGGTTGGCCGGTTTGGCGGATGCCGTCGAGGATGCGGAGGAAATGCTCGGCTTCGTCTTCGTCGAGGATGGTGTTCGCCAAGGATTGGCCGATGACCTCATCGGTGTTGAAGCCATAGAGGAGTTCCGAGGCATGGTTCCAGTAGATGATGCGTCCATTCTGGTCGTACCATTGGATCGCGACGTTGGGGGTGTTTTCGAGGTTGGCGCGGAGGCGGGATTCGCTTTCGCGGAGGGCGCGTTCGACTTCCTCGCGTCGGGCCAGGTCACGGCGGAGTTCGGCGGTGCGGGCGAGGACTTGTTCCTCGAGGTGGCCGGCGTGGCGTTGCCATCGGCGGATGGCGGTGAAGAGGGCGAGGCTGAGCGATGCGAAGCCGAGGCCGAGGCCGGCGAGGGCGGGTCGGAACCAGGCGCGGTCCTGGATGGGGATGGGGAGGAGGGTGAACGCGAGGCGGGCTGGGGAAGGGTCTTCGTTGCCGAGGCCGTCGCGGGCTTTGGCTTCGAGGACATGGGGTCCGGCGGGCAGGCGATGGAGGGGGACTCCGGCGGCGGGCCAATCCCCGTAGCCGGACCAGGGTTGGTCATTGAGGCGCCAGCTAAAGGAGTAGCGGCGGGCTTGGGAGCGGGGTTGGAATCTGGGGATCCCGGCGGCTTGAGCGGGGAGGGGGGGGCCTTGGGTGAGGGAGTTGGGCCCGATGAGGGAGGTATCGGGCGGGTCGGGGGCTGGGCGGAGGCAGAGGGTGCCTTTGGGGGTGCCGAGCCAGTAGTCGCCGCTGCGGGAGCGGAGGAGTGAGGTAATGGTGGTTTCGGTGGGGAGGCTGAGGTAGGTGGCGTTATTCCACCTTCGAGTTTCCCAGAGGACGAACTCGGAGCCATCGGCGACGAGGAGGCAGCCATCGGGTCCGAGCCAGAGTTGTTCACCGTAGGCGACGGGGTGGCGGAGCCATCCGTCGGGTCGGCGGAGGAGGACGGTGGCGCGGCCGTCGGGGCCTTCTTGGGCGAGGAAGGCGGCGATTTCGCCGTGGCAGGCGCCGCGGGAGAAGACGCTTTCGGCGGGGTTAGCGGCGGGCTGGAAGCGGATGGGGGTTTGGAGTGGGGCTTCCCAGAGGCCGTTATAGCCGTAGAGGTAGAGATGGGTGTGGTTGGCTGCGATCATGGGGAAGTGGGTGCGGGGTTTCTCGCTGGCGAGTCCCCCGATTTGGATGCCTTCCGCGTGGGCGTGGACGATCTCGTAACCGGAGGGGAGGACGGTGAGGACGGCCCAGATGCCGTTGGAGGGGGCGGCGTTGGAGGGGGCTGGGATGGCGGAGAGGATGCGGCCGCCGCGGAGTTCTGCGGGCCCGAAGCGGCGCCAGCCTTTGGGGTCGAGGCGAGCGACGGCGAAGTGGGCGTCGGGGGTTTGTCCGTAGAACCAGAGGGTTCCGTCGGGCTCGGCGAGGCCGCCTTGGAGGATGGAGAGGCCGGAGAGGTCTGGGGGGATGGTTTCCGGGAGGTGGGTGGCGATGCGGGCGATGCCTGAGGTGGTGGAACCCCAGAGGGTGCCGGAGGGATCTTCGAAGAGGGGGGTGCGGAGGGTGGGGAAGGGGGTGATCGTGGCGCCGTTGAGGAGGGCGAGGCCGTTCCGGTCCCCGAACCAGAGGCGTTGTTGGCGGTCTTCCAGGATGGGGGAAGGGAGATCGGGGTACCAGGACCATCGGCCTGGGAGGTATTCCCAACGGAGGATGGTACCGCGGCCGACGGCCCAGATGGCGCCATCGGGGGCTTGACGGACGACTTGGATGTCGGTGCCTTGTTCGGGGACTTCTGCGGAGGCGCGCGTGAAGGCCTGGCCGTCCCAGCGGGCGAACCACGCGGTGCCTTCGCGACCTCTGAGGGCTTTGATGACGGAGCCGTCGGCGGTGATGCAGATGGGGGCGGCGTTGGGGCTATCGCCGCCGGGGCAGGGTTTCCAGGATCCGCCTGCTTGGGTCCAGGTGCCGGTGAAGCCCTGGGCGAAGAGGCGGCCATCCGAGTGTTCGTGGATGGCCCAAGTGTGATCTCGGGGGGGATAATCCTGGTCGGGGATGGGCGTCCAGCGGTTGTCCTGGAGTTGGGCGGGGCCGCCGCTGGTGAAGGCGAGGAGGCGGCCGTTGGATTGCTCGAAGAGGTTAAGGACGTGGTCGGTGGGGAGGCCTTCGGCCACTCCGTAGTGTTGGGCCTGGTGGTTGTGCCAGCGGGTGAGCCCTCCGGGGAGGGTGGCATCGGGCCAGCGGTCGCAGCAGAACCAGAGGGCGCCGTCGGAGGTTTCGACGATCCGGCGGACATTGGGGCCGGCGAGTTGGTTGCCGATGGTGCAGGGGTCGAAGGTGGTGCCGTCGAACACGCCGGCTCCCTTGTCGGTGCCCACCCAGAGGGCGCCGCCTCGTGTGCTGCTCACGGTGCGGACGAAGGCGCTGGGGAGCCCGTTGGCCGGTCCGAACCGCTTCCAGTGATAACCGTCATATTGGTAAAGGCCGTCGGAGACGGCGCACCAGACGGCATCGGCGCGGAAGGCGATGTCGAAGACGATGCGGCGTTGGACGCCGGCGTCTGTGGCCATGCTGGCGATTCGCCAGGGGGCCTCCTGGGCCAGGGGAACGGGCGGGGGCGGGATCGAGGCCGGGTGGCAGGGGAGGGGGAGGGTGCAGAGCCAGGCCAGGAGAGGAAGGCACCGGCGCGCCGGCCTCTTTCGAGGGGTGGGGTGCGGAGGGTGAGGGGCAGGGGCTGAGGGACGAGGATGGGACTTCGCCCGCTGACGAGCGGTGAGCATTGGGGTTGAGTTCCGCGTGTTCATCGACGGACCGACCGGCCCATGCGTTGGAAACCTAGCGGCCCGCAGGGGATTTGGACACAAGAAATCGGCCGCCCCGTCAGGGTTCGCCTGCCGGCGACTTGATCCAGTCGGGGTGGAGGGTGACGTGTTTGATGCTGCGGGCCGCGGGGCTGCCGGGTTGGAAGGTATAGGTCAGGTGGAGTTGGCCGTCGCGGGCCTGGATGAGGGACGGGTAGTGGAATTGGCCGCCGGGTGTGTTTTCGAGGCGTCGTTGCCAGGGCCAGGACCGTCCTTCGTCCGGCGACATGGCCAGGGCGAGGGAGTGGCGGTCGGTGGGGGAGTCGTTGAAGGCCAGGACCCAGCGGCCGTCCTGGAGGACGATGGCCTCGACGCTGGCATTGGGGTTGGGCAGGTCGATGGGCGCGGCGAGGGACCAGGTTTCGCCGTCATCGCGTGATTCGCTGGTGAGGATACGGCGGCTGAGTGGCTGATCGTGGGCGGCTTGGAAGGACTCCTCGCGCAGATAGGCGACGAGGGTTCCGTCTCGTTTGCGGACCACGCTGGGTTGGTTGAGGGCGGGGCCGATGATGGGTTGGCTGGGTCGCCAGGAGCGGCCCTGGTCGTCGGAGATCGCCATGAGGCAGGCGAGGAAGCCATCCGAGTAGAGCGGCAGGAGGATGCGGCCGGAGGGGAGGAGGGTCAGGTGACAGCGGGGCATCCACCCGCGTTGGCGTTTGCTTTTGTCCCAGGCCTCCCACTGGAGGCGGGCGAGGTCTTCGCCCAAGCGCGGCCCTCGCGGGTCGTCCAAGCCGGGCAACTGGCGGCGCAGTTCGTGGAACTTGTCGGCCATGGCGAGGGCGAAGCGGTCGCCGGGTTCCAAGAGCAGGGTGTCTTGCCAATCCCAGCGGGGGGAGCCGTCACCCAGGTAGTCACGGGAGCGGCGCCAGCGGAGCAAGGAATCCTCCCAGCGTTCGGCGGGGACGGCGATCCAGAAGAGCCAGAGTTGTTGGTCGGGAGCGATGAAGAGGACGGGGTTACAGTCGGGGAGGTTAGGGGTATCGGCCATCGGGAACGGGCTGCTCCAATCGCTCTGGCCGGCGGGCAAGCGGGCTCCCTGGATGACGACGTCGGGGCTGGAGCGTTCTCCGGAGCCTTCGAACCAGGCGCAAAGCAGGCTGCCGTTGGGGCATTCGACGATGGAGCTGGAGTGGACGTGTTTGGGTTGGGGGGGGAAGAGGAGGCGTTCCTGGTAGGAGGGCGGGCTGGCGGCGCGAGGCGCAGCGGGGAGGGTGAGCAGGGTCAGGGCGAGGGTGAGGGTGAGGATCGAGGCGGCCGGGCGCCGCGCGGCACCGATGGGGAGGGGGCTGGGCAAGGGGGTTGCGGAGGGTTGCATGGCAGCGAGGATGTGGGGTCTGGATGGGGGCAGCAACCATCATCTTGGGATACGGACGGTCCCGCACCCGGAATCCGACCACGCGACCCCTGCTCCTGGATCCGGGCCCAATGGGCGGGGCGAGGCTTCTGACGAGCCGGGATGTGCTACGCCCTTGTCGGCACGGGAGGTGTTGCCCCACCGCACTGCCCCAGATCCATGGGCCCTGGGGGCATTCGTCCGAGCGTGGAAGGACACCCTGAACCGTCGCTTGAGCGTCCTCCTCACCCCGGCTGTTGGGAATAGGGCTGGCGTTGTTCTGTGAAGGGAGGGAAGAATGGCGGCAACCGGCATGCCATCCGTCATGAAACGCGTCTTCCTGCTTGTCGCCCTGGGGTGTCTCCTTCCATTGGACGGCCTGTGGGCGGCCGACCGGTTGAATGTGGTGTTCATGCTGGCCGACGATTTGGGGTGGGGCGAGTTGGGCTGCTATGGGCAGAAGAAGATTTCCACGCCGAACCTCGATCGTTTGGCGGGGCAGGGGATGCGGTTCACGCAGCACTACAGCGGGGCGCCGGTGTGTGCGCCCTCCCGGTGCGTATTAATGACCGGGAAGCACCTTGGCCACGCCGAGGTGCGGGGGAACCAGCAGGCTCGGGTGAGGTTTCCGGAGCACACGGAAGGGCAGCATCCGCTGTCGGCGCAGGCGGTGACGTTGGCTCAGCTCTTTCGGAAGGCGGGCTATGCCACCGGTGCGATGGGGAAGTGGGGGTTGGGTCCTGTGGGGAGCAGTGGGGATCCGAATCGCCAGGGGTTCGACCTTTTCTTTGGCTACAACTGCCAGGCGGTTGCGCACAGCTATTATCCGCCGCATCTCTGGCGGAACGGGGAGAAGATCGCGATCAACCCTCGGCCGGTGCCGGGTCACCGGAAGCAGCCTGAGGGCGAGGTGCGACTGGAGGATGGGCTGGGGGCGACCTACGCGCCGGAGTTGATGATGGAGGAGGCGGAGAAGTTCATCGCGGCGCACGCCGCGAGGCCCTTTTTTCTTTACCTGCCCTTCATCCAGCCGCATGTGGCCATCCACCCGCCCCGGGAGTCGGTGGAGAGGTATCCCGCGGATTGGGACGAGACCCCGTATCGAGGGGAGAATGGGTATTTGCCGCATCCGCGTCCGCGCGCGGGTTACGCGGCCATGGTGCACGAGTTGGACGTGTACGTGGGGCGGGTGTTGGGGGCATTGGACCGGGCGGGGGTAGCGGATCGCACCCTGGTGGTGTTTACGAGCGACAATGGCCCTACGCATGCTGGGCAGCCGGGGTCGCCGTTTCACGTGGGGGGTGCGGACCCGAAGTTTTTCGACAGCACGGCGGGATTGCGGGGCTACAAGGGGAGTGTTTACGAGGGGGGCCTTCGGGTGCCGATGATCGCGCGACTGCCGGGTCGGATTCCTGCGGGGACGGTGAACGCGACGCCGGGGTATTTTGCGGACTGGCTGCCGACGTTGTGCGAGGCGGCGGGGTTGGACCGGCCCGGGGGTTTGGACGGGGAGAGTCTCTGGCCGGTGCTGACAGGGGTGCGTTCGTCGCTCGGCGAGCGGAAGCCGATGGTGTGGGTGTTCCCCGAGTATCAGGGGCAGGTGGCGGTGCGGATAGGCGATTACAAGGTGGTGCGGCAGCGGTTGAAGACGAGGCAGCCGGGGGCCTGGGAGGTCTATGATCTTGCGAAGGATCGCGGGGAGGCGAACGATCTGGCGGGGCGTCGGGGGGACTTGATTGCGCGGGCGGAGGAGGTGTTGCGTGGGGAGGTGGTGGAGAACGAGGTGTTTCCGTTGGCGATCCCGGACGTTACGGAGGCTGAGCGTTGACGGGGCCTTAAGCCGTATCCAGGCAGTCGGATCCGTCGCGCTTGCTTGATCTTCTTTCGAACCGCTTCGTCGTTCGTCGGTTACGTATTTCGAGGCAATACGCGCCCTTCTCACTTCTCGCCGTTCGAAAGAATCTGCAGCGCAATCGCTTCCCTCCCGACTGCATAGACACGGCTAAGCGGGGCGCCAATCGAGGAGTTTGAGTTGGAGGGAGCGGCGGCCGTTGTAGGTATTGATGTGGGGCATGAAGGCGAGGTCGAAGGGGGAGGTGGGGGTGGCGTCGGCCGGGACGTTCCACCAGACGATTTCGACGGGGCCGGCGGGGGTCTGGGCCCAGAGTTTGAGGTGTTGGCCGTCGCGGCCCAGCCGTTGGGGGGGGCGGGCGAAGCAGAGGTGGCGAGCGCAGAGTTGGACGGGGGGGTTGCCTTGGCCGCACGGGGCGAGGGCGTCGAGGGTTTCGGCGAGTTCGAGGGTGAGATCGGCGGGTTGGACTTCGGCGTCGAGGTGGAGGACGGGCAGGAGTTGTTGCGGGGAGAGGGTTTGGCGGGCGATGTCGTTGAGGCGTTGTCGGAGGGGGTCCACCTGGTGGGGTTCGAGCGAGAGCCCGGCCGCCATGGCGTGGCCCCCGTGATGGAGGAGGAGGTCGTCGCAGGCGCGGAGGGCGGCGGCGAGGTCGAAGCCTTCGATGCTGCGGCCGGAGCCGCGCCAGGCTCCGTGTTCGCACCCGATGATGAGGGTGGGGCGGTGGAAGGTGCGGAGGACGCGGGAGGCGACGATGCCGACGACGCCGACATGCCAGGAGGGGTGGGCTTCGACGAGGACGTAATCGGAGTCAGGTTGGAAGCGGGCGCGCACGGTGGTGATGGCTTGTTGGGCGATGGCGCGTTCGATGTCCTGGCGTTCGCGGTTCCGGGCATCGAGTTGGCGGGCGAGGGGGAGGGCGGTCTCGAGGGTGGGGGCGCGGAGGAGGTCGAGGGCGGCGGTGGCGGTTTCGAGGCGGCCGGCGGCGTTGAGTCTGGGGGCGAGTTGGAAACCGACTTCGAAGACGCCCAGAGGTTCGGGCGATTGGGCGACCAGTTTGAGGGCTTGGAGGCCCGGGCGGGAGGTGGACCGGAGTCGTTGGAGGCCGGCGGCGACGAGGATACGGTTCTCGTGGGTGAGAGGGGCGAGGTCGGCGATGGTGCCGAGGGCGACGAGGTCGAGGAGGGGGCGGAGGTCGAAGGTGAGGGCTGCGGGCCACTGGAGGGTGCGGCCTTGTTTGACGAGGGCGTGGGCGAGTTTGAAGGCGAGCCCGGCGGAGCAGAGTTCGTGGGAGCTATGGGGGCCTGGAGGGAGGAGTTGGGGGTTCACGAGGGCGAAGGGCGGCGGGGAAGGGGGGGGGGCCTGGTGGTGGTCGAGGACGATGACATCGACGTGTTGTTGGCGGAGCCAGGCGATGGTCTCGACGGCGGTGGAGCCGCAATCGACGGCCAGGAGGAGGGAAGCGGGGTGTAAGCGGAGGCAGTTTTCGGCGGCGTCGCGGCTGAGCCCATAGCCTTCTTCCAGCCGGTGAGGGAGGTAGGAGCGGACCTTCCAGCCGAGCGCGGTGAGGACTTCGAGGAGGAGGGCGGTGGAGGTCACCCCGTCGACGTCGTAATCGCCGAAGATGACGACGGGTTCGGCGCGGGTGCGGGCGAGGAGGAGGCGCTGGACGGCGGCTTCGAGGTTAGGGAGAAGGAAGGGGTCGCGGAGGTCCCGGAGGCGGGGTCCAAGGAAGGCGCGGATGGCGTCGGGGGTGGCAACGCCTCGGTGGAGGAGGCATTGCAGGAGAAGCGGGGGGTAGGGGAGGTCGCGGGTGAGGGCGAGGAGGTCCTGGGGAGGCAGGGGGGCGAGGGACCAGAGGAAGCGCCCGGCGGCCATGCGGTCAAGGGGCCGGCTGGCTGGGACCGGCGGGGCAGCGGGCGGCGTGTTGTTCGCGTCGGCGGATGAGGATGGAGAAGACGACGGAAGTGAGGATGATGCTGGCGACCACGATCAGGGAAATCTGGGTGGGGATATGGAACTTGATGGCGAGGAGCATCTTGGCACCGATAAAGACGAGGACGACGGAGAGGCCGATTTTGAGGTAGCGGAAGTAGTCGATGGCGCCGACGAGGACGAAGTAGAGGGAACGGAGGCCGAGGATGGCGAAGGCATTGGAGGTGAAGACGATGAAGGGGTCCTGGGTGACGACGAAGATGGCGGGGATGGAATCGAGGGCAAAGATGAGGTCGGTGGTTTCGACCATGAGGAGGACGATGGCGAGGGGGGTGAGGAGGTGGGCGCCGTTGTGTTCGATGAAGAAGTGTTGGCCGTTGAACTCCGAGGAGACGGGGTAGAAGCGGCGGGCGAGGCGGACGACGGGGTTCTTGTCGGGTTGGACGCCTTCTTCCTCGACGAGGAGCATTTTGACACCGGAGTAGAGGAGGAAGGCGCCGAAGACATAGAGGAGCCAGTGGAAGCGGCTGATGAGGGCGGCGCCGACGCCGATCATGACCCCGCGCATGATGAGGGCGCCGAGGATGCCCCAGAAGAGGACGCGGTGCTGGTAGGCGGCGGGGACGCGGAAGTATTTGAAGATGACGGCGATGACGAACACGTTGTCCATGGACAAGGAGAGTTCGATGATGTAGCCGGTGACGAACTCGAGGGCTTCCTCGCGACCGCGCACGGGCACGAGGGTGAGTCCGAAGACCATGGCCAGGGTGAACCAGAAGCAGGTCCAGGCGAAGGCCTCGCGGAAGCGGACGACGTGGGCTTCGCGGTGGAAGAACCCGAGGTCAAGGGCCAGGAAGCCCACGATGACCACGATGAAGCCGACCCAATGCCAAACGGTAATGTCGGCCGGGGAGAGCACAGAGGGGATCAGGCTCTTGCCGGGGCGGCCGTGGGCGTTTCCTCGAGGGCGACTTGGGAGGCGAGTTTCGGGCGTTCGCCCCGATGCCACCAGAGGACCAGGGCGCAGGCGATGTAGATGGAGGAGTAGGTGCCGGTGAGGATGCCGACGAGGAACGTGAAGGCGAAGTCGTTGATGGCGCCGCCGCCGAAGAGGTAGAGGGAGAGGGTGGAGAGGAAGACGGTGCCCGAGGTGATGATGGTGCGGCTGAGCGTTTGGTTGAGGGCGATGTTCATGACTTCGCGGAACGAGCCGCGCAGGCCGAGTTTGAGGTCCTCGCGGATACGGTCAAAGATGACGATGGTATCGTTGATGGAGAAGCCGATGATGGTGAGGAGGGCGGCGACGACGGGGCCGCTGAGTTGGCCGCCGGCGAGGAAGAACCAGCCCGTGGTCATGAGGAGATCGTGGATGACGGCGACCACGGCGCCGACGGCGAAGCTGAACTCGTAGCGGAAGGCGACGTAGATGAGGATGCCGAACATGGCGAGGAGGGCGGAGAGGATGGCAGATTTTTGGATCTCCTTGCCGATGGAGGGGCCTACCTTCTCGAGGGCGATGCGCTTGAACTTCATGTCGGGGAACTCTTTGACGAGGGTTTCCTCGACGAGGGCGCCCTTCTCGAAGGCGGCGGTGACCTGGAGGGTGCGGGGTCCGCCCGAGAGGTCCTTTTGGTATTGGATCATGGGCTCGCCGACCTTGAGCGCCGCGATCGCTTCGCGGATCTTGTCCACCCCGGCTTCGGGGGCCTTCTGGTCGTAGCTGAGGGTGAGGCGGTCGCCGCCGGCGAATTCGACGCCTTGCAGGGGGTTGCCACGGAGGTCGATGCCCAGAAGATTGTTGCCGCGGAAGAGGAGGCCGTAGCCGAGTCCGAGGAGGATGAGGAGCCAGGAGAGGGCGAAGGTATAGGGGGCGAGCTTGAGGAAATCGAACTGGGTGCCGCGGATGACATGCAGCATGGGGAGGCTGCGAAGGAGGTTGCGGTTGAGGAGAAAGTCGAAGATGAGGCGGGTGACGACGAGGGCGGTGAACATGCTGACGCTGACGCCGATGGTGAGGGTGACGCCGAAGCCTTTGACGGGTCCGGTGCCCATGAAGATGAGGAGGGTGGAGGCGATGAGGGTGGTGAGGTTGGAGTCGAAAATGGTGCCGAAGGCCTTGTCGTAGCCGGCGTCGATCGCGCCGCGGAGGGATTTTCCGTGAGCCGCTTCCTCGCGGATGCGCTCGTAAATGAGGACGTTGGCGTCGACGGCCATGCCGATGGTGAGGACGATACCGGCGATCCCCGGGAGGGTGAGGGTGGTATCGAACGAACACATGACGCCGAGGAGGATGACGATATTGAGGGCGAGGGCGACGTTGGCGACGAGGCCGCAAATCAGGTAGTAGACGAGCATGAAGGCGGAGACGGCGATGACGCCGATGAGGGCGGCTTTGACGCCGCTGCGGATGGAGTCGCGTCCGAGGGAGGGGTCCACGCCGCGTTCGCCCTCGACTTTGATGGGGGCTTCGAGGGGGTTTTCGAGGACGTTGGCGAGCTCGAAGGCCTCGCGGGTGTCGAAGGAGCCGCTGATTTGGACGCGTCCGCTGGGGATGGGTTCGTTGATGCGGGGTGCGGAGTAGAGGACGCCGTCGAGGACGATGGCCATGAGGCGCCCGACGTTTTCGCGGGTCAGTTCGCCGAAGCGGCGGGCGCCGTCGGTATCGAGTTCGAAGTTGATTTTGGGTTCGTTGGTGACGGGGTCATGTTCGACGACGGAGCGGCGGACGTTCTTGCCGCCGAGGCCGCGTTCGCCCTTCTTTTTGACGAGGTAGGGGGTGACGGTTTCGCGGCCGTCGCGGCCGCGGCGGGTTTCGGTGAGGATTTCGTAGCCGGGTTCGATGATGCCCTGGCGGATGAGGGTGTCGCTTTCGGGGTGGACGAGGCGGAACTCGAGGAAGGCGACGCGTTCGAGTTGTTTGCGGGCGCTTTCCTTGTCGGCTTCGGAGAGGCCGGGGAGTTGGATGACGACGCGGTCTTCGCCGGCGGGTTGGATGACGGGTTCGGCGACGCCGAACTTGTCGACGCGCTTCCGGAGGACCTCGATGGCTTGATCGCGGGCGTATTCGCGTTCGAAGGTGCTGGCGAACTTGCTGGGATCGGAGAGATCGAGGGCGACCAGGAATTCAGTGCCGCCTTGGAGGTCGAGGCCGAGGCGGATTTGGCCGGCGGCGTCCTTTTGGAGGCGGTTGAGGACGGCGTTTTGGGGGTTGGCGCCGGCGGGGATGGTGACGAAGGGGAAGTAGCGGGCGATTTGGTTGGTGCCGACGGCGTCTTTGAGGTTGGTGAAGTCGGTGCGGTCGGGTTGGGCGGCGCGCAGGGCGCGGGCGCGTTCGACGATGGCGGTCAGGTTGGTGTCCGGGCTGACCGCTCGGGATTGGAATTCGGCGATGAGGTCACGCGGGGTGGGCGGATAGAGTTCCACGGCGGACCACGCGAGGACGAAGAGGACGAGGAGGGATCTCCAGAGGTTATTGCGCTTCATGGACGGAGGAGAGGGAGGGAATAACGGGGAAGAGGGGCTAGGATTCCGCGCCGGCAGCCTTCTCGGTGACGTCGGTGACGGAGGATTTCAGGATTTCGAGTTTGGCGTCGGCGGAGCGGATGGTGAGCGTGCGGTCTTTCACGGCGACGACGGTGGCGACGAGGCCGCCGCTGGTGAGGACCTTATCGCCGGCCTTGACCGCTTTCAGCATTTCGGCCTGGCGTTTGCGCTGTTGGTTTTGGGGCCGGATGAGGATGAAATAGAACATGATGCCGAGGATGGCGAAGGTCCCCAACATCTGGAGCAACTGGCCCGTGGGGTCCGGCTGCGTGCCGGGTTGGGCCGGGGGGGCCATGGCGAACAGGAGATACGCACGTTCAACGGTCATGTTTTCCAACAATGAGGGGCCAAGACTAGGGGCCGGCCGGGCTTTGGCAAGCCTTAGATTTCCTAGCGAGGCGTGACCTCAGACCCGCTCCGGCCCCCGTTTTCGTGCAACGCGCCTTCGCCGTCTGGACCCCAATCTCCACGCCTCGCTCTGTAGAATCCTTGCCGGCAGGAGGGACGGGACGAGAACTTGACTCGATTTGATCAAGTTCTGGGCGGCAAGGATTCTAGAGTTGCCGCCCTAGACCGGCGGGTGGGGGGGCGGCGAGGCGAGCACCCATTGTCCGGCGGCCGCGGCCGCGAGGACCACCAGGCAGGGCGGCGCCTTCCACCATTGGAGGAGGGCGAAGGCGATCACGGCCGCCGCCGCGTCGCGCGCATCGCGAACGCCCTCCACCCAGACGGGATGGTAAAACGCGGCCAGCAGCACGCCCACCACGGCCGCGTTGGCCCCGCGCAAAGCGGCTTGGGTCCAGGCTTGTGCTCGCAATCGATGCCAGAAGGGGAGCGCCCCGGCGATCAGCAGCCACGCCGGGAGGAAGATGGCGAGCAAACACCAGAACCCGAAAACCCACGCATGCGGCCCGGTGTGCATCGCCGTCCCCAGGTAGCCCGCAAAGGTGAAAAGGGGGCCGGGCAGAGCCTGCGCTGCGCCGTAGCCCGCCAGAAACGTGTGGTCCGGAACCCAGCCGTTCGGGACCACCTCAGCGCGGAGCAACGGCAGGATCACGTGACCGCCGCCGAACACCAGCGATCCGGACCGGTAGAAGCTATCGAAGACCGCGATGTCCTTGCGACCGGTCGTCGAGGTCAGAACCGGCAACAGGGCCAGGAGCAGGAGGAACGTGGCGAGCATGCCGCCCGCGAGGAGATGCGGTCGCCCAACCGCCGGGCCAGGCGCGGTCGCGGTTGGAACGGCCTTCCGGTAAAGGCACCACCCGATCACGCCGCCCCCGACGATGGCGGCGATTTGAACGAGCGCCCCCGGAACGGCCAGCAGCACGGCCGCCGCTCCCCCCGCCAGGGTCAGTCGTGCCCGGTCCGGACAGAGGTTGCGCCCCATGCCCCACACGGCTTGCGCGACCACGGCGACCGCCGCGAGTTTCAACCCGTGCAGCCACCCTGCGTGGGGCAGGTTGCCGACCGCCGCCACGCCGTAGGCAAAGGCGATCATCAACACGGCCGACGGCAGCGTGAAGCAGAGCAAGGCCAGCAACCCGCCCCACCCACCCGCGTGCTGCATCCCCAAAGCCGCAACGACCTGGCTGCTGGCCGGACCGGGAAGGAACTGGCACAGCGCGACGAGGTCGCCGTAGGCCGCGTCATCGAGCCAGCGTCGTTTGCGGACGAATTCCTCTCGAAAGTAGCCCAGGTGCGCGACGGGGCCTCCAAACGAGATCAGCCCGAGTTTCAGGAAGGCGCGGAACACCTCGAAGAGCGGGTGCGGAGGTGGACGCCGAGGAATCATGGCGCCACAGTAACGCGGAGCCGGTCCCTGTCGAGGGGGGACAGGGAGGCTTGGGGGAGGCGATGACCCTTGACCGGGTGCGGCGCTCCTGGAGGGCATCTTTCTTGTTGATACGGGGAGGATCCTGTCAGAGGGTGACGAGAGCATGACGGACGCTGGATTTCTGCGGGGCGAACGCGCTCGAGCCTGACCCCAGCATCCAGGCTCTGATCGGGCTGCTGCGGAGCCGGTGTTAGCGCCGTTTGGTCAGCGAGTGGCCAGATGGTGAGGCGCGGGAGACGGGGGGCCGGAACTACAGGGTGGCGGGGTAATCGGGGCCTCCGAGCGCAAGCGCCGAGCTGCCGCCCGCTGCGATGAAAGCGACGATCACGAAATCAGATGGGAACGCACCGATGCGCGCCAGCCAGACCCTGGGATGAAACGGATCGCGACGCTGATGGTGGCGCTGGGGGCATCGGCCCTCTTGCCCGTTCACGCCGCCCAAGTGACCGTGTTTGCGGCGGCGAGCCTGTCGGATGCCTTGAAGGAAGTGGGCAGGGCCTACGAGAAGGAGACGGGCGTGAAGGTGGTTTACAATTTCGGCGCGTCGAGCCTGCTGGCCCGGCAGATCGAGGCGGGCGCGCCGGCCGACCTGTTTTTTTCGGCGGATGAGGCCAAGATGGACGATCTCGAGAAGAAGGGGCTGATTGTGGCGGGCACGCGGCGGAGTCGATGGTCGAACGCCCTGGTGATCGTGGTGGCGGCGGACCGTTCGCGGGAGGTTGGGTCGGCGCAGGACCTGGCCCGGCCGGTGGTGAAGCGTGTGGCGCTGGCGGAGCCCAGGACGGTGCCGGCGGGCATCTACGCCCGGACCTACCTGGAGAGGCTGGGGCTGTGGGGCGTCGTCGCACCCAAAGTGGTTCCTACGGACAATGTGCGGGGCGCCCTGGCGGCGGTGGAATCGGGCAATGTGGACGCCGGGATGGTGTACAAGACCGATGCGGCCATGTCGAGGAAGGTCCGGGTGGTCTATGAAGTGCCGGCGCGGGAGTCTCCCAAGATCAGCTATCCGATGGCGGTGGTTTCGGACACCCGGCAACCGGAGGCGGCGAGGCGCTTGCTGCGCCACTTGGAGTCCGCGGAGGTCGGGCGGGTGTTTGCGCGGCATGGGTTCGTGGTGGTGCAGTGATGTCGCGATGAGAGCTGCCATGCGCATCCCTGGCCTGCAGCGCGCAGGGGTTGGTGGGTCGGCCCTGCAGGGGAGGCGCGGGGGCAGCCGGCGGTGGCGCGGGAACTCGGCGGGTTTGGGGCGAGGACCAGCCTTGCGCGCACGGGGCGATCTGGGAGGGTGCGGCGGGGTATGACGGCGGAGGACTGGCAGGTCATTTGGTTTACAGCTTGGGTGTCGGGCCTGAGCACGGGCTTGATCCTGGTGCCGGGGCTGGCGGCGGGCTGGTGGCTGGCGCGGCACGACTGGCGCGGAAAGTCGGTGGTGGAGACGCTGATTTCGCTGCCGCTGGTGATGCCGCCGGTGGCGACCGGACTGATTCTGCTCAAGCTGCTGGGGAGGCGCGGCCCGGTGGGAGGGTTCCTGCAGGACACGGTGGGGTTGGAGATTGTGTTTACCTGGCGGGGAGTGCTGGTGGCGCTGGGCGTCATGTCGTTCCCGCTGCTGGTGCGGTCGGCGCGGATCGCGTTCGAGGAGGTGGATCCACGGTTGGAGCAGTTGGCGGCCACGCTGGGCGCGGGCCGGGGGCGGGTGTTCCTGACGATCACACTCCCGTTGGCCGCGCGCGGCATCGCGGGGGGGCTGATCCTGGCCTTTGCTCGTGCGCTGGGCGAGTTCGGGGCCACGATCATGGTGGCGGGGAACATACCGGGCCAGACCTCGACGGTGTCGCTGGCCATCTTCCAATCGGTGCAATTGGGCCAAGACGCGCACGCGCTGCGGCTGCTGGGGGTGGCGGTGGCGATGGCCTTCGCGGCGGTGTGGACCAGCGAGTGGCTGATGCGGCGTCGGGGAAAGGGGCGATGAGTCTGCTGCTGCAAGGGGTGTCGCTGCCGCTGGCGGAGTTCGCGTTGGAGCTGGACGCGGAGTTCGCTTGCCAGGTGACGGGGGTGTGCGGGCCATCCGGATCGGGCAAGACGAGCCTGCTCGATCTGGTGGCGGGCCTGCGCCGACCGCGCCAGGGTGCAATCCGGCTCGGGGACCGGGTTCTGACGGATACGACGCAAAGGATCCACGTGCCGGCGAGGCTGCGACGGATCGGTTACGTGCCCCAGGACCTGGCCCTGTTCCCGCACCTGTCGGTGGAGGGGAATCTGCGTTACGGCTACAAACCCGATGGGGATGCGCACGCGCTGTTCAGCTTCGAGCATGTGACGGAAGTGTTGGAGATCGTGCCGCTCGTGGCTCGCGGGGTGAGGGACCTCTCGGGGGGGGAAAAACAGAGGGTGGCCTTGGCGCGGGCCTTGTTGTCGTCGCCGCAATTGCTGCTGCTGGATGAGCCGCTGGCGAGCTTGGACCGGAAACTGAAGGAGCGGATCGTGCCTTATTTGCAGCGGATTCGGGACGAGTTTCGATTGCCGATGCTTTACGTCACGCACGACGCGGATGAGGTGGCGGCGCTTTGTGAGGAGGTGTGGCAACTGGAACGAGGTCGGATCGTGGGGCGGCCCTGAGGCCCGCCGGCGCTCCCGCCTCGCCGGAAGCGCTCAGGGCCAGTCGACTCGCCCTATTGCCCCTTGGTTCACGCAAGGAAGCCGATGCCGCCGCGGGGAGGGATACCCGGAGGGTGACGCGACCCCGGGCGACGCGGATGGCGTGGATCGTCGACCGGATCGCCATTGCTTTCCCTCATCCACGCCTTAACCAATCCAGCTAATTCCTCCCGCGGGCGCCTCCTGGTTTGACCCGGCCGGCGATTTCCGATAGGAGATGAATATAGTCATCCTCCCCTCGCAGTCGCGCCCTCGGCTTGAAGTGGATTCGCTGCGCGGGAAGGGGGCCACACATGACGCGACGGCCGACATACGTTCTCGAGCCGCTCGAACCGAGAATCCTACTCTCGGGGGAGGCTGTCGCCGTGCAGACGGAGGCCGGCTTGGAATCCTGGCCGGGCGGAGATCCGGACGGGGCAGTCGAGGAACGATTGGGCCAGACAGAGCTGACGCCCGGAAACTCGACGGGGGATCTGCTGGAACCGACGCTGTCCCTGGCTGACATGCTGGGACCTGTGACCGATGACGGCGGGGCGGGGGGGAACGACGATGGCTTGGCCTCGAGCCCTGCCGTTGCCACCCAGGAAACCGCCGCGAGCCACACCGCGGACGCGGTTCCGACCCAGGCGCCTGTCCCGGCCGAGCCTGCGGAGTCGTCGGGTCCCGGCCGCGAACCCGTCCGGCCGATCGCGGACGAACTCGTTGACCTGCTCCACGCCCCACGCGGGCCGCCGTTCCCGCAGCCTCCCCCGGTGCCGACCCTCACCTTGAACGGGACTGCGAGCGACGATGTCCTCGTGCTCGAGGCGGCCCCGGGCCAAGCGGGGTGGTCGCGCTTGCGCGCCGTCAATGGCACCATGGCGGACGTCGTCTTTGAGAACCCGCTCGACGCGTTGGTGATCCGGTTGGGTGGCGGCAACGATACCCTGACGGTCGCCTCCTTGGACTCCGCCTTTGCCGCCTCGCTCATCTTGGAAGGGGAGGGCGGGCCACACGACCAGATCCTCCTCACGGCCAGCCTGACCCTGCGCGGCAAACAGATCGCCGTGTCCGCCGAGAGCATCGCTGTGGACCCCGGCGTGACCCTCCGGACCGATGACCCGGCCTCGGCGGCGGACGGGGCGATCACCCTGGCGGCGGCGGTCGTCTCGACGTCCACGATGACGGACGTCGGAGCCTCCGTGGCGGTGCATGGGGCGACCCTCGCGAGCGGGACGATCCAGTTGACCGCCACGAGCACGGTGACTGCTACGTCGCAGGGCATCCTGAATCTGCCGGGGGCGGATGTGGCCCTGATCGACGTGGGTTCGACCGCCTCGGTGCGGGTCGACGGGACTTCCCAACTCACCTCGAGTGGGGATTTGCTGCTGGCAGCGACCTCGACCGTGACCACCCTGGCCAACGCCCTCGCCGCCGCCGGCGGGAACGTCGCCCTCGACGCAGCCTCGTCGACTTCGGTCGTCGAGAGCGCGGCGACGGCCCGCGTTGGCGGCACCACCGTTCTCAGTGCGGGCGGCAACCTGGCCGTCACCGCCACGAACACCGTTGGCGTGGTCACGACGGCGGACGGCACGGCTGGGGGCACGACGACCGCAGGGGTCTCGGTGGCCGTCGCAGTGGTCGAGGTCACGACCGAAGCCGCGATCGAAGGCACCGCATCCGTGACCCAAGCCGACCGGGTCGACGTGCTGGCCACCGCGTCCGGAGGCGCGGAAACCACGGCCAAGTCCACCGGCCACGGCGCGACCGCCAATAGTACATCCGTCCGCGATCGCCTCTCCCAATACCACGCGGCCACCGCCGACGGGCCCGTCGCGCTCGCGGGGGCCCTGGCGATCACCGACCTGACGGGCACAACTAAAGCCCATCTCTCCACCGCGGCGGGTGTGACCACCACGGGCCCGCTGACCGTGCGCGCGGCGGGAGGACTGGACGCCTCGGCCCTGGCCGACGGCGCCGCCACCGACCACACCACCGGCGTGGGCGTCGCCGTGGCGATTAATGCCGCGTCCGTCGTCGGCGAAGCGCTCCTCGGAGGCCCCGTCACGGTCTCCGCGCCCGAATTGGTGGTTTCCGCGCCCGGTGGCGGTGCGGCCTCCGCGTTCGAGGCCCGGGCGGTCTCCGGCGCGGGCGCCGCTGGGGTGGGGGTGGCCGGGGCGCTCGCCATCAACGATGTCACCCACCGCAACCGCGCCGCCGTGCTCACGGGCGTGACGGCCTCGCTGGGTGGGGCGAACCTGACGCTGACGGCGGCCACCGCTTCCCTCCCCACGGCGGAGGCTCGCCCGGAGGCGGGGGGCGCCGCGCTCGGGGTTGGGGCGTCGGTGGCCGTGAACACGCCGGTGGTCGAGGCCCGTGCCGGGATCGAGGAGGACGCGCAGCTCCTGGGGGCGAACCATCTCACGGTGCAGGCGACGGGCGAGGATGCGGCCACCACGACGGCCGAGGCCGGCGTGGCCGGGGGCAGCGCCGGAGCCGCCGCCGTGGCCCTCTCCTTCGCCGCGAACACCACCCTGGCTGAGCTCGCCGCCGGTCCAGCCACCGCCCTCACCGGCGCATTGCGGCTCGAGGCCACTCATACCGGCACCGACACCACCACGGCCCGTGGCCTGACCGCCGGAACCGGAGTTATGGTCGGAGGCGCCCTGGCGCTCGCAGCCCCCAATGACCTCGCCTCCGCCACAACCCGGCGGAACCTCACCACGAGTGGCGCCGTCACCCTCGTAGCCACCGGCACCGTCAATGCCGCGGTGCACGCCACGGCCGGGGCGAACGGAGCGCCCGCCGGGGGGCTGAATGCCAACGGTCTGCTGGCGGATGAACTGGAATACGGCGACCCCGCTCACGGCACCGCCGAAGCCGTTGTGATTCCCTCCGTCGCCACCGCGGACGGCCAGGTCGGGGTCGCGGCGGCGCTGGCGGTCAATGCGGGTTCCTCCCTGGTGGCGGCCTCCACGTCGGCCGGGACGCTGCTGGACGCGGGGGGAGCCCTGGTCCTCCGCGCCATCGGCCATGCCGACGGGGCGGCCCTGGCGATCGGTTCCGCGCTCCGCAACGACGCCAACCTGGGCGTCGCGGCGGCGCTGAACCTGGCCGAGGCGACCGTCCGGGCGAGCATGACGGGAACCGCGGACGCAGCGTCCCTGAGTGTGGAGGCGCTCCAGGCGGCGGATCAGGCCAACGAATTCACGGCGAAGGCGGTTTCGGGCGCTGGGGCCAGTGCCCTCGGGGTGGCGGGAGCGTTTGCGCTGAACAAGAGCCGGAACGTTCATGAGGCCGTGCTGCCCAGTGGCGCGATCGCCACCGCCTCGACGGGCGGAGACGTCGTCCTCCGGGCCACCCGGACGTCAGCGACCCGGGCGGAGGCGACCTCCTTGGGCACCGGGGGCGTCGTCGGGGTGGGGGCCTCGGTGGGCCTGAACCTCCCACGCAACACGGCGCGGGCGGAGATCGAGGCCACGGCCCAACTCCACGGCGGCCGCGCGTTGACCGTGGAAGCGACGGGCACCTGCGTCAACACGACCCTCGCCGAAGCCGGCACGACCGGCGGGAGTGCGGGCGCCGCCGCCGCCGCCCTCTCGTTCTCCGAGAATCAGACCCTGGCCAACATCGCCGCCGGGCCCGCCCTCACCCTCGCCGGCGGGTTGCGGGTCGAGGCCGTTCACACCAGCACCGAGACCACCCACGCCCGCGGCCTCGCCGCCGGGAGCGGAGTTCTGATCGGGCTCGTCGCGGCCATCAGCGGCGGGCACGATCAGTCCTCGGCCGCCGTGCGGCGCGACGTGACCGCATCGGCTGCGGCCACGGTGGCGGCTACGGGCACTGTGAGCGTCGCGGTGACGGGCACGGCCAGCGCCAAAGGGGCGCGGCCAGGCGGGCGCGACGTCAACGCGCTTTTGGCTGACCAACTGGCCTACGGCGATCCGGCCCATGGCACCCCGGACGCCATCGTCGTCCCCTCGGCGGCCACGGCGGACGGCGCGGTGGGTGTTGCCGCCACCTTGGCCCTCCAGGCGGGTTCCGCCCGCACCGCGGCGACCATTGCGGCGGACGTCACCCTCGACGCCGCGGGAGCCCTCACGGTTCGCGCCACCGGTCAAACGGACCTGGACGCCGTGGCCGACGCCCGGGCGACCAACGACGCGGTGGGCGTGGCCGTGGCGGTGGCCATTCACTGTGCCGAGGCCTCGCGCCAAGCCGCCGTCCCAGGAACCGCCAAGGGCGGGTCCATCGCCATCGAAGCCCTCCAAACCGAAGCCAGCACCGACGAGGTCCGCGCCGTGGCTTACTCGGGGGCGGGCGGCTCGGAGGTAGGCGCCGCCGGTGCGCTGAGCATCAACCTGGCTTCCGTGGCGTCCCGAGCCACCGTTCTGACCGGCGGCTCCCTCACGGCCACCGACACGGGCGATGTCACGTTGCGCGCGGTGGGGCGAACCTCGAGCCAGTCCATCGCCACGGCCGCGGGCGGCAGCGGATTCGTCGGCGTCGGCGCCTCCGTCGCCGTCCACGTCCCGGCGCTGGTCGTGCGGGCCGAACTCCAGGACGGCGTGGCGCTGACCGGAGGCAAGTCGATTACGGTAAGCGCCTCAGCGACGCCCGTGGTGACCACCCAGGCCGAAGCCGGTGCGGCGGGCGGCTACGCGGCGACCCCGGCCGTGGCCGTCAAGACCGGGCGTATGGAGACCGTGGCTCGGGTCGGAACCGGTTCGGATCTCCGCGCCGCGGGCAGCATCCTGGTCCAAACCACGCACACGGCGACCGTCACCACGATCGCGGGAGCGAGCGCGGCGGCCGCCACAGGGGCACTCGGCGCCTCGGTGGCGGTGACGCTGGATACGCCCACCATCACCGCCCGGATCGACCGCGGCGCGGACGCCGGCGGTTCCATCTCCGTGACCGTCGCCGCGACCTATGTCGTCCACACCGATGCCTTGGGGGGGGTCAACGGCGCGCCCAAGACCGCCTCGGACGCCGACGCGGAAGTGGCGCGCCAGGTCGGCGCGGCCGATCCCACGTCGCCGGCGGCGCCGCGGGCTGCGGAGACCCTGGTGGCCGGCGGGGCGCAGACTTCGATCGGGCTGCTCTCCGCGGGCGTCGCCGCGGCCGTGGCCGTGAACGTACCCCACCCGACCCTGACCGCGTCGCTGGGCGGGGGCAAGGTCGTGGCGGTGGGCGCGGTGACCGTGCGCACGGCGCTCACGCTCGATGCGGCGGCTAACGCGGACGCCGCGGCGGTGGCCGGAGGCGGGGCCGCCTCGGCCGCCGTCACGGTCAACAAGGCCACGATATCGAACACGGCCACGCTGGCCTCCGGGCCGGACAGCGGGGCTGGGGATGCGGTGATCGAGGCGACCACGGATGCCAGCACCAGCCGCTTCCGCGCCCGGGCCGTCGCCGGGGCGGGGGCGGACATTGCCGGGGTGGCCGGTTCGGTGGCGCTGAATGGGTTCACCAACACGACGTCGGCGACGATGGCGGAGAGCGCGGTGCTCGTTTCCCGGCTCGATTTCAGAGTGAAGGCCACGACGTCGCTGGCCGCCGACACGATCAGCGGCGGCGCCGCGGCCGGCATTGGGGCGGGGGTGGGCGTGGCCATCGCCCTGACCTGGGTTGCCGACACCACCACGGCGAGCATTGCCGGCAAGGCCACCGTCAACGCCGTGGCCACGACTCAAGTCGCCGCCCAATTCACCCAGACCATCGTTCAGGTCGCCGCGGGCGGGGCCGGGGCTACCGGCGCAGCCGTGGCTGGCTCGGTCACGCTGGGCGTCCTGCTCGGCACCACCTCGGCCGGCATCGGCCAGGACGCGGAGGTGAATCGATCCGGTTCCGCTCTGCCCAGCCAGCGCGTCGACGTGGCCGCCAACGCCACCACGAGTCTTTTCTCCAAAGCCGGCGTGACCGCCAACGCCACCATCGCCGGCCTCGGCGCCGCGGTGGATGCCACCTATGTCTCCAGGACCACCGCCGCCGCGATTCTCGGCCGCGTTCGGGCGTCCGACGACGTCACCGTTGGCGCCACCTCGACGGACGCGTTTGCCTCGATCGCGGCCAACAACGATGCGGGCTACCTCGCCCAGATCGCCGGGTCCGGCAGCATCGCCCTCCTCACCCTCGTCACCCGGGCCACCGTCGGCAGCACCGCCATCGTCGAGGCCGACGGCAACGTTGTCCTCGCCGCCCAGGCCCGGACCGAGACCGATTCCATCGCCGGCAACGCCGGGGGCCTTACGGCCGCGGCCGCGGGCGCTTCGCTGGCCGTGCTGGTGCTCGACAAAACGACGGAGGCGTCGGTGGCGTCGGGCGGGACCGTGACGGCAAAGGCGCGGAACGAGGCGGAGGCCGTGTTCGACGGTCGTTTCGACGTCACCTTCGTGAAGGAAACCGAGGCCGAAGGGGAGGTCATGAACCCCGACCTCGATGTGGCCTCCGTCGCCAACTACCTCTTCGACACCCCCATCCTCGACCTCAGCATCGTTGATCCGATGACGGCCGACCAGGCCCTGACCTCCCAACGCGTCGCCAGGCCGCTCACCCGCGACGCCCGGGGCCTCCTCATCGCCGCCCTCTCAACCGATGACGTCGAGGCCTATGCCACCGGCACCGGCACCGCGGTCGTGGGCGGCGTGGAATTGTCCGCGTCGGGCACGGTCGTCCGCAGCAAGACCTACGCGTTCATCGACGACCACGCGCGGGTCAACGAAACGAACAACGGGGCGGGCGCGGGGCAGCGGGTCTTGGTGACCGCGGGCAGCGATACCTATGTCACAGGCATCGGTGGCAGCCTGGCCACGGGCATCGGGAGCGCCGGTCCGGCTACCGGTCTCGCCCTGCTCCAGAACCGGACCCACGCCTACATCGACCAGGGGGCGCTGGTGCAGGCGCAGCGGTCAGTCGAAGTGCTGGCGGCGGCGACCGAGGATGTGTTGGAAGTGGCCTATGGCATGTCGGCCTCGCTCGCGTTGAGCATCGCGCCGTCCCTTCCCCTGATCGTGATCGATGCGCAAACCCTGGGATACGTGAACGGCACGGTGCGGTCCGACGGCAACGTGCTGGTGCGCGCGACCGATACGACCGATTCCGACCTCATCGCCGGCAGTTTCACCGTCACCCTCCTTGGGGTCAGCGCCAGCACCTCCATCGGCGTCGTCGTGCTCCTCAAGGATACGCAGGCCTTTGTCGGCAACGGCGCCGTGGTCAGCGCCAAGGCCCTGGACACAGAGACGCTCACGGTCTTCTCCGGGGAGCGCGACGGGGCGACATTCCTCACCAAGACCATCCGCGGAATCGCCGTCCAGGCCGAGTCCACCGAGACCGTCCAGTCCGCCGCCGCCGCCGGCGAAGCCCTGACCGGCCTGACCAGCTTTGCCGGAGCCATCGTGGTCCACCTCCTCGACTCCGACACCCAGGCCTGGATCGGGGAGGCCGATGTCAACCAGGGGCTGACCGAGGCGGGCGAGGATCAAAGCCTCAACGTCGCCGCCCGCAATCATACGGAGTGGTTCGGGGTGGCCGTGAACCTGAAAATGGAGACCGGCGCGATCAACGTGGCCGGCGGGGTCGACCTCTCGTTCGTCCGCAACGACACCGCAGCCGAGATCCGCACGGGCGCGAAGGTTCACGCCGAGCAAGATGTCGATGTCTTCGCCCTCTCCTACAAGGAAATCGACAGCTTCGTCGGCTCGGCTGGCGTCACCAGCGGCATCAGCATGACCGGCTCGCTCGCCGTGCACACCCTCGGCATCCGGCCGGAGGGTGATCCGCGCAGCTTGACCGAATCGGTCCTCCAGGGGCTTCTCGACGACACGACGGGCGGTTTGTTCGACGCCTTGGGCGGGGCGCGGGCGGCCATTGATGAGGACCTCGGCGCCCTGGTGGCAGGCACCGCCGGTCTGTTGGACAAGTATGCTCCCACGGGAAGCCACCCGGCGGGCGACGCCTTGACCGATCTCGCGCCCGCCACTCCGGTGCAAGGCGCCATGGAAACCACCGAACCCCCGGTGGGTGTCTATGCTGCCATCGCGGGCGCCATCGTGCGGACCGGATCCACGGTCAACGTGCGCGCCGTCGAACACGTCGACGTCGCCCTCGACACCTCGTTCGCCTTCGCCCTCGACGCCTCCCTCCTGAGCCTTTCCCTCGACCTGGGCGTCATGCGCAATTACAGCCGGGTGCAGGCCGGCGTGACTAGTGCCGCCGATGTCAACGCCCCGGCCATCACGATCGTGTCCGTCAGCACCGCTGCGCAGGAAGTGGCCGCCACCTTCCCCATCAACTTCAGCCGCAAGACCGTCACCGCCTTCGTCCAGGCCTCCACCATCCCGTCGGCCACGACCCTGACGGTGGAAGCATTCAGCGACGCGACGGCGAACTTCAGCGCCCTCGCCCCCGGCTGGTCCGGCCTGGTCTTCAAGCTGACCCTCAACGAGATCTACGACACCGTCCACGCCTACCTCGGCGCCGGCGCCGACGTCCGCGCCAGCGGGGACATCGCCGTCCGCGCTGCGGAGAGGTCGACCATCAAGGCCTGGGCCGTGGGGGTGAGCCTTTACAACGATACCATCGGCATCGGCGCCTCCATCGCCATCAACAACCTGGGCACGACGGCGCGCGCCTCCATCGACGGGGCCCGCGTCACCTCCTCCGGCGGCCGCGTCGAGGTCCTGGCCGAATCCACTCCGCGCATCGAAGCCGTCACCGTCGGCGGCACCTACGCCAGCGACTTCGCCCTCGCCGGCTCCGTCTCGTTCAACGACCTTCAGAACACCGTCGAAGCGCGGGTCAGCGCCGGCAGCGTCGTCGCCGCCCACGCCGGCACCCGCGTCAAAGCCTGGTCTTACCCCAGCGGCGACGACACCATCCTGGCCATTTCCGGGTCGATCGCGGTCTCGAGTTCGATGGGTTTCGGCGCGGGCATCACCAAGAACTACATCGCCAACCGCATCGACGCGGTGGTGGACGGCGCCGAGCTGTCCTCCGGGGCGGGGAATGTCGACGTGGAGGCGATCGATCGGTCCACCATCCGCGGGTTTGCCATCGGGGCGAGCGGCGCCGCCACGTTCAGTCTTGGCGGCGCCGTGGTGCTCAATCACCTGGCTGGCCGGGTGAAGGCCGAATGCTCGGGCAACGCCGTGGTGACCGCGCAGGACTATCTCACGGTCAACGCCACCAACGACGCCAAGAGTTGGTCGCTGGCGGGGGCGATCGGGGGCGCCGGCACGGCCGCGGTCGGGGCATCGGCAGCCTACACGGAGATCTCCACCCACACGCTGGGGAGCACTCGAGACGCCACGCTCACGGCGCAGGAAGGCGATGTCCGGGTGTGGGCCAGCGCGCCGAGCGAGATCACCACCATCGCCGTGGGCGGCTCGGGAGCGGGGACGGTGGCGCTGGCCGGTTCGGTGGCGATCAACCTCCTCGAGGCCAGGGTGGAAGCCTGGGTTTACAAGTCGACCCTCACCGCCGACGGCAACGTGGTGGTGCAGGCCGTGAACGATAGCGACATCGTGTTCTACGGCGGGGCGGCCGCCTTTGCCGGCACGGTGGCGATCGGCGCGACCGGCGTGGTCAACCTGGTGGCCAACCACACCCTGGCCCGCGTGACCGATGGTTCGGTGGTCACCGCGCGCGGCGTCGAGGCCTACGAACCTCCGGCCCAGGCCCGCCGCTGGGAGGGCGAGGCCGTCCGCGGCGTGTTCGTGGCCGCGGCCACCGAATCCGAGATCGAAGTGTGGGTCGCCTGTGGCAGTTTCAGCGGCACGGTCAGCTTCGCCCTCACCGCCGCGGTCAGCCTGGTCGAGAACGCCACCACCGCCGAGATTGTCCAGTCGACCGTCAACCCGGATCTGACCGAGGCCCACGCGCAGCAGGGCGTTCGGGTGCGGGCCGTGGACCGCACCGACCTCGATGTGAAGGCTGGCCAAATCGCCGTCGCCGGCACAGTCGGCGTCGGGGGCACGGCCGACATGGCGTTCGTGACCAACACCGTCAAGGCGACGCTGGATCGGTCCAACGTCAAGGCGCGGGGGTCGGTTGCCGTCCAGACCCTGGCCACCGAACGGCTCAACGCCATCGTCGTGGGCGGCTCCATCTCCGGATCCGTCTCCCTGGCCGGGGACTTCGCCGTGCTCCGCGTGGCCTGCACGAACGAGGCGGCGCTGGTCGGATCCACGGTGGCGGCCGGGGGCGATCTCGACGTCACGGCCAGCGACCACGTTTACTTTGGCCAAACCGCCGCCGGCGAGAACCGGGGCATCATCACGGGCGCGCTGAGCGCCGGCGGCCTGGCCGGCCTCGGGGGCGCGGTCAGCATCATCCAGGTCGCCAACACCACCACCGCCCGGATCACGGACTCGAGCACGAACGCGGGCGGCACGACCGAAGTGCGCGCTTCGTCCGCCGAACAGCTCAAAGTCTACGCCCTCACCGGGGGCCTGGGCGGTTTCTTGGGGGCCGCCGCCGCCCTGACGTTGAACACGGTGAAAACCGTCACTTCGGCCTACATCGACGAGCAGGCGGGTTCGACCGTGGTGAACGGGGATCCCGCCTCCGCGGGCCCCAGCCAGCACGTCAAGGTCATCGCCGAGGACACGCTTCAGGTGGAGACCCTGCCCGGGGCCCTGGCCGGGGGCCTCGTGGGGGCTGGCGCCGCCCTTGACCTGACCACCATCCGGAGCGCGGCCAGCGCGTTCCTCGGGGGCGGCGTCGAGGTGCGGGCCGGCGGCAGCATCCGCGTCACGGCGAACGAGGAGCGCCGGTTGGATTCCACCGTGGTCGGCCTGTCGCTTGGCCTCGGCAGCCTGCAGGGCTCGATCGCCATCATCAACATCGGTTCGGCCATCTCCAACGAGGGCGTCGCCCGGGCCAACGGCGCCCAGCCCACCGCCCAGAGGCAAATCAGCGAGGGCATGAATCAGAGTAATCTCGGGTCGTCCGCCACCGCCACCCAGGCCAAGCAACGCTCCGCTGCCCGGGCCAATGCGCTGTCGGTCAGCGAGGAATTCAACCCCGTCGCCACCTTCGCTTCCGGCACGACGGCCTATGCGGGCGAGAACGCCGTGCTCATCGCCGGCGCTGACATCGAGATTCGGGCGACCGATGAACTCGACCTCGAGGTCCTGGCCGGCAGTGTCAGCGTCGGCTTGGGGGCCTTCGGCGCCGGCGTGGCCGTCATCGAAGTCGGCGGCAACACCACGGCCTACCTCGCCGGCAGCGCAGACGCGGGCGGCGCCATCAACATCGTGGCGGAACGTATCGACACCAATCCCTCCGATCTCGATGTCCGCGCCCGCGGGTTCGCCGGCCAAGGCGGCCTGGCGGCTCTCGGCGGCGCGGTCGTGGTAGCCAGCGACCGCTCGACCCAATCCGCCTCGCTCCACGGCACCGGGTCGATTGTCGCCGCGTCGGCCGTCGACATCGTGGCGCGCTCGGAACGGCAGATCGGGTTGGATACCGATGAGATTACCGTGGGCCTACTGGCGGCCGGGGGGGCGGTGGCGCGGGGAACGCTCGGCGGCTCCACCAAGGCCTTCCTCGAACCCGGGGCCAAAGTGGGCCAAACCCCAAACCGTGTCGTGGGCTCCCTGGCCGTGCGGACCGAGTCGAATCTTGATCTGCGGGTGGATACGCAGGCCATTTCCGCCGGGATCGTGGCGGGCAACGGCAGCGACGCCAAGGCCACGATCCAGCCCGCCATCGAGTCCGCCATCCGAGCCAATACCCGCGTCCAAGTCACCGGCCACATCCTCCTCCAAAACCACTCCCTCGCCGCCGCCCGCGCCCTGGCCAAAGGCTACGGTGGCGGAGCCGTCACGGTGGGAGTATCCCTGTCCGAGGCCCGCATCGCCCCGGATCTCGACACCAAGGTCGAAGGCAATGCCCGCCTGACCGCCGGCGGCGATATCGAACTGGTCACCCTGCACAACTACGACGCCGCCGAGCGTGAGCCGGTGGAGAAGGTCGCGCACGCGACGTCGCACGCCTCGGCCGGCGGGCTGCTCGCCGGGGTCGGCAGCGATGCTAGCGCCGTGGCCGGCGGCTCGGCGGACACCGCGGTCGCTCCGCAAGTCGTGCTCAAGTCGGGCGGCGACATCCGGCTGCTCTCCTACCTCCATCACATCGCCTGGGCCGAGGGCAAGGGTTACGCCGGCGGTATCGTCGGCGTGGGCCTGAGCCGGGCCAAGGCCGACGCCCCGGGCGGCAGCACGGTCACGATGAATGGCATGATTGAGGACTGCGACGACCTCATGCTCGTCGGCCAGGCCCATAACCTCGCCAAAGCCGAATGCCGCGCCCTCGCCGGCGGCATCGTCAGCGGCTCCAGCGCCGTCGGCGAAGCCAAATCGTCGCCTGTCATCATCACCTCGATCGGCGGCACCTCCGTCGTCAAAGCCCGCGGCAGCGTCGGGGTGAACGCCATCTCCTACGGCGACGCCGATGCCGAAGTCCGCGGCACCGCCGGCGCCCTCCTGGTGGCCGTTGGCGACGCGGAGGCCCTCGTCGTTCGCAGCCCCCGGGTCGAGGCTTTCATCGGGACGCGGACGGGCGACAACGTCTATGTCACCGACGGAGCGAAGATCGAGGCGGGCGGGAACATCCGGGTAAACGCCATCAGCGGCGAGATCGTCGAGATCGTGGATGGCACCTTCAATCCCCTGTTCGCTGTCGACCCGGCCCGGGACACCATCCAAGTGGGACGCCACCTCCTGGCAGACGGCCAGATCGTCGGCTACGCCAGCGGTATCAGCGGTCAAACCGGCAACATCGGCGGGCTCGTCAACGGCCGGGATTACCACGTGCTCGTGGTGGACAGCGAGACGGTCCGCCTGGGCAACGCGTTCGTGGCGACGCCCGCCGCCGGCCTCGGCCTCGGGGTGGACGGCGATACCGACACCATCCAGTTCCTCGAGCCGCACCTGTTCGAAACCGGCGACCGCGTCGTCTATCACAACGGCGGCCAGCCCAACGTCGGAGGGTTGGTCGAGGGCCGCGCCTACGTCGTCAAAGTCATCGACCGATGGTCGATCAAACTCGTAGCCGACGCCGCGGCGCTCAACCCCGTCTACCAGCCCTTCGAAGGGGAAGATGTCAGCAACGACACCATCACCCTGCCCGGCCACGGCTTCAGCGACGGTCAGGCCGTCACCTTCCGCGCCCCCGGCACCATCACCTTCCGCCCCACACAGGTCGACCAGATCGTCGGCGGCGACGGCCGGCCCACCTTTGACGCCGACTCCGAGTCCATTTACGCCATCAACCACGGAATCCGCACGGGCGCCATTGCGCCCTTGTTCAACGTCTACACTTACCAGACAGACGGGGTCCCCATCGCCGGCCTGATGAAGGATGCCCGCTATAACCTCGAGGCCACCGGGACCAACACCTTCCGCGTCCTGCGCCACTTCGCCAACACGTTTGAGGAAGTCCCCCTCGACGCCAGCGGTCTACCGCGCACCGCCGTCCATAACTTCGTCCCCTCCAGCGGCGACCTGATCGAAGGCGTCGTCAACGGCCAGACCTACTACGTTCGCCGCCTCGACGCGGATCGCCTGCAACTGGCCGCCACCCCCGGTGGCAGTGCCTTGCCCCTCCGCGGGGGCAACAGCAGCGTCAGCTACCAACTCGGGAGCGAAGGCATCGACCTGACCCCGGGGAACGGAACCCACCAGCTCTGCCTCGACCTCACCACGGCCCCCGCCGGCCAACACAAGCTGGAGGGCATCGGCAGCGTGATCGGCGCCACCTATGCCCCGTCCGGCGACGGCCAACCCCGCGCCGTCGCCATGGGCTCGGGCGGGGCCTTCGTCGGCATCATCGGCGCCTCCGCCCAAGCCACCGCCAACCCGGTCGTCCGCGCCGCCGTCGGCGAAGCCGCCGAACTCACCGCCGGGATGGACATCGGCGTGATCGCCGAGTCCCTGGCCAACGGCGAGGCTTCGGCCGTCAATTCCCACGGCGGATTCGTCAGCGGCGGCAACGGCCAATCCAGCCTCTCGATCACCCAGGACAACCGCGCGTTCCTTGGGGCTTCCGCAGTGCTCAAGGCGGGACGCTACCTGGAGCTTCGCGCTAACTCCACCCAACGCTGGGCTCTCTACGCCGAATCCGAGGGCGGCGGCTTCATCGACCTCGCCCGCGCCCGCACCAGCGCCACCGTCCACCACCAAACCCACGCCGTCGTCGGCCACGACGCCGACTTGGCCTCCGGCGAAGGCGTCGTCTTCAGCGCCACCATCGACACCTACGCGCCGCTCGATGCGGCCGGGGCTGATGGCGATGGCTTTGGGGTGGATAGCGACGCGCGGGCGACGGTCAATATCGGGGCCGAAGGCGCCTATTCTCTGACGACCACCCGCGTCGAACAGGGGGTGAAGGTGGAAACCCGCACCCTGATTGTGGAGGCCTTGGGGCTGCGGTTGGTGATCTATCCCCTGGCCAGCGCCAGCGCCACCGCCTTTGCCTGCGACGCCGACGGCCGGGCCAACGCCTCCGTCTACCACTCGACCCTCGTCACCATCGAGCCGACCGCCATCCTCACCGCCGTCGACCGGTTGACCCTCACCGCCCAGCACGGCGGACTCAACGTCTGGGCCAAAGGCATCGTCGACGCCGACTCCGCCGTCGGCGACAGCGACGCGCGGCTGAACGTGAAAGTCCTTCTGACGTCGTTCGTCGACAGCCGGGCGGACGCCGTCCTGCGCACCCATGCCCTCACCGTCGCCTCCCGTGTCGATGCCCCCCACGACCCCATCAGCCTGTTCACCGACCGCGACGGCGCCTTCATCGACATCGGCAGCTCCCAAGGCAAACGCACCTTCCGCGCCACCCGCGAGATCGCTTTCGCCTCCGATGTCGTTGCCCTGGGCGGCCGCTCCCGCCTGGTGGTCGATGCCAACGGCAGCGTCACGCACGCCACCCATGTCCAAATCGTCGACACCGACGGCCAAACCCTCGGGCCCGTCCAGGCTCCCCAAGTGGTCCTCGGCCCCCTCGCTTTCCCCGTGCCTTCCATCACCTTCGAAGCCAACCCACTCGACGACTGGGGCAACGGCGGTTTCGTCTGGAATCCCGAGACCTTCACCTTCGACCGCCTCTTCCTGCCCGGCCGCATCAACGGCAGCGGTTCCTCCTTCCAGTTCAGCGGCACCCTCCACTCCCTGTCCCTGCTCAACTACTCGCAGAAGGACTTGGTCCTCGACAACGTCGACGTCATCAACCCCAACCTCTCCCCCGTCGTCACCCTCGCCGTCGAAGACTCCCTCCCCGACGCGTCCGATGCCGGATTCAGCTTCGACGTCGCGCCCGTCTACGAAACGACCTACATCGAGGTCCGCAACCTCGGCACCGCCGGCCACCCCAACATCATCCTGCGCGGCCTGATCGACAATCCCGTCGGCACCACCGACATCGAAAACCTCCGCGGCGACATCTACGCCGCCTCGGCCGCCGGCCTGGTCCGCACCCAGATCGGCAGCTTGGAGGCGCCCGAAGGCCACCTCGGCGCCACCGCCGGCGGCAGCGGCGCCAACCGGCTGAACTTCGAACTCGTCGACAGCTTTGAACGCCCCATGAAGTTCGATGCCAGCGCCGCTGGCAATATCGCCCTCAGCCTGCGTGGCCGCCTCCGCGATGCCGCCGTCTCGACCTTCACGATCCGCCTCGGCCGCATCCTCGCCGGCGGCCACGCAGACCTCCTCCTGCGCGAAGCCCAACGCGATTCCATGGGCCAAGCCCCCGAGTTCCACGTCCGCGTCCTCGAACCCATCCCCGAACCCGACCTCATCACCGAGATCACTACCCGCTTCCGGCCCCCCGGCCCGGATCCCACCTGGGAACCCGACCCGGGTATGTTCGCCACCAACCCCGTCGCCCTCCCCTCGACCTACCTGTTCGCCTTGGTCGAGGCAGGCGACGACCTCACCATCACCGGTGTCACCTCCGGCGCCCGCACCAGCATCCGCGCCGAAACCGATATCCTCGGCGAAGGCGCCATGACCGTCGTCACCAATGGCGACATCACGCTCACCGAGCGGCAAGGCGACCTGCGCATCGCCGAAATCCGATCCACTTCCGGAAACGTTGATCTCACCGCTGCCGTCGACCTGCTGGACGTGCTCGCGGATGCGGCCGCCGACGTGGTGGGCAACCACGTGCGCCTGTTCACCTCCGATGGCCAGATCGGCGAGTTCTACAACGACCTCGAAATCGACTCCGCCTTCTCCGGCCCAGGCAGCTTGACGGCCAATGGGCCCAACGGGGTCTACCTCCAGGAGACCGCCGGCGCCCTCGCGGTTCAGGAGGTCACCGTCCTGCACGACGGTCGCGCCGCTCCAGGCAGCGTGCGCCTGACCGTCCTGGATACGTCCGCCCCCGGCGAGGACTTGCTGCTCGAGGCCAGTTCCTCCATCTTCGCTCCCAACGGTCAAATCACCCTCCAGGCCGGCGATAACCTCACCCTCCGCGGCACCGTCCGGGCCGGTGCCCGCCTCTACCTGATCGGCGACCATCGCAACGCCGATCCCGGCATCGGCAGCGACATCCTCTTCGCCGCGGATGCCGTGGCTCAACGCATCGAAATCCACGGTGGCGACGACGCCGACAACATCGTCGCCGTCACCGTCACCGTCGGCCTCCTCATTTACGGGGGACGCGGCAGCGATACCATCCGCAGCGGGTCCGGCGATGACGAGTTGTATGGCGAGGACGGGGCCGACCGGATCGAGGGCGGCGACGGCGATGACCTCATCGTCGGCGGCACCGGCGTCGGCAAGATCCTCCTCGGCCAGGGCGGCGACGACCGCATCTACGGCGCGAGCGACGGCGCTGAGTCCGATCCCGATTTCACCGACACCGTTCGCTTCGGCGATGTCATCGACGGCGGCGACGGCCACGACGCGATCTGGGGCCTGGGCGGGGCGGATGAGATCTACGGCGGAGCCGGCGACGATGTGATCGACGGCGGGGCGGGCAGCGACCTGATCGATGGCGGGGCGGGCAACGACACCATCGAGGCCGGCGTTGGGCTGGCCCATGTCCTGCGCGGCGGGGAAGGCGACGATGTCATCAACGGCTCGCACGTGGGCGCCGACGTCATCGAGGGCGGGCCTGGCCGCGACCGGCTGTTCGGCTGGGGCGGCAGCGACTCGATCGCAGGTGGATCCGGGGACGACTATCTCGATGGCGGCCCCGGCACCGACACGCTGTCGGGCGGGGACGGTGACGACGAGCTTTACGGTGGCGGCGGCGTGGGCGACACCTTGGATGGCGGGGCCGGTCAGGATCTGCTCCATGGGTCTGACGATGGGGCCGATACGCTCCTCGGTGGCCCGGGTGACGATCGGATTTACGGGCACGGCGGAAACGACGTCCTCCGCGGCGGGGAGGGCGACGACACCCTCGACGGCGGCGAAGGCGACGACCGACTCGAAGGCGACGCCGGGTCCGACCTGCTTTCCGGAGGGCCCGATCACGACACGCTCTACGCGCTCAACGCCGCCGGCAGCAGCGCCGACCAAGCCGTCGACCGACTCTACGGCGGTCCAGGACAAGACCGGCTCTATGGCCATGCCGGCGTAGACCTGCTGTTCGGTGAGGGCGACGACGACTTCATCGAACGCGGTTCGAGCACGGGCGATACCATCGACTTCGGCAGCGGGGAAGGGAGCAACCCAACGGACTTCGTTGCGCCAACCCCCACGCCGGCCCCGACCGAGCTGCCGGCCGGCCCAGGACCCGCCGTGCCTGCCGCCACCTTGCCGACGGGCCTCGACGCCAACGGACGTTGGGTCGGGTTCGGCTTGAGCGAGACGGGGTCCGGCCTGGGCGGCAGCCTTGGGCTGGCCACCAACCCGACCCTTGCCTCCGGGTTCGAGGAAGCGGTCTTCGCCGCCTGGACCGACACGCGCTCCGGCAACGAGGAAATCTACGTGGCGGTGCACACGCCGGATGACGGCTGGCGCGAGTTGGCCGGCAGCGCCCACGGCGCTGGGATTAGCGCCACTCTCACCGCCTCCCGGTCCCCCGCCATCGCGACCGACGCGCTGGGGCGGCCCGTGGTGGCCTGGACGGAATGGCGCCCGGACGGCAGCGACATCTACGTGGCGGTCTTCGATGCCACGCAAAACGGCGGCCAAGGGGCTTGGCTGGCGATGGGCGATTCGCTCGGCAACGGCGGTGTGTCCGCGACGGGTCTGGCCGACGGACCGGCCTTGGTCCGCGGACCGACGGGCGTGGTGGTGGCATGGCTCGATCGATCCGCCGCCGTGACCCAGGTCTTTGCCAAGGTCTTCAACGGCACAACCTGGGTTGCCTTGGGCACGGGCGGAGCCAGCGGGGGAGGGGTGTCCAACGCTGACCGCGGGTCGGACATCCGCCAACTGACCCTGGCGGCCAGCACGGCGACCGTCGCCGCCGCCTGGACCCAGGTGGACGCCGCCACCGGGATCCGGCAGGTTTACCTGAAGGAGTTGACCGCCGGCACGTGGCAGGCCATCAACGGGTCCGCCTCCGGACTGGGCGTGGCGAACGCGCTGCTCGGGTCGTTCCCCGCGCCGGCCACCCACCATGCTTCCCCCTCGATCGCCTACACCGGCAACCGCCTCTTTGTGGCCTGGCAGGCGTTCATCGACCAAGGCCCCATGATGGCGGTGGCCGAATACCTCCGGACTCCAGGCCATCATCAACTCGAGTTCAACGCTGAATCCCTCCCCGTCCCCGCCGCCCCCGCCCTCGCCGGGAGCAGCGGAACCGTCCAAGTCGCCTGGACCCATGGAGCCGCCAACGACCCCCGGGACCTGATCTACGCCCGCCAGTGGACGGCCGCGACGGGGTTCGAGGAAGTGCTGCCCGGCGAGGCGAGCGGAGGCGGCGTGAGCATGAGCAGCGCGGCGGTGCGCGAACTCGCCCTGGTGGTCGATGGACAGGCCCGGACCGCGCTGCTTTGGCAAGACGGTGCCACAGGCACCCCGAGCCTCTTCCTCCGCGGTCACGGCTACGGGTTCATCGGATTGATCCATCAGGTCGAGGGCGAGACCGGCTCCGCCCAAGCGGTCCTGAACCAAGGGATCGACCTCGGCGACATCGAAGTCATGGTGATCCGAGGAGTGCTGCGGGAGAGCCTGACGTTCACCGCCTCGATGTCCGGATTCCGTCTCGTGGGCGCCCCCGGCAGCCAGATCATCGGTGCCATCACGGTCAACGGGGCCACCGATATTTCCTTCGAGCACCTTGATCTCACCGGAAACCTCACGCTGAACGGAGCGGTTCGGTTCAGCCTGGTGGAAAGCAAGATCACGGGTTCGGTGACGGTCAACGGCGGCGCCGACGTTCTGTTCTCCGGCAATGCCATCGTCACTACCGGCACGGCCGTGACCTTGTCCGGCGGGTCCCAACGGGTCACCCTGCAGGGCAACACCCTCTCGGGCGGCGCCACCGGCCTCTCCCTCGGCGCGGTCACCGACGTCTGGGTCCTGGCCAACCGGTTCTCCAACTCCAGCCAAGGCCTGGTCGTGGCCGCCGCCGCCTCCGGTATCGTCGAGCAGAACGACATCGCCGCCCGCTCCACCGGGCTCGACCTGACCGCCCCCTTCACCGGGCCCATCCGCGCCAACGCCATCCATGGCGCGTCGATCGGGGTGAACTACACCCTGCGCACCGCGCTCAGCGGCAACGAGGTCTTCGACAACATCATCGGTGTGGTCGCCACCGTAGACAGCACCACCGACGGCCTTGGCTTCGACCTGGCCACCGAACCGAACGACATCCACCACAACACGACCGGCGTCCAACTCACCGGCCGCATGCAGCGCCAGCATGTTTACGCCAACAGCGTCGGGGTGGCGGGCAGCGGCGTGCTCGGACCGATCGACGACCTGGTCCACGCCAACCTCATCGAGGCGAACGCCACCGGGGTCAGCTTCGCCGGCACCATCCAGTTCAACCGCATCTTCTCGAACCAAATCGGCGTCGCCGCCCGCCCCGACCAGGTCGTCGTCCACAATCTCTTCTATCGCAATACCACCGCCGGGATGGACGTCGCCGGCGTGGCTGACGTTCGCATCGCGCACAACACCTTCTATACCGAGTCGGGTGCCAATATCCGCCTCCACAGCAACGCCACCGAGGTCGACATCCTCAACAACATCCTCTGGGCCGCCGGCGGCTACGACCTGCACGTCGCCAACGACAGCCAGATCGGCTACTTCAGCGACTACAATCTCCTCCACGCCAGCCGCGGCGGGCACCTGGTCTACTGGACGCGCGACTTCGACGATCTGCTCGATTGGCAGGAGGATGTTTACCTGTTCGATCTGCACTCGTCCGGCTCCACGCGCGTCAATCCCTACTGGTCACAGCCGCGTTTCGTGAGTCTGCTGAACGATGATCTGCGCATCGCCGAGGTCGTCGGGGGACAGCGCCTCAGCAACGCCGCGCTCGATGCCGGCGCCGCCATGATCGATGTGGGCCTGCCCGCCGGCTCCACGAACCTGCTCGCCAACCCCGGCTTCGAGGCCGGCCTGGCCGCTTGGACCACCAACGCCGAAGCCGCCACCTCCACCAGCGCCTCCCTCGCCTATCAGGGAACCTCCTACCTGACCGTCGGTGCCGTCTCGATCGGCAGCGCCGAACAAACCGTCAACCTCCTCACCGCCGGCTTTACGACCGCCCAACTCGACTCGCGCGATCTCCGGGCCGTCTTCGGCGGCCGCCTCCGCTCCGGCCCCGGCGCCCCCACCGATTCCGGCCGGCTCGAACTCATCTTCCGCGACGCCGCGGGCACCGAACTCGGGCGCGCTCAAACCCTCGCCGCCAGTGACGCGGATCGTTGGGCGCTGGTCGGGGACGGCGTTCACGTCCCGCTCGGGACGCGCCACGTCACGCTGCGCTTCGAGGCGTCGCGCACCAGCACCAGCGGAGCCAACCAAGCCCTGCTCGATGCCACCTTCCTTTACGTCCACTCCGACACCGTCGCGCCCGACCTCGGGGCCTATGGGCATACGGCCACCGGCGAGCAACGCCTCCTCGCCCCCCACCTTGCCCTCCGCTGGCCCGACCTCTACACCGATTGGATCGTCGACCAACCCCACGTCATCCGCTGGGATTCCTTCGGCAACGACACGGATTCCGCCGTCCGCATCGAACTCTACCAGGACGGTCCGGCCGGCACGTTGCCGGTGTTAACCCTCGCCGGCGCCGTGGCCGACACCGGCACGTTCACCTGGATCCCCGCGGCCAGCGGGTTGACCGCCGGCACCCACGGCTGGCGCATCCAAATCGCCCTGGTCGAAAACCCGGCGGTGACCGACCGCGCCGCCGAGACGTTCTCGATCCCGGAGGCCAACAACACCTTCTATGTCAACGATGGTGCGACCCAGGGCGACGAGTACACCACCGCCGCCGGCGGCAACCGGAACACCGGCAAACTCCCGGATGCCCCGAAGCCCTACCCGTGGAATGTGCTGCGCATTTACACGCTCGGCCCCGACCAGATTCTGCGGGTGGACACGGGCGACTATGCGCAAATCCACGGTCTGCTGATCTCGGGCCAGGTCGGGGTGGGCGACGACGAGGGCTTTACCCTCGCCGGCCCGGCTGGGCCTCGTTCCACCGCGACCCTGACGGTGGCCAATCCGCTGCGCAAGACGGCCGTGGTCGAGTTGCACGACGCCGATTTGGTCACGCTCTCCGGCTTGACGCTGACCGGCGGGACCTACGGCCTCCATCTCCACGACGGCAGCACCAGCATCACCGCGACCCGCATCGCATCCAACGGGAACACCCTCGATGGGTTCCGTGCCGAGGGCGGGTCCACGACGCTGACCTTGGGCTCCATCACCGCCCGCAACAATGGCGGCAGCGGGGTCTATATCAGCGGCGTGGCGGGCGACACCGGCCCCACGGGTCTGGTCATGGACGAGGTCGTGGCGGCCAGCAACGGCGCCTACGGCGTCTACGTGCTCGGCCATACCGCGCGGATCGCGGGCGGCCAGGTCAGTTCCAACGGCAGCACCGGCGTCCACCTGCGCAACCTGGGGAATGGCCTGGTCAGCGGGTTGGTGGTGCAAGGGAACCTGGGGCGCGGCTTCGATGCGGACAACACCGTCGGCGGCACGTTGACAATCATTGGCGACGCCAGCGCCGGGTTGGGCGCCGGCAACGTGGTGCGCGATAACGGCGGCCACGGCATCTCCGCCGACGGCCGCGTGCAGGTGGTGGGCAATACGGTTTCGGGCCACACCACGGCCAACCGGGCCGGCATCCACCTCGATAGCCCCCTGGCCTCGGCGGCGTTCAACGTCGTCTTCAGCAACCGCATCGGGATCGAGAGCCGCTTCAACGGGGCCATCACCGGCAACCGCGCTTACCAAAATGCCGAAGCGGGGATCGACCTGCAGTCCAACGCCGGCCCGGTCACCGGCAACGTGGTCTATTCGAATGGCGTTGGCATCGTTCTGCGCAGTTCCTCTGGAACGCTGGCCAACAACCTGGTCTACCATAACACCAGCCGCGCCATCCAACTCGTGTCCTCCGACGGCGTGCGGGTGATCAACAACACCCTCCACGCGGCGACCGGCGTGGCCCTCGAGCTGCAGCGTTCCCCCAACGCGCAGGTGCGCAACAGTATCTTCTGGCTCGCCGGCGGCACCGGCTTCCTGAGCGACAACCAAAGCCAGGCCGGGTTCGCCAGCGACTTCAACCTCTTCCACCGCACCAACGGCCTCCTCGCCGTCTGGCAAGGCGTGGAGCGCGCGACGCTCGCCACCTGGCAATCCGCCGCCTTCACCGACGCCAACAGCCTCGCCCTCGACCCGCTCTTCGTCGATGCCGACGGCGCCGACGGCGTGCTCGGTTACAGCGGCTCTGCTCAGGACGGTCGCGACGACGACTTCCACCTGAAGAGCACGCACGGGAGTTTTCACGGCGGCGCCTTGGCACCCGTGACTGACCCCGCGACGCTGCGCGCCGTGTGGGCCGCGCCAGCGCTGACCGCCGATGCCGTCCAATCGCCCGCCATCGACCGCGGCGCGCCCACTGACCCGGTCGGCCTGGAGCCCGCGCCCAACGGCGGGTTCATCAACCTGGGCGCTTACGGTGGAACCGCCCAAGCCTCGCTCAGTCCGGCCACGTTCGTGCTGGTTATGATCCCCAACGGCGGGGAAACCTGGCCCGCCAACCGCACCTTCCCGATCAAGTGGCGGACCCACGAGTTCGCGGGCACCGTCGCCATCGACCTCCTACGCTCGGGGAATCCCACGCCCGTCGCCTCCGTGACGGCCTCCACCGAGAACGACGGCCACTTCGACTGGACCATCCCCGGCTCGATCACGCCGGCCGCCGATTACCTGATCCGGGTGACGTGGAACGAGATCGCGGGCGCCAGCACTAACACCTTTACCATCACGGGGCCCATCACGGTCTACTACGTCAACGATGCCACGGTTGAATCCGGCGACTGGACGACCGCTCCGGGTGACGATGCCAACGATGGCACCACCCCCTCCACCCCCAAGGCATCCATCCGCGCCCTCCTCCAAAGCTACGACCTCGGTCCGGGCGATGTGATCAAGGTCGACGCCGGCGTCTACGCCCTGGCCGCCAACATCCTTCTGGAAGCCCCGGACGCCGGGGTGACGCTTCGGGGCTACAACGAACCTGCCTATCCTGAGCGCGCCGCGATCCTCGATCGCGGCAACCCGGCCAGCGGCAGCTACGTCTTTGAGCTTCGCAACGCCGGCGGCTCGATCATCGAACATTTCGTCATCACCGGCGCCTACCACGGCATCTACGCCTCCGCCACGTCCGACAGCGACGACATAACCATCCGCAACAACCGGTTCCACTACAACAAGGAGCGCGGCATCTTGCTCGAGGCCGGCAACGACGGCGCCGTCATCGCCGGAAACACCCTCCACGGCGGAACGACCGGTATCTACACCCGCGGTGCCGACATCGAGATCGTGGCCAACGAGGTCTTCAACGCCAGCGTCGACGGCATCAACATCGCCGGCGCCCGCACGGCCGTGACTGGCAACGTGATTGCCCTCAATTCCACCGGAGTGCGCTCATCCTTCAGCGGGAGCACCTGGCCGGACGCGGTCGTCATTTCGGGCAACCGGGTGTTCGACAACGCCTCGACCGGGATCGTCGCCGACTTTTACGTGGTCGTGGACGGAAACGAAGTATACGGGCATGTGGGAGGGCTCTCGACCATTGGTATCCGCCTTGATCACGCCGCCGTGGCCCGCCACAACACGGTGTATGGCAACCGCGTGGGGATCTACGCCGACCAAGCCGTGGTCGATTCGAACGTGGTCTTCGGCAACGCTGCCCTCGGCATCGAGGCGCGCGCGGACCCGATCCGCATCGCGGGCAATACCGTCCATTCCAACCCGACCGGCATCCAGGTGACCTCAGCCAGCGAGGGCTATCTCCGCAACAACATCGTCTACGCCAACACCCAGGCCGCGATCTCGTTGAGCAGCGCGGCCAACCTGGAGATTTCCAACAACACCATCCATCAGGCCTCCGGCGACGGCCTCGTCCTCCTCACCACCTCGACCGGGGCGCGGCTCTTCAACAACATTTTCCAAACCGAGAACGGCTACGCGCTCAACGTGGCCGACGCCAGCCAGGCCGGCTTCGCCAGCGACTACAACCTCTTCTACAACCCCGGCAACGGCCGGATCGCCCTCTGGCAAGGCGTGGCTTTCGAGGCCCTGCTGACCTGGGCCCTCGAAACCGGATTCGACCGCCACAGCCTCCCGGGCGATCCCGGCTTTGTCGATCCCACCGGCGCCGACGGGCAAGTCGGCTTCACCCCCACGCCGGGCAGTTACGTGGTGGTGGACGACGGCGACCCCGGGTTCTCCGTCGTGGGCGATTGGAGTTGGGTGCGCCAGTCCGATGGCGACGGTGGTGGGTTCCTGGAGAGCATCGGTTCGAGCAGCAGTGCCTCGTGGGCGCAGACCACCGAGGTAAATGTGAACGAGCAGGATCCCAAACCGGTGGTGCTCCAGAGCAGCTTCGCCGTCTACGTGCCCGCCTACCCGTGGCTGGGCACGGCCACGTATCGCATGAGCTTCTTCCCCGGGCCCAGCGTGACCCGGACCATCGACCTCTCCACCTGGACCGGGGGCTGGATTAGCCTCGGCAATCTCTCTGAGAGCTACTCGTCGGACCGCACGGTGACGATCCGCCTCGAGGTCAGCGGCAGCAAGGTGATCGCCGACGCTGGCCGCATCAGCGGCAGTGTTTATCAGGAATCTAACCTTGATGACACGTCCGGCACCTGGCTGCGCCGCGGTTATCAGGATGATTACCATCGCGGACTGGACCCGGCCGCCGACCTGACCGCCACCTGGAGCTTCCCCGGCCTGGGTTCCGGCTATTACGACCTCGCTTTCAGTTGGCCTTCGGAAAACACCCTCGACGACAAAGCCACCTACCGTGTCTACGACGGCGACCTGTTGGTGGCGGCCGGTCGCTTCGATCAAGGCTCGCTTTCGTCCGCCTTCACCTACGACGGCAAGTCCTGGCTGCTCCAACCGTGGTTCCCCGTGCTCCATGGCAACGTCCGGGTCGAACTGTCCAACCTCGGCGACAAAATCCTCTATGCCGACGCCGTCATGCTGCGGCCCCTCGGGGGCAATCCCGCCCTGGATAACGACTTTCACCTCGCCTCGGATTCCCCGGCCATCGATGCGGGCGATCCGCTCAGCGCGTATCTGGGCGAACCGCGGCCCAACGGCGGACGAGCCGACCTCGGCGCCTATGGCAACACCGCCGAAGCCGCCGCCAGCCCCGTCCGCATGGTCCAGGTGCTGAGCCCGAACGGCTACGAGAAGCTCGTCCAAGGCCAACCCGCCGCCGTCGCCTTCCGCTCGTCCGGTCTGGTCGCCACCGAGCCGGTCGCCCTGATCAACGCCGGCGGCCCCGCCGTGGAGGGCTGGTTGGCCGATACCCCCTTCCGCACCTCGTCCGGCTCGGCTTCCACCCTCGCCACGCCGGTCATCCTGACCGGTGTCACCCAGCCCGGTCCTGCCTCCCTCTACCAATCCTACGTGTCCGGCCTGGCCAGCACCAACCGCCTCGCCTACCAACTCCCCGTGCCCGACGGCACCTACACGCTCCGCCTCCATTTCGTCGAGCCCTCCTCGAGCAGCGTCGGCTACCGGGTCTTCGATATCCTCCTGCAAAACACCGTGGTCGCGGACAACTTCGACATCGTCGCCACCACCGGCGCACGCGCTGCCGCCACCATCCGCGAATTCGAAGTCGTCGTCACCGGCGGCCACGGCCTGTCCATCGAACTGCGCCGCGAGTCCGGTCAGCAACCGGTCTTCTCCGGACTCGAGCTTTGGGTGGCCAACCCGACGCCGCTGGCCGATCCGGCGGTGGAGGTCGAGGTTTCGGTAGATACCGGGGCCACCTGGACCACGGTGGCCACCCGCGTCGCCCTCGACCGCTTCGGGCGAGGCGTCGCCGCCTGGACGCCGGCCGCCACCACGGACGGCAACACCGCCTTGATCCGCGTGGCGGCCAGCGACGCGGCTCTGGTCGACGACGTCTCCGCCAACCCATTCCTGATCGCCAACCCGGGACTGCTCTACTACGTCAATGACTTCGCCACCACCGGCGACGCCTTCACCACCGCCCTCGGCAACAACCTCCATTCCGGCAAATCACCCGACCAACCGATGGCCAGCCTGACCGCCTTGCTGGCCGTTTACACCCCTGGCGCAGGCGCCGTGATCCGTATCGACACGGGCGAGTATCTGTTGATGCGTAACGTGGTCCTGACCGCCGTCCACAGCGGCCTGACGCTTCAAGGCCCGTCCGGCGCCACCGCCGTCCTCAACCGCGCCAACGTCTCCAACACCGGCTTTGCCTTCGAACTCGCCAATGTGGACGACCTCACCCTCGACAACCTGACGATTACGGGCGCCTACAACGCGGTTCACGCTCCAAATGGGTCCGACAGCGACCGGGTTACCGTCTCCCACGCGAAGGTCTTCGCCAACGCTAACCTTGGCGTCTCTGCCCAGTCTTCGAACGACGATTGGACGGTTTCCGACAGCCTGTTTTACGGCATCCCCGGCAGCAGCACGGCCGATGACCAGAACACCGGCATCTCGATCGCCGGCGATCGCGCGATCATCACGAACAACATCGTCCGCGACAGCCGGCAGACCGGGATCAACATCACCGGCGGCGGCGCCCTCATCACGGGCAACCAGATCCACGCCAACTCGGCCGCTTCCGGCTACGGCATGTTCGCATCCACCGGCAACAGCGGCGGCAGCCAGACGGTGGTTTCCGGTAACCTCATCCGCGACAACTTCCGCTCCGGCCTGATGATCCAACACAACGTCCTGGCGACCGGCAACACCGTCCACGGCCACCTGACCGGTGACGGCATTTACCTGGATCAGGGCGCCCCGATCGCCGCCGACAACATCGTCTTCGCGAATCAGCGCGGGATCAACGGATACGCCACCCAAGCCGTGATCTCGGGCAACCGCGTCTTCGCCAACACCAACGAGGGCATCTACGTCTACTACACCCGCGAAGTGACCGGTAACGTGGTCTACGGCAACCGCATCGGCATCAGCTCCGACGCTTCGCAAAACGAACTCCTGATCACCAACAACATCGTCTACGACAACAGCCAGGCCGGAATCCAACTCGCCAGTTCCACTTCCACCGCCTACCACTTCACGGTCGCCAACAACACGGTCTGGCAAACGGGCGGCCCGGCCGTGCGAGTCGAGGCCAGTACCCGCAATGTCGCCCTCCGCAACAACATCCTTTGGGCCGACGGCGGCGTCGCGCTCTCCGTCGATCCCGGCGGCCAGGCCGGGTTCAGCAGCGACTACAATGTCGTCCACCTCACCAACGGCGCCCGGTTCGGCCTCTGGCAAGGTCGCGAGTTTGCGGCCATGGCCGATTGGATCTACACCCTCGGCCTGGACGGCCACAGCCGTTTGGCCAACCCGCTCTTCGTCAACCCGACCGGACCCGACGGCGTGGCGGGTTACCAGGACGGCCTCGACCGCGGAACCGACGACAACTTCCACCTCCAGCCCGGCTCGCCCGCCATCGACGCCGGCCATCCGCTCTCCGCTTTCCTGGCCGAACCCGGCCCCAACGGCGGCCGGATCAACGCCGGCGCTTACGGCAATACCGCCCAGGCCACCCCCAGCGCCGCCCAGCTTGTGATCGTCGACAGTCCGGACGGCTTCGACAAACTCGAGGTCGGCGAATCCTCCGCCATCACCGTCCACACGTCCGGCCTGACCGCGCGCGAACTCGTCGCCCTCCTCAACGCGGGCGGGCCGACCGTCGACCGCTGGTTGTCCGAAGCCGCCTTCCGCCCCGCGGCGGCGACGCTTCAGTCCTTCACCGAACCGGTCCGCTTGGGCTCAGTCGTCGATCCAGCGCCAGCCGCCGTTTACCAGACGTCCTGGGAAGCGCCCAGCGGCACCGGTTCCTCGATGGTCATCCATCTGCCCGTGCCGGACGGCGTGTATTCGCTCCGGCTGCACTTCGCCGAGCGCACGTTGACCGCCGCGGGGCGGGTGTTCGATGTGCGGTTGCAGGGGGCGACCGTGACGGACAACCACGATGTCTTCGCCAGCGTCGGCGCGCGTTTCACCGCCCAATCGCTGGATTACGCCGCGGTTGCCGCGACGGGCGGGCAGGGCTTGGTGCTCGAGTTGGTGAACCAGACGAACCAACGCGCCGCCCTGGCCGGCTTGGAAGTTTGGCGCGAGGCGTCTGGCATGGCCAACCCCGCCGTCCGGGTCGAGACCTCCCTTGATGGGGGCCAGCACTGGACCACACTGGTCTCCGCCGCTCCCGTCGATCGCTACGGACGGACCACCGTCGCCTGGACGCCCGACACCGCCACCCCCGCCAACACCGCGCTCGTCCGTGCCTCGGCCACCTTCGGGCTCAATCCGTCCGACACCAGCGACAACCCGTTCCTGATCGCTCCCGCCGGCCGCGATTTCTACGTCAACGACAGCGCGCTCACCGGGGACGTCTTCACCACCGCGCCCGGGGACAATCTCCTCGGCGGCAAGTCGCCCGAAACCCCGGTCGCCGACCTCCAGGCGTTGCTGGGGGCCTACACGTTCTCGGCCGGTGACGTGATCCATCTCGACACCGGCGACTACGAGGTGGGGCGCAATCTATTCCTGACCGCACGGCAGGCAGGGGTGGTGATCGAAGGCCCGCCGTCCGCCGAGGCTCTGCTGGATCGCCACAACACCAACCCGCGCAGTTGCGTCTTCGAGTTCGTGGGCCAAGCCGACCAGGTGGTGTTGCGCAACCTGCACCTCACCGGCGCGTCCCGGGCGGTGGTGCTCCTCAGCGGTGGCGGCAGTGACGGGGTGCGAATCGAAGACAGCGTGATCTTCGCCAACGACCTGCACGGCATCCAAGTCGAGACGGGCAACACCGGGATCGTGATCGCGGGCAACGAGTTCTACGGGCGCCCCGGCGGCGGCAACACCGACGACCAGGATTACTCGGTGGAGGTGGAGCAGGACGCCACCGCGACGATCTCCGGCAACGTCATGCATGATTCGGCCCAACACGGGTTGCGCGTGCAGGGCACTTCCCTGGTCGAGAACAACGAGCTCTACGGCAACGGAATCGGGATCTACGCCAACGGCTTTGGCACGGGGATCTCCATCACGTTGCGCGGCAATCACGTCCACGACAACCAGCAGAACGGCATCGAGGCGCGCCGCACCGTGCGGTTGGAGAACAACCTCGTGAGCGGCCATACCGGGGCCGGCCGCTACGGCATTTACGCCGAGAACGGGCCCAGCCTCGTCGGCAACACCGTCCATTCCAACACCCACGGGATCTATGCCGAGTCGGTCGTGGTCAGCGCCAACCGCGTGTTCAACAACGCCGGCACCGGCATCGCCCTCAACTTCAACCTCGACGTCCGTTCCAACGCGGTTTACTCGAACTCGATCGGCCTGACCTTCGGAACCTACGCGGCGGGCGATGTCGTCAATAACCTGGTCTACGCCAACACGAACCAAGCCTTGCGCTTCAGCGCCTCCGACGCCCGCGCCGTCCGCGTGACCAACAACACGCTCTACCAACCGGTCGGCGACGCCATCCGCCTCCAGGACGCCACCCGAAATGTCACCCTGCTCAACAACATCATTCACGTCCTCTCCGGCTACGGCATCTCCGTGGCCGCCGACAGCCAAGTCCAGTTCGCCAGCGACTACCACCTCGTCTACACCGGCACCGATCCCAACGCCCGCGTGGGCCTCTGGGGTTCCACCCCGTTGGCCGCGCTCGAGCAGTGGCAGGTTGCCACCGGCCGCGATTCCCGTTCGCTGGCCGGCGACCCAGTGTTCCTCGACCCCGACGGTGGGGATAACGTGTTCGGTTACTCGTCCGCCGCCGACGGCTATGATGGCGGCGGCGACGACAATTTCTACGTCGGCCGCAACTCGCCTGCTATCGACCGAGGCGCGATCTGGGATGCGCCCCACTCCGACGCCATCGGCGCGCCCCGCCATGACGACCCGGCCACTTCGAACCTCGGCCAGCCCGATTACCTTGAGACGGACCTGGGTGCGAGCCAGTTTGCCCTCACCGGCACGGCCCAGAACTGGCGCTCCTCCTCCAGTTCCTGGTCCTACACGCTGCCCTTTGCCTTCCCGTTCTATGGCGTCGACTACACCGCCGTCCGGGTGTCTTCCAGCGGGCTGCTGCATCTGTCCTCCACCGGAAGCCCTCAGGATTCCTCCAACACGACCGCCGAACTCCTCGAATACGCCCGCATCGCCCCGCTCTGGGATTCCGTCGTCACCAATCGCTCCGGCGACGATATCTTCATCGACAGCGCCACCGCCGGGCAGGTCACCATCCGCTGGAACGCCACCCACACCGCCGGCGACACCGACGTGAATTTCTCGGTCACCCTCTTCGCCGACGGCCGCATCCGCTTCCACTACGGCCCCGGGAACACCGGGCTCTCGCCCACCATCGGCATCTCCCGGGGCGATCAGGCCGCCTATCTTCTGTCCGCACGCGACAGCGCCAGCAGCCTCACCAACGCCCCCTCCGTCGAACTGGCCCTCACCCAATCCCGTTCCTTCACCGACCTCGGCGCTTACGAGTTCCGTGGGTCCAGCGCCGACACCACCCCGCCGCGCGTCGCCTCTGTCGCGCCCGCCGCCCTCGCCAACGCCGGCGCCCTCGCGCGCTACCTCACCGCCCTGGAGATTGGCTTTACCGAAGAGCCCAACTGGATCGACGCCAGGTCGCCCACCAACTACGACCTGCGGGAAGCCGGCCCCAACCGGTTGTTCGGCGACGCCGACGACCGCGTCTTCCTCCTCGCCCCGCAGTTCGCCCTGGGCACCAGCACCGTGCGTCTCGCCTTCGACGCCCTCTACCTCACGCCCGGCACTTACCGCTTCACCATCGCCGGCACCTCCAGCATCCACGACCTGGCCGGTCTCAAGCTCGATGGCAACGCCGACGGCACCGGCGGCGATGACTACGTCCGCTTCTTCACCGTCACCTACGCCGCCCCCGCGGTGGAATCTGTCCAGGTGGCGGGCGGACAGACCCAACGATCCCATGTCGACGCCATCGACATTGCTTTCAACGCCGATGTCGGCGCCAGCCTCGACCCCGCCGACTTCCAGATCCTCGACACCAACACCGGCCTGCCGCTCGACTCGGACGCGTTCGCCGTGACCTTCGCCCCGGCAACCTTCACCGCCACCCTCACCTTCCCCGGTCTGGCCGGCGCCAGCTTGGCCCAGGGCGACTATCGCCTCACCGTCCTCCCCGCCACCATCCTCGATCCCGCCGGCAACCGCATGGTCGCCCCCTTCGATTACCAGTTCCATGTCCAACCGGGCGACGCCACCAACGACGGCATCACCAACGATCTCGACCTCTATCTCATTTGGCAGAACCTGCTCAAACCACCCCAAGACCGCGATCCCGGCCAGGACCTGAACGGCGACGGCCAAGTCAACGAGGACGACGTGCAAATCGCCGCCAACAGCTACCTCGACCACACCAACGCCTGGGACGCGCCGCCCACCGTAACCGCATTCCGCGTCGGCAACGGCGATCCCCAACGCTTCCGCGTCGAAGCGCTCGCCGTCACCTTCAGCGAGGATGTCGGCGCCTCCCTCGCCCCCGCCGATTTCGCCCTCGTCAACACCGGAACCGGCGACGCCATCGACGCCGCCAGCATGGCCCTGCGATTCGACCCGGCGACGCTCACCGCCACCCTGACCTTCCCGGGATTGGCCGAGGCCCGCCTGCCGGGAGGCGCTTATCGCCTGACCGTCCTGCCCGCCGGCATCCTCGATCCCGCCGCCCAACCCATGCCCGCCCCCGTCGAATTCCACTTCCATGTCCTGGCCGGCGACGTCAACGGCGACGGCACCACCAACGACTTGGACCTCTACTGGGTTTGGCAAAACCTCCTGCGCACCCCCGCCAGCCGCAACCCCAGCCAGGATGTCAACGGCGATGGCCAGGTTGACAGTCAGGACGTCCAGGCCGTGGCTGACCATTTCCTGAACCAAGCCCCCAGACCAGCGCCCGCCCCTGCCCCCGGTTCTGGTCTGCCCGTCAATTCAACGCTCACTCCGCCCGCAACCTGGACCCAACCGGCGATCCTGCGCTCCTCCTCCGGCGATCCCGACCGTGGGTCGCTGAAGACCGACCGGCGCTTCACCTTGCTCGATCCCGATGAGACACTGGAGATACTCGCGTCCCCCGCCCTGCTGCGCACCTTCTCGCACGATGTTGGGTGTCCGTTCTCCCTATGAACACGCATCGAAACTCCTCCCTGTCGTTCGTCCTCACGGCAGCCCTTTGCTGGATCGGCATCTCGGCTTCGCTCCATGCCGCCAACGCCGTCGATGTGACCGTCACCATCGAACCCGCCTCCCTCCGCGTCGGCGAAACCGCCACCCTCAAAGTGTTCGGCCGCGTGAACGCCTCCCTCCGCGCGCAATCCGACCGCGTCTTCTCCTGGTATCTGGACCTGCTCAACGGGAACCCCACCGTCGCCTCGGGTAACTACGGCGCGCTCCTCATGCCCGCCTCCGATAGTCCGGCCGGCACGACCCCCACGTCCTCGAAGGGCACCACCGTCGGCGGCAACCGCCTCGGCCTCCACAACACCTTCATGAACCTCCCAGGCGCCGGCGTCGCCGCCCCCGTCGAACTCATCCGGCTCGAACTCACCGCCCTGGCCGCCGGCACCGCCAGCTTCAGCGTCCGCGCGGGCACCTCCGTGCCGGGCCTTACCCACGATTTCATCGTCGCCCCTACCGGCGGCGGCAACCCCTTCACCGGCGGCACCTACACGGCGGCGATGGCTACCCTCACCGTGCAGGCGTCCGGTGGCGATCCCACCCTGTTGCGTCCCCGGATCGAACGGCTCGCCGGTGGCGTCCGCGTCCTGTTCACGCCCCAGGCCGGCTTCAACCACGTGGTCGAATCCAGCGAAACCCTCAACCCTGGCAGTTGGGCCGACCTCCCCGGCGCCCCTCACAACACCGGCCAGGTGGATGACCCTTCCGCCCTGACCGCGCCCTACCGTTTCTACCGGATCCGGTTCGGCCCGTAGGGCCCGCGTTCAACCGTCCAACGGGCTCCTTACCCCAAGCCCCGGCTTGCTCAGGACATGCGTGTAGATCTGCGTCGTGCTGACGTCGTTGTGGCCCAAAAGCTCTTGCACGGTTCTGATATCCGTGCCGGATTCCAGGAGGTGGGTCGCGAAGCTGTGTCGGAGCACGTGCGGCGTGACCGGTTTGCTGATCCGCACCTGGCCTGCCGCCCTCCTCACCGCGGCCTGAAAGGCGCCCTCCTGCACGTGATGGCGCCGCCTCACGCCCGCCCTGGGATCCATACTCAACTCGCGACTGGGCCAAACCCATTGCCACTCCCATCGACAGCCCGCCGTTGGGTACTTACGGGACAGCGCATCCGGCAGCCACACGGGCCCGACCCCATCCGCTCGATCCTGCTGGTGTAGCCCCTCTACCCGCTGCAAGTGCTGTTGCAGTTCCTCCCGCACCGCCTCCGGCAAGGGCACCGCCCGATCCTTGTCCCCCTTTCCCCGCCGAACCAGAATGATGCGCTGTCCGAAGTCGACGTCCTGCACGCGCAAGCGAATCAGCTCCATCAGCCGTAACCCGGCCCCGTACATCACCTTGGCCATCAAGCGCGCCGTGCCCTGCAACACGCCCAACAAGGCGCGCACCTCCTCCCGGGTCAGCACCACCGGCAGCCGCTGGCGGACCCGGGCGCGTTCATAGTCGCTGAAATCCTGGAGCGATCGGCCCATCACCTCGCGGAAGAGAAAGACCAAGGCATTGAGCGCCTGGCGCTGCGTACTCGCGCTCACCTGACCGGCCTGAGCCAAGTCGTCGAGGAACGCCTTGATCTCAGCTTCTCCCACCGTGCGGGGAATCCGAAGCCCCTGTCTGCTCACAAACCGCACCGCCCAAGCCACATACGTCTGCTCGGTCCGATACGACATGTGCCGGATACGGAGCGTCCGTCGCAACGAATCGAGCCATTCCTCCCAAGCGGTGAAAGCGACGTCCCCAGAAGTTGACGCCACTCCGTCCATCGCCTCGGGTCCGGGGAGCTCAGAACCATCGGGTGGCGGCGCCGAATCCAGTGCCCCTCCGTACCCCGGTGGCGGTTCTGACTCGCTCGACGGTGGAGAGGTGGACGTCCTCGGCTCGGGCCCCACTGAAGGCTCGGATCCCGCCTGGTCCCTCGCCGTTTGGAAGAACCAATTCAAAGAGGCGGTCCAACGCTCCAGCATCCAGTCCGCAGCCTGCTTCTCCTCGGCCGCCCAAGCCAGAAACTGCCGGGCGGAATCCTCATCGACCGAAACCCGACCACGACGACACCAACTCAGGTACCACCGGATCGTGATGGCACGTGATTGCCGGACCTTTAACGGCAATCCGGAAGCGTCCAAAAACGTCAGCCAATCAGGAAAATAAACCGACGCTCCGAGTTGATGTTTTCCCGGCGATGCGCTCAAGCTTTCCTCCTTTCTAACCGCCAGCGTAGCTGGATCTCGAAGGCGACCAATGCCCGACTCCTGCTCGCGCCAACGAGCTAAGCAAGAGCCAGTTCCGCGGCCTTGACAAGCACAAAACAGCGTCCTACGGTGCCACCATGAAAGCCGAAGGACGACTCGGAGGCCCCCGTAACCTGTTCGTTGTTCGTCATCAACTCAGTTGATCATATTAACACTGTTGGGCTGCAGACGCCCCTTGCGTACGGGTTCTGGCCGTTGTAGTGTCCTCACA
>CAZVRY010000012.1:0-54807 GCA_964629545.1 uncultured Verrucomicrobiota bacterium | reverse complement strand
GTTACGCGGCCGGGGACACGCCAGGAAACGTTCCGCCAATGGGGGAACGTCAGTCCGGGAGCCGTCGCCACAGCCACCGCTGTCTTGAGGCGAGCCAGCCCCATTATGCGCTCATTAGTCGGCATTGGTTTTGGAGCGTTGCCAGAACCTGCGTCGCTCGGGTCTTCGACACCCTTTCAGGAGCCTGGAGTTGAGCGATGGCGCCGCCGCCTCGCCCCGTCTTTGAATCGGCGTTCTTCCCTCTTCTACCCATTCCGGGGTGTGGGCCAACTTCGTCGGGGGCCGGTCGAGGCGCCAGCTAACTAAAGCCTCCCGCGTGCGCGCGCGTTGAGTGCGGGTAACTCCGCTCTTCGCTCGTCGCGATCAGATTCACCCCGCCGGCAATCCCTGCCGGCGGAGCCCTTTCGAATCCATGCCTGTGGCCGCCGACCGAACCGCTTGATTGGCGGGATTGGGACAACTTTCTGCTGTCATCCCTCCCACCAGAACGGTAAAACCCCGTGCATCAAGCCAAGAGCGTAGAGGTGCGGGAAACATGACTCTCGATCAACTCAAGTCGGGCCGGGTGCTGCGGGGTCCCCTGTTCCCTGAACCGGTCGAGGTTCTTGTGGCCACACCCATGGGGGACGCGGTTCGCTTGGTCGGCAAGGGTGTCCAGTCCGGCAGGGTCGTGGACCTCATCCTGACCGCCGACAAGGTTGGCCTGCTCCAAATCTCGCCCGAGATCGAGCCATTCGACGGGGATCCCCACCGCTTCCGCCTCGGCATCGAGGCCCTTCGGCTCCAACTCGCTTACGAGTATGACCCTTACTTCTCGCTCAGCATCGCGCGGGTGGACCCCCTGCCCCACCAACTCGAAGCCGTCTACGATCATTTCCTCCGCCTGCCTCGCATCCGGTTCCTGCTCGCTGATGACCCGGGTGCCGGCAAGACGATCATGGCTGGCCTTCTCATCAAGGAGTTGAAAATCCGCGGCCTGATCAAGCGTGTGCTGATCATCACGCCGGCCAACCTCTGCTTCCAGTGGCAGCGCGAGCTGAAGGACAAGTTCCGCGAGCAATTTGACATCATCCGCAGCGACATCCTCCGCGCCAACTACGGCTCGAACCCCTGGCAGGAGAAGAACCAGGTCATCACCTCGGTTTCCTGGGTGTCGGTGGTCGAGGATGCCCGGGAAAGCCTCCTGCGCAGCCGGTGGGACCTCATCATCGTGGACGAGGCACACAAAATGAGTGCCGCCACCCGCGACCGGAAAACCCTCGCCTACCAGCTAGGTGAGCAGTTGTCGCAGATGACGGATCATTATCTCCTGATGACCGCCACCCCGCACAAGGGCGACCCGGACCATTTTTGCTTGTTCCTTGAATTGTTGGACCGCGATGTCTATGGCGACGTAAAGAGCCTTGAAGAGGCCATGAGGCGCCAGGAGGCACCCTTCTACCTCCGCCGGGTCAAAGAGGCCCTGGTTACCTTCCCGGACCCGGAAACGGGCAAAGTGAAGCAGCTCTTCACCAAGCGATTTGTGCGCACGACCGAATTCGAGCTTGTCGAGGACGGTCCCGATACCGAGTGGGAATTCTACGACGAGCTCACCCGGTTCGTGGAGGACCAGTCCATGAAGGCGGCCACCCAGGACTCCGCCCGGGGCCGCGCCTTGGGCTTTACCATGGCCATGCTTCAGCGCAGGTTCGCCTCCAGCATCTACGCCGTCCGCCGAAGCCTGGAGCGGATGAAGGAGAAGCGAGAACAGATCCTGGCCGACCCTGAAGGCTACCGACAGCAGCAGATCGAACGGCGCCTGCCCGACAATTTCGATGACCTCCCCGATGAGGAACAGCAGCAGATCATCGCCGAGCTGGAAGACGTGGTCGCGTCGTTCGACCCGGCGGAACTGCGCCAGGAAATCGCTGAATTGACCAAGCTCATCGATCGCGCGAGGCACCTAGAACAGCAGGAGTGCGAATCCAAGCTCAAGGCCCTCAAGGATCTGATGACCGACCAGGGGATCTTTGGCGATCCCAAGATGAAGCTCCTCATCTTCACCGAGCACAAAGACACGCTCGATTTCCTGGCCGGTGATGGCCGGGACGGTCGTCCGCTCGGGAAGCTGCTGGAGTGGGGCCTGTCCGTCACCCAAATCCACGGCGGCATGAAGATCGGAGACCGGAACTCGCCGGGCAGCCGAATCTTCGCTGAGGCGGAGTTTCGGGAGAACGCCCAGGTGCTGGTGGCTACGGAGGCCGCAGGGGAGGGGATCAATCTCCAGTTCTGCTGGTTCATGATCAATTACGACATCCCCTGGAATCCCGTCCGATTGGAACAGCGGATGGGACGCATCCATCGCTACGGCCAGGAGAAGGACTGCCTGATCTTCAACTTTGTCGCCACCAATACCCGCGAGGGTCGCGTCCTCCAGAAACTCTTTGAGCGGATCAAGGCCATCGAGGAAGACCTTGACCCACGGCGGACTGGCAAGGTGTTCAACGTTTTGGGCGACGTCTTCCCCGCCAACCTCCTGGAAAAGATGATCCGCGACATGTACGCGCGGAACCAGAACGAGAACGCTATCAAGCAGCGCATCGTCGAGGAAGTGGACGTGGCGCGCTTCCAGCGCATCACCAATTCCACCCTGGAAGGTCTGGCCAAACGCGAGTTGAACCTCTCCGCCATCGTCGGTAAATCCGCCGAGGCCAAAGAGCGTCGCCTGGTTCCCGAGGTCATCGAGAACTTCTTCACAGAAGCCGCGCCACTGGCCGGCCTGCAGATGCGGCGAGTCACCCTCGAAGGTCACCCTCGCCCCCTCCGAGGCGGAGAGGGCCGGGGTGAGGGGGCGACCTCGTCAGGCTCCGATTCGCACGTTTACCGCGTCGGCCGCGTTCCCCGTCCTCTCTGGCCTATCGGCGAACGCCTGGAGCCCCGGTTCGGCAAGCTGGCCCGCGAGTACAAGAACATCGTCTTCGACAAGGACGTGCTGAAGACCGACCCGACCCTGGAGTGGGTCACGCCGGGCCATCCGCTCTTTGAGGCTGTCCGCGAGGAACTCAGCGAACAGGCCACCCGTGACTTGCAGCACGGCAGCGTGTTCTACGATGTGAACATCCGGGAGCCCTACCGCCTGGACTTCTACGCTGCCTCCGTCAAGGATGGTCGCGATCATCAACTGCACCGTCGCCTCTTTGCGGTCCAGATCAGCCCTTCCCCCAACCGCCAGGAGGAGGCGGGCACACTGCCGGCGGGTGGAAGGGGATCGCCTTGGTGCCTCGCGATCAGGCAACCAACCGTCCTCCTGGACCTCGCCTTGGCACCGAAGGGCACCCTTTTTCCCAGCCCCGCCGGCTTGCCCGACCGCCAAGCCATCGAAACCTTTTTGGTTGAGCACGCGCTCCAACCCACGCTGGCCGAGGTTACCGGCCAGCGAATCCGAGAGACCACCACGATTGCCCGGCACCTCGAAATCAGCCTCAACGAACTCATCCACCGGCAGAACCTCCGACTCGCTGAACTTCATGAACTCCTGCAACAGGGGGACACCTCACAGCCGCTGGCCGCCAACCTCAAGACAACCGAGGACCGCATCGACGAACTGAATGCGCGCCTCGAAGGCCGGCGGGCCGAGTTGCAGCAGGAGCGGGAATGCCTCATCGGGGACATCCAGCACCTCGGCAAGGCCTGGGTCGTGCCCCACCCCGAGCGCGGGTCGCCCAAGATCGCCCCCATGGTGTCCGACCCGGAAATCGAGCGGATCGCCGTCCAGGTCGCCATCCGGCATGAGGAGGCCGAGGGGCGCACCGTGGAAAGCGTGGAGAAGGACAACCGCGGCTTCGACCTGATTTCGAGGAAACCCCACCCCGAGGACCCAAAGACCGCCATCAATGTCCGGTTCATCGAGGTAAAGGGTCGCGCCCACACCGGGGAGGTCGCCCTGACCGCCAACGAATACAACACCGCCAAACGCCTCAAGAAGGACTATTGGCTCTTCGTCGTTTTCCACTGTGCCACGCCCGAGCCGACGTTGAACATCCTCCACGACCCAGCCACGCTCGACTGGCAGCCGGTTGCCAAGATCGAACAATACCGCCTGCGGCAGGATTCGATAGAACATCCCGTCGAGCTCAGAGAAGACCCATCTCCCTATCGCACCGGGAATAGCCACGCATGATCATGACCGCTCCAGGAGCTCAGGACGAAATCCGTCATCTCCGCCAGACTGCTGCGGAGGTAATGGCGCTGTTGGCTGACGCTGGCAAGCAGTTGCATCTCATCATTCAAGACGAGGCCATCATGGCAGAAACCCCGATGGAGGCGCAGGTTGCGATCGAATCCGCCACCGAAGCCATTGGCGCTTCGCTTCGCCGTCTCAAATCCATCGCCCCGGAAAGACCGCCGTCCTCTGCGTCTCCTGGCGGCCCCACTCGCCAGCAAGGTCAATTCCTGGCTTTTATCCGCGAATACATGATGAGAAATGAAGCCGGGGTTGCTCCCCGCCATGCCGATCTCCAGCGGTTTTTCAACCTCACCGCCCCGTCGGTGAATTCAATGTTGATCCGGCTGGAGCAACGCGGATTCATTCGACGCATCCCCGGCAAGGCACGGGCCATCGAAATCACCATCCAGCCCGATTCGATCCCGTCCCTCGACCGGCCTTTTAAGTTCTGACAAGCTCTCCAGGCCCATGACAGCGCTGACCAAACTCCGAGGCAGCCGACGCTGCGAAGTTGAGTTCGGCGTCACCCGTCCGGTAACGGCGAAGGATTTCGGACGCCTTGTCACACTGGGAGTGGCACAAAGGGTTGGTTTTGGACTGTCAACCCGATACCCGTTGAAGACGGGCCCAATCGTTAAGTAATCGTAAAGCGTTTTTCCGTAATCGTAAACTCGACAGACCGATGAACGACCGAGCGATAATCTACCGAAGTTTTGCGGGAATCTACCGATTGTGGTTCCGGCCCGCTGCCAGAGAATCGTCAGACAATCGTCAGGCGTTTGGGCGACATCGTCCGATTCTTGGGGCGCGAACCGGCCCGGAACAGACCGACATCTTGCCGATGCCCGCGCCTTGGGGTCACGTTTCACGCCTCACGTTTCACGCATGACCTACCCCAAGCGCCTCATCGAAGTCGACCTGCCGATCAAGCGCATCTCGGCGCACTCACGGCGGGAGAAGTCGATCCGGCATGGGCACATCTCCACCCTGCACATCTGGTGGGCGCGGCGACCGCTGGCGGCCTGCCGGGCCGTGATCTGCGCCGCGCTCTGGCCGGACCCGGCGGACCCACTCTGCCCGGCTGCCTTCGTGGCCGTGGCCCAGACCGAAATGCAGCAATGGACCGCCCACGACCGCCAGGCAATGCTCAGCGCCGAGAGCCGCGATCGGTTCGAGAAGGCCCGGCAGAAACCCGCGCTCTTCAAAGACCCCGTTCAACTCCGCGGCGCCCTGCTCGATTTCATCGCCGACTTCGCCAACTGGGATAATTCCACTGTCCGCGAGTACCTCGACACCAGCCGCGCACTCACCCAGGCCGCGCATGAAGCCCTGGGCGGCGCCCCCGGGACGCGCCCGCTCGTCGTGGACCCCTTCTGCGGCGGGGGCTCCATCCCGCTCGAAGCCCTGCGCGTGGGGGCGGACGCCTTCGCCAGCGACCTCAACCCCATCCCGGTTCTGCTCAACAAGGTCGTTCTCGAATACATCCCAAAGTACGGTCAGCGCCTGGCCGATGAAGTCAGGAAATGGGGCGCGTGGATCAAGCAGGAGGCCGAGAAGGAACTGGCCGAGTTCTACCCCAAGGACCCCGATGGCGCGACGCCCATCGCCTACCTCTGGGCGCGCACCATTCAATGCGAAGGCCCGGGCTGCGGCGCGGAGGTGCCTCTGATCCGCTCGCTCTGGTTGTGCAAGAAGGCCAACCGCTCGGTGGCTCTGCAACTTGTGCCCCGGCCCCGGGCCAAGCGTGTGGACTTCCAGATCATCGTAAAGCAACGCGGCGGCTGGGTTGATCAGGACGATCCGCAGACCAAGATCGAGGATCCAAAGTTCGACGGCACTGTCAAACGAGGATCCGCCACCTGCCCGTGCTGCGGATATACAACGCCGGTGGTCCGGGTGCGGGAACAACTGAAGGCGCGACGCGGCGGAGCCGACGATGCGTTACTATTCGGTGTTGTCACAATCCACCGGAGTCAGACAGGCCGCGGTTACCGTGTTGCGACCGAACGAGACCGCAAAGCCATGGGGCGTGCCTCCCAGGCGCTAGCGAGCCGAGGCCGACGCGCTGAGGGTAGATTAGCTACAGCACCAAATGAGCAACTCGACATCCGCGGCATTCGCCATACCTGGGCCATGATTTATGGCCTCAGCGATTGGGGAACGTTGTTCAACGCACGGCAGATCTTGGCACTCGTTACCGTCGTTGAGAAGATTCGCCAAGTGGTTCGAGAAACCGACGATGTAGAATTTGCGCGCGCTGTCGCCACATGTCTTTCTTTCGGCCTCAACCGCTTGGTTGATCGTTGCACCACACTATGCACCTGGGACCCGACACCGGCTGCGAGTGGCCTTTTGCACACTTTCAGCCGACAAGCCATTCCAATGATTTGGGACTTTGCCGAAGGCACGCCTCTGGAGGACAAGTCCGGGGGGTGGTTGCCTTCGCTCCAGTGGGTTTCGCTGGTAATCGAACACCAAGCGTCTGGAGAAGCTGCAGGTCATGTCGAACAAGCTTCCGCCACGAAACACCCATTGCCTGATGATTCGGCCGATTGCTTTATTACTGACCCGCCGTACTACGACGCAGTTCCTTACTCCTACCTCGCGGATTTCTTTTACGTTTGGTTCCGGCGCACCTTGGGAGAGTTGTATCCGACTCTGCTCGCGAATGACGCTGTACCTAAGAATGAGGAGATCGTGGTTGATCGGACCCACGAACTTAGCAACTCCGAACATGACGTGGCTTATTACGAGCGCGAATTGGGGCGTGCCTTCGGGGAGGGCCGGAGGGTCCTATCACCTAACGGGATCGGCACAGTGGTATTTGCTAGCAAGACGACGAGCAGTTGGGAGGCTCTCCTCAAAGCATTGGTTGATGCGGATTGGATAGTGACCGGTTCCTGGCCTATCGACACCGAGATGCAGAGCCGTGTTTCTGCACTTGGCCAAGCGCGGCTTGCCTCCTCCGTCCATCTCGTTTGCCGCCCGCGGGAGCACTCGGACGGCTCAGTCCGCGCGGATGATGTGGGCGACTGGCGCGACGTGTTGGCCGAGTTGCCCCGGCGCATTCACGACTGGATGCCGCGTCTGGCCGAAGAAGGCGTGGTGGGCGCGGACGCCATTTTCGCCTGCCTCGGCCCGGCCCTGGAGGTCTTCTCCCGCTACTCACGCGTGGAGAAGGCCAGCGGCGAAGCAGTCACGCTCAGGGAATACCTGGAGCAGGTTTGGGCCGCCGTCGCCAAGGAAGCCCTCACCATGATCTTTTCCGGGGCCGACGCTTCTGGCTTTGAGGAAGATGCCCGCCTCACCGCCATGTGGCTTTGGACCCTCAAGACCGGCGATGGAACCGCGGATGGCGCGGATTCCACGGACGAGGCCGCGGTAGACGACGAGGAGGGCGGTAGTGCGAAGGGTGGCGGTGGTGGTTTCGTCCTCGAATTCGACGCCGCCCGGAAGATTGCTCAGGGCCTCGGTGCGCACCTGGAGACCTTGGGCGGGTTGGTGGAGGTGTCGGGGGAGACTGCCCGGTTGCTACCGGTCGGCGAACGCGCCCGCGTCCTCTTCGGCAAGGCGGAAGGCGCCAGCAACACAGGCCTCCGAGCCACGCGCAAGAAGCGAGACACCCAGATGAGCCTGTTCAAAGCCGCCGAGGAGACGGAGGAGTCGGGTGGAGGGTTCGGTGAAACCACGGTCGAGCGCGTGGGCGTCACCGTTTTGGACCGCGTCCACCAGAGCATGATCCTCTTCGCTGCGGGCCGCAGCGAGGCCATGAAGCGCTTTCTCGTCGAAGACGGCGCTGGCCGCGACGCCCGCTTCTGGACCCTCGCCCAAGCCCTCTCTGCCCTCTACCCCGCCAGCACAGACGAAAAGCGCTGGGTGGATGGGGTGCTGGCGAGGAAGAAGGGATTAGGGTTTTAGCATGGAGTACATTGTCTATTGCGACGAGAGCCGACACGACGGGGCAGCGCAGAACCGTTTCATGTCTATTGGGAGCCTGTGGCTGCCCCGCAGTTCGAAACCGGAGTTGACCAGGCAGTTTCGGAATTTGCGCGAACTTGTTGGACTGAGGGGCGAGGTCAAGTGGAGCAAGGTCAGCGCGAAGAAGTTGGACGCTTACCAGAAACTCGTGGACTTCTTCTTCGAGCAACCGGACCTTCGCTTCCGCGCCATTGTGGTGGACCAGTCGAAAGTGGACCCAATACGTTTCCATGGCGGAGACCGGGAGCTCGGCTTCTACAAGTTCTATTTCGAGATGCTTGAGAAGTGGATTGAGTCGGGCAACCGGTATCTCGTCTTGCTGGACTTCAAGCGGAACGAAGGAGCAGATCGTCACGGAACCTTGCGGCGCGTACTGGAGAACAGCACCAAGGGCAAGGCGTGGATTGATGACCTGACGGTGATTGACTCCCATGAATCGCCGTTGGCGCAGTTGAACGACGTGCTCACGGGGGCAGTCGCGGCAACATGGTGTGGCCTGAAACCAGGTGGCCCCAAAGAGAAGCTGTCGGCAAGGATCGCCCAGCGTCGTGGTGCTTCGCTCAAGATGGCGACCGCAGGGCCGGGCATCTGCAAGTTCAACCTGTTCGCCATCGCGCTTGAACCGGCCAAACCAGAATGAGCCTCGATGAACTTCGCCTGGATCTGGCTGGAAAGGAGCCGGAAGAAGCCTTCGAGCATGGCCGAAGGCTGTTCATCGAACTCTATGTGGAGGCGTTTCCGGGCGGAATGGAGTTGGCGGACGGCCAGGTCGTGCGCTTCCACAAGGACCGGTACGACCATGCGTTTCGGAGTTCGCAGGAGAGATCCCGGCACGCCTATAGCAAAGTCAAGGTCGCGATCGAGCGGATTGAACGGATTCGATGGATTGGCGAGATGTTACAGGGCCGCGTGCCTGACGTGCAATGTGCTCTTGTGCCGCCAAAGCCGCCGCACCCCGATCCGCACCGCTGGCAACGAGTCTACGTCTCGTGGCAGAACCTCTACGTCGTTTGGCTGCAACCGGTCCGAGAACGAGCAGGCGAGTGGAGGTTCTCATCGGCTTATCCCGCGCCCGCTGCGGACATCCGCCGTTATCTGGCAACTCGGCGGGCTTGTGAGAAAAAAGCGCCCCGTGATTAAAGCGGGTTCACGGGGCCAGAAACCTTGTCCACCGCCATAAGGCGTGGAGGAACTGCTTCTTGCGAAGCATCGGGGAGAATGTATTGGAAACAGATTCTGAAATTCAACATCGTTTTTCAAACGCAAGACCAAACCTTTGCCCGTTTAACTGTTACGCACTGAGATTCTTGAAATGAACCTGGACAACCTCCTCACGTCGTTGCTTGCCCTACCCCGGGAAACCGAGTGGGTGGAGTTTAAGCACAATAACGACGCGCCGGAGGAGACGGGCGAGTACCTCTCGGCCCTGGCAAACTCGGCGGCGCTGCATGGCCGGGACGCCGGCTACGTGGTTTGGGGCATCCAGGACGAGAGCAAACGGGTGGTTGGGACAACCGCCCGACCGAGGGAGAGGAAGATCGGCAACGAGGAGTTTGAGAACTGGCTCTCCCACAATCTGGCGCCCCGGGTGGACTTTCGTTTCCACGAATGGGAGCACCAGGGTCTGCGGTTGGTGATGCTCCAAGTCCAGCCGGCGGTCGGTTCACCCGTGGCGTTCAAGGGAACCGAGTGGATTCGCGTCGGCAGCCTCAAGAAGAAGCTCAAAGACCATCCCGGCAAGGAGAAGGAACTGTGGCGGGTCTTGTCCCGGTTGACTTTCGAGAAGGGCAGCGCCGCCGTGGATGCCACGGGCGACGAGGTCCTGGCTTGGCTCGACTACCCCAGCTACTTCGAACTGGCGGGTCTGAGCCTACCCGCCAACCGGTCGGGCATCTTCGAGCGCTTGGCCGGCGAACGGCTCATTGTCCCCAAAGGGGGCGACCATTTCGACATCACCAACCTGGGGGCGGTGCTGTTCGCGAAGAACTTGAACCAGTTCGAGGGACTGGCCCGAAAGGCCCTGCGCGTCATTCAATACAAGGCGGCGGACCGGCTGGCCGCCATCAAAGAGCACGCCGCGACCAGGGGGTATGCGGCGGGTTTCGCGTCGTTGGTGGACTACATCAACGACCAACTCCCCAGCAGCGAGGAGATCGGCCAGGCTTTGCGCCGGGAGGTCCGGATGTTCCCAAAGGTCGCCGTCCGCGAGTTGGTGGCCAACGCGCTGATTCACCAGGATTTCTCGATGACTGGCACGGGGCCGATGGTGGAGATCTTCGCGGACCGGATCGAGATCTCCAATCCCGGACCGCCGTTGATTGACCCGCTGCGGTTCATCGACGAGCCGCCGCAGTCCCGGAATGAGGCGCTGGCGGCGATGATGCGCCGCCTGAACATCTGCGAGGAGCGCGGCACCGGCATCGACAAGGTCATCACCGAGATCGAGCTCTACCAACTTCCCCCGCCGGATTTCCAAGCGACACCGAAGCACACTCGGGCCTTCCTCTACGCACCGAAGAAGTTCGCCCAATTGAATCCCGAGGCGCGCATCCGCGCCTGCTACCAGCACGCATGCCTGTGCTGGGTGGCGAAGAAGCCGATGACAAACGCAACGGTCCGGGAACGGTTCGGCATTGGCGATAAGAACTACCCGATGGCATGGCGGATCATTTCGGACACTCTGAACGCCGGCCTGATCAAGCCAGAATCGGCAGTCACGAAATCCAGGAGGCTGGCGAAATATGTTCCGTTCTGGCTCTAACGACTCATTTGACGGCTATTTGATTGGCCGATGTCGGCAGCCTCCACTCCCTCGCCTTGGTCGTGACGGGAGCCCTGTGAAATCACGGGTTCGCCCTTCGGCGTCGCTATTCGACGGTCATTTGACCGAGGTGGTCTCTGCGCACGGTTGCCATCAGGCTGGATATGTAACTGGGAATGCTCATCGTCCCCTGCCGCCTCGGATGGGGACGCCGGCAACCCTCTGGTCATCAACGTTTTCACGCCGACCGAGTTCATGTAACGGGCATGTAACTGGAAACCCCTCGCCAGCAAGATGCCTCCCGTCACTTCTTGCTCATTCACTTGCCAGCCAAGGACATGGCGATTCCGCTCTTATGTGCTGGTTATGTGATTGGGATCACCGTTGAACCGCCTATGCCCCTCAAACCCTGGTACAAAGTCGTCACCCCCCGCGAAGACCTCCGCGAAGGTAAACCGTTGGACGCCGCAGAGTTCGCCGTCCACCTGGACGACGTGCGGAACAACTGCGCCCCGGCGGATTACCAGAAACCGGACCGCTTCTTCGCCCGGACCTACCTGACGCGGAATCTCGCCACCCTAGCCAGCGAGGTCATCCGCCGCCTCTCCGGCGAGCGGACCGAGACGAGCGCGGTGTTTAATCTGGCCACCCAGTTCGGCGGCGGCAAGACGCATGCCCTCACTTTGCTTTACCACCTGGCCCACCACGGTCCCGCCTCGCACAAATGGGCTGGCGTGGCCCAGTTGCTGACCGCCGCGGGTGTCCGGGAGGTTCCGAAAGCGGCCACCGCGGTCTTCGTGGGAACGGAGTTCGATTCAGTCAAGGGGCGAGGCGGAGAGGGTGGAGAACCGCTGCGTCAAACCCCGTGGGGCGAGATCGCCTGGCAGCTCGGCGGCGCAACGGCGTTTGCCTTGGTCGCTGAGCATGAAAGGACCCGGACCGCGCCCGGCGGCGAGGTCATCCGTCAGCTCTTCCCAAAGGACCGGCCGAGCGTGATCCTCCTGGACGAGCTGATGAATTACGTCAGCCGCAACCGGAAGAGCGGCCTGGGCACCCAGCTTTACCATTTTCTCCAGAACTTGTCCGAGGTGGCCCGGGGCCTTGACGGCGTGGTGTTGGCGGTGTCCATCCCGGCCTCGGAAATGGAGATGACGGCTGAGGACCAATCCGATTACGAGCGGTTCAAGAAGATGCTCGACCGCCTGGGGAAGGCCATCGTCATGTCGGCCGAGGCGGAGGCATCGGAGATCATCCGTCGCCGGTTATTCGAGTGGGATGAGCGCGCCATCACCGGCGAGGGCAAGGTGATGCTGCCCAAGGATGCGCTCGAAACCTGCAACGAGTACGGCGACTGGGTGGTGGACCATCGCCAGCAGTTGCCCAACTGGTTCCCGCTGGACGGCGCCCGGGAACAGTTCGCGGCCACGTATCCCTTTCACCCGACGGCCATCTCGGTCTTCGAGCGCAAGTGGCAGGAACTCCCGCGCTTTCAGCAGACCCGCGGTGTGCTCCGGATGTTGGCCCTTTGGGTGGCCCACGCCTATCAGCAGGGCTTCAAGGGCAGCCACAAGGACCCGCTGATCGGCTTGGGCACCGCTCCTCTGGAAGACTCCATGTTCCGGTCGGCGGTGTTTGAGCAGTTGGGGGAGACCAAACTGGAAGGGGCGGTCACCACCGACATCTGCGGCAAGAAGGAGTCGCATGCGGTCCGCCTCGACGCCGAGGCGCCCGACATGATCAAGAACGCTCGCCTGCATCGCAAGGTAGCCACGGCCATCTTCTTTGAATCGAATGGCGGACAGGCCAAGGCGGAGGCCACGCTGCCCGAGGTACGCCTCGGGGTGGCTGAGCCCGGGCTGGACATCGGGAATGTGGAAACGGCCCTGGAAGCCCTGGCGGACGGTTCCTACTACCTCACGGTCGAGCGCAACCGGTATCGGTTCAGTCTCAAGGAGAACCTCAACAAGCGTTTTGCCGATCGTCGGGCCACCATCCAGCCGGTCGCGGTGGAGGAGAGAGTCCGCGAGGAAATCCGGAAGGTGTTTGCCGCCGGCGGCGGGGTGGAGCGCATTTATTTCCCCGACAAGTCCAGCCAGGTGCCGGACCGGCCGGCCGTAACGCTCGTCGTGTTGCCCCCCGACCGGTCACTCCAGGACGAGAAGGGCACCCATCAGTTCGTGGACGGGATCACGCGGGAGGCCGGGGCATCCGCCCGGACCTTCAAGAGCGCCCTCATCTTCTGCGTCCCCGAATCCGCTGACACGTTGACCGACGAGGCGCGCAAGGTCCTGGCCTGGGAGGACATCGATGACGAAGCACCCGACCTGAAACTGGATGACACCCAGGTGCGCCAGCTCGATGAACAGGTCAAGAAGTCCAAGCGCGACCTGAAAGAGGCCATCTGGCGGACCTACAAAGTCCTCATGCTCCTGGCCAAGGATAACACCCTGAAGACGGTAGACATGGGGTTGGTTCATTCCAGTTCGGCCCCGGACATGGCGAGCCTGGTGATCACCAACCTCAGCCAGCAGGGCGACATCGAGAAGGGCATCAGCCCGCAGTTCCTGGTCCGGAATTGGCCGGCCATGAAAGAGTGGCCCACGAAATCGGTCCGCGATGCCTTCTTCGCCACCCCGCGGTTTCCGCGGCTCCTGAATGTCGAGGCCGTGAGGCTGGCCATCCAGAACGGCGTGGCCAACGGATTCTTCGCTTACGCCGGCAAGGGCGCGAAGGGCGATTACAGTCCTTTTGCGTTCAACCAGCCGCTCATGACCGCGGACATTGAGCTGTCCGACGAGGTGTTCCTGATCAAGAAGGAGGTAGCCGAGGAATACGCGAGGGGCAAGGCCACTCCGCCGGGGCCACCCCTGGAGCCGAAAGGGGAACCGGGCAAGGTCATGCTTCCCCCACCCCCAAGCGAACCGCCGCCGCCAAAGCCGGAACCTCAGACTTTCGCCGGGTTGTCTTGGTCTGGTGAAATCCCGCCCCAGAAGTGGATGAATTTCTACACGAAGGTCCTTTCGAAATTCGCCTCCGGGAAAGGCCTGAAGCTCCGGCTCAACGTCGAGGCCGCCCCTGAGGGTGGCATCTCGAAGCAGCGCCTAGAGGAAACCCGGGCGGCCTTGCGCGAGTTGGGGTTGGATGATGACCTGAAGCCCGTGGAATAAGAGTATCCACCATTCGCAGCATACCATGATCAAACTCAGCGTGATTCCGCGCGAACGTCAGAGCCTCTATTCCATCCTCGTCCGCAAGGAGCTTGAGCTACGGCGCAAGAACAAGGGCACCCTGTTTCGCTGCGGCCCAAAGCGAAGGAAAGAGGAGAAATGGCGGCACACAAATCGCAACGGCTGGATCCGTTTCCAGGAAGCTCTGGGTGGAATCCTGGTTGCCACGGTCCAAGCAAGGGACTCAGACGAGGAATGGATGTTGCTGAACTCGTTCGTCGGCTTCCTTGACCGCCACTTCCGCAAGGACGTCAGCAGCATTACAATCCACTACGAAACGGAGGGCTGAGCATTATGGGACTCGACGCCGTTGTGTTCTGCGACTGCCACGAGAAAGGCAGGCTCCGCCGGCCACCTCCCCATCCCAAGGCCCTCTGCATGAGGCCTAACGGGAGCCTCGATTGCCGGAGCGAAGATCCGGCGGTACTCGATGCCTTCGACGAGTGGCGCCAGCACGCCTGCCAACATGAGGATGGCATGATCGCGGGAGCCTGTTTAGGTAACATGGTCGGTATCGAGGAAATGAAGGCCGCGCTCAAGCCGCTAAGCAGGCTGCTCCCGGTTCTGCTACGCAAAGTAATCTACAGCGGAACCCACACAGGGGATCACTTGACCATCAAGACGGTGGAGAAACTCAAGATTGAGCTCGACCGGCTGAGAGGATTCAAAACGGGCGATCGTAATGTCGACAACGGAATCAAGGAACTCCGGGTGGATTTGTCGAAACTAGTCCGTGTTGCTTTGAGAATCAGGAAACCCATCGCGTTCTGAAGCCGGGCCATTCAGGGCACGCAACGGGTGAAGGCGGGCTGTCGAAAGAGCGGTCGGAGGCGCCCTGACCAACTTGGGGCCTCTGTTCTATTGAATTCCTGGGGCCAAGGCGATACCCCATGGCCGAGGGAACTCGCGTAGCGCATCCCCCCCCCGCCCCTCCGGGTGCGGGCCCAACTATCGGAAGGCCCGCGCCTGGGCCGGCAGTCCCCCGTCCTTTGGATTCCTCGCGGTGAAGCGATACCGGCTGGCCCGGTTCCCTCCCGGCGCGCCCCTCTCGACTTCGGTAAGGATGCCATCCCGAACCAGGCCCGCGAGCAGGTTCGATCCCTGCTCTGGACGCTTCTTGCCGGCGATCTCAGCCGCGTTGCGCACGCTCATGATGATGGGGGAGCTCCCCTGCAATCTCTGGAGATGGCAGCAAACGCCGACTAATCGCCTGATTCCGGGGCTAGCGTAGCGATCCGCAGCCGCCGGCAGCGGCTGAGTGTCAGCACAGCGGGTGGCCTCTTGCAGCAGGTTCCCGCCAAGGGGAGATCGAGCCTTCTCGAACGCCTCGTCGAAGGTGAACCGGTATTCATCGAAGTCCGCGTCGGGCGGGAGTAGGGACTTGGCCGTGCTCCACCACAAGGCGAAGGCTGAACCCAGGTCATTGGGGGACAGACGGGCCCCGGTTGTCACCTCGAACGCCTTAAGGGCCCGGGCGAACTCAAAGAGGGTTCGCTCCGAAACGCCCTCCCGCAGGGAAATCTCGACGGCCTGGGGAATGGTGGAGACAATTGCCGCCACGGGCAGAGGCTTCTGAACGACCTTCGCCGCGCCGGGTGCGTTGGTCGTGGTTGCAGCAGGTATTCGTCCGATAGATTTTCAGCCTGGCATCGCCCACTTTGACCTCATGAGGCCAGGTCTTGGGGAGGCGAGCAGGGGTGGGATCGGAGGGAGTTCCGGGAGGGGAAACCTGCGCTTTCATGTCGTGGAGTGTCACAACACTGTCACAACAAGTTATTGATGAGTGCATAAGTAGGCAGACACAGGATGGCTCCCCTCTCCCTTTCTCCCTCTCCCCAACCCCGTTCCATCGCTTCGCTTTCAAGGGTTGGGGAGAGGGATGGGGTGAGGGGTGTATGCTTACTTCTGCACTGATGAATAAGCCGGTTTGCCTAAGTCCTTGATAATGTTGGTGCCGACGGAGGGGGTCGAACCCACACACTCTTTCGAGTACCAGATTTTGAGTCTAGCGCGTCTGCCGATTCCGCCACGTCGGCGCCGTTCCTATTCAGGGCTTTACACCAGTATTGTCAAGGCGCAAGCAAGCCCTTATTTCCCCCCGTTTGTATGCCTCGAAGAGGTCCTGAGCCGGTTCCCGTCGTCCGGGTGTCTTCCTCAGGCCAATTGAGTCCCTTGCGGTCCAGCAAGATCGAGGAGGAATGCGTCCGAAGCTACGGCGTCCGAATCTACTTGCCTTGCCAGCCCGCAACCGCGGCCTGGCTCGGACCGGAGGGGCCAGCCGCGTTCCTTGCGGGTGGAGCCCCGGGCCTCCTCCGGCAAGGTTCGGAGGCCACAGGTTGAGAGGCTTGAGGGTTCCGATACAGCCGGCGACGCCATTGAGCTCAGTCAGGACGCAACCGGTAGAACGCGGTCTTGGCTACCGGGGCACGAACCTCCGCTTCGAAAGCACCCGGCCTCCGTTCGAGGGCCTGCACCGGCAGATCGCTCCAGTTCCGCAGATCCGCCGAGGTTTGGACGGTGAATCGATCGCCCGGTGCCGCATGCCACTTCAGGACGATCTGCTGGCTGGAGGACGCCACCCGCACACTGGAACCGCCCCCGGAGACGGCCTGCGCCCTGAGTTCGATCTGGACGATAGGGGGCAACGGCGCCGGGGGATGCATCAAGTCGGGCGGATTGCCGTTGACCGTCCCGCCCTCATCCACGAATGCTCCCGCGCGCACGACCCCGGGATTGTTGAGGATCGCGCCCGTTAGCAGGGTCAACGTGTTGCTGATGGTGACCGAGATGTTCCCCGTCCCCAAAGTCATGGTGCCCCCGATCGTGACATCACCGGGCAGAGTCAGGGTCCGGCTGAAGAGGAGCGTCCCTCCGGGGGCGTTCGAGATCGCCCAGGGGCCAGTGACGAAGGCTGAGTTCTCAAAGCCCGTGGTCAGACCCCCGAAATCGACGGGGGCGCCAAGGTTCAGGGCATTCCGGAAACGAAGGGTGCCGTCACCCTGCAACGACGTGCCCGAACTGAGCGTGCCCGTGCCGTTGAGGACCAGGGACGCGCCGTTCTCCACCGTCACCAGACCGCTGTTCACCAGGTTGAGGCCCAAAGTAGAGGTGCCACTGGAGATCGTGAGCGCACCGGCGTTGTCGATCGGGGAATTGATCGTGTTCACCCCCTGAGCGACCAAAGCGCCCTCGTTGGTCAAGGATCCTCCCGAGGCTCCGACCGTCAGGTTTTCGATGGCCAGGACCCCGTCCGGGCGGTTGAGGATGGGGGCAGACAAACTCACCACGCCTGGCCCTGTCATGCTCATCAGGCCGTGGTTGTCGACCGTTCGACTCAACGTCTTGGGGAAGGTGCCGAAGAGTTCGATCAGACTGTCCGGGCCGGTGACGAACCGGCCCGTTCCACCGAGGGTCCCGTTGTTCCAGAGCATCGGTCCGGTCAACCTGATGTCGCCCCGGCCCGCGATGGTGCCGCGTTGCAGCACCAGCCGATCGAAACGCTGATCGACCTGGAAGTTGACAGTCGCACCCAGGTTCGTGATCGCGGTGATCGGGAGCGCGTTGCTGATGGTGATGGTTCCCCCTTCGAAGGCCGCGGCACGGGTAGGAAGGAACTCCCCCTCGAAGGTGTGGATCCCGCCAGGGAAGCGAATGACGCCGGCCCCGCCCAAAACGGAGCCGGGCGAGGTCGTGAACGTGCCGTTCAGGCTGAGGGTGGCTCCCTCGGCCACGTCGAGGATGGTGGAGTGCGATCCGCCGACGTTCCAGTTCAGCGTCCCGCTGGTGAGAGTCACGGTCCCTTGGTTGTGGAAGGGCGCGCCGAACGTCACGACGCCGGTGCCGACTACCACAAAGGTCCCCTGATTCGAGAACGATCCTCCCGATGAGTTGGCAAGCGTAAAGCCCTGGGCCGTCACCAGGCCACCGGGAAGGTTAACGATGCGCCCGCCGGTGGTGATCCAGGCACCGGCTCCGCTCAGAGCCATCGATCCAGAGTTTTGCAGGACCCGGTTCAGCGACTTGCCGGCGGCGCCATCGCTGTTCACTACGCCCGATGGACCGACCACGGTCCGGCCCGCGCCGCTCAGCACCCCACCGAGCCAGTCCATCCTTCCACCGACGGTCAGCAGGCCGGTCCCGGTCAGGGTTCCGCTCCTGAGCAGGAGGACGCCGTTGCCGCGCACCTCGCTGGTGCCGTCGAGGGTCAGAGTGAAGCCAGCTTGGCTCAAGGTCTGGCTGCCCGAGGCGCCGCCCAGAATCAGACCTGCCACCGCTCCCGGGCCATCCAACGTCACTTGATACGTTCCCTCCGCGTCGATGACCGCAATCTTGGTGGCATCTGGCGACCCAGCCGACCAACGGGCGGCGTGGCTCCAGTTTCCGTTACTGCCCCCCATCCAGTGGGTGACCAGCAGGCTCGGGTCATCGATTACCTGGACGGTGACGTTGGTCGTCACTTCAGTGCCGTCGCCCACCAGGGCCCGCAAGGTCAGGGTATAGGTTCCGGCCGCATCGAAGGTTGGGGCGAGCCCCAAGGTCGCGGAGGCCGTGCCGTTGGTCGTGGTATTCGCGAATTCCTGGCTCTCCAACCGAGCGAACAGCGGCGCGGGGTTCGCGGAGTCGAATTCGAAGCGCGCTACCGGTCCGAGGTCCGAAACCGCGCGCACGACCAGGCTGGTGAAGGCGCCTTCGACTACCGAGATCTCCGCCGGCACTTCGATCACCACACCCGCGCCGACGAAGCAGGGCGCGGGATCCTGGCCATCGGGCAACCCATCGCCGTCGGAATCGGAGTTCAACGGATCGAGGCAGCCCCCCAACGCCACCTCCTGTCCGTCGGTCAGGCCGTCATCGTCCGTGTCCACCTGGTTCGGGTTGGTGCCAAGCAGGAATTCCTGTCGGCTCGTCAGATCATCGTGGTCGGGATCGAGATTCGCGTCGGGGGCGAATGGGTCGAGGTGGTGGGCGATTTCATAACCGTTGGGCAGGCCGTCGCCGTCTTCGTCGCCGTCGAACGGCCGCACATCGAGGGTGATATCGGGCAGGGCGGAGGGCGATTGGCCGAATCGTTGGGCCGAGATATGAACGACGCCCAGCGTCTCGTCGTTGCGCAGGGTCAGAGTCGTGGTCGCGCTGGTGGCGTCCGGGGACACATTCACCGTCACGGGCGGTTGGGCATTTAGAGAAAAGCCAAAGGCTGTCGCCCCCAAACCTGGTTCAAAGTCCACCCGAAGGTTCAGGGTCTGGCCGGCAATGACCGGCGTGTGTTCGGCGGGTGTCGTTTCAAGGATTGCCGCGGTGGTGAAGGTGAAGCCTTGCCCTTCCGGCGGCGGGGCGTGGCCGTCCTGATCAACCCAACCGTTCCCAGCGGCATCGGCCAATTCCGGGCTCAGGACGTTGGTGTAGACCACGCCGGGCAGCAGGGGCAGCGCGGTGGGTAGGACTTGGACGAGGCCGATGCCACCGGAGAGGACGCGGTGGGGCGCAAGCGAACCGGCGGCGTTCGTAAGTTGCACCGTGTTCGAGGAGACCGTTGCCACCGCGAGCGCTTCGTCGAATCGGAAGCTCATGGAGTTGAGCCACAGCGATTGGCGAGGCGCGCCGTTGGTCGGCGACAGCGTGAGCAGTCGCGGCGGCTGGGTGTCGGGGATCAGGAGGTTACGGGTTACGGTGCGGCTGTTGCCCGCCTCGTCCACGGCCCGCAACGAGGCCGTCAGCGCCGCGCCGTTCCGAGGGACATTGGCCAGTGAGGCGGTGAACGTGTTAGTCGCGACTTCTCCAGGGCTCAGGGCCAAGGAGACTTCCTGCGTCTGGACCAGGGCCCCGCTCAGGGTCAGGATCAGTTGCAGGTTGGCGCTGTTGTCGGCCACGGTCGATACGATCTCCAGAGGAGCCGCGGCATTCAACGACGCGCCCTCGGCTGGGCTGAGGATGGCCAACGACGGTTCTGTTCCGTCCACGATGCGGTAGTTCAGCGTCGCCACGGTGGAGACTTCACCCAGGAGGTCAGTGGCCCGGGCCGCGACTATCAGCGTTTCGCCGGTCCGCGCGCTGGCCGGAACCGTAAAGGCGACGGGGGCGTGAGCGTCCCCCGCGACGTCGGTGCTCGACTCCAACGCCCCTGAAGCCACCAGGGCAATGTCGGCGACGCCGACATCATCTGTGGCCGTGGCGAGGACGGAGAAGTCCTGCCCGGAAGGCAGGACCTCGTCCGCCGGAGTGTCGCGCACGAGACTGACCACCGGCGGTTGGTTCGGCACCAAGGTGGGGGCGAACTCGGCGAGTGCTCCTTCGTTGCCAAACCGATCGATGGCAATCGCCCGGTAAGCGATCGGACCGCTCAAGGGCAGGGTCACAGGAATCTGAAAGGGCGAACTCGTCGCCACGCCGAGCGGGTTCAGGTTGCCCGAAAAGCGCACGACAACACCGTCCTCGGCCGATGCGAGCTGGGCTTCGAGCAGGGCGGGGGCGCCCGCCACGGCAGTCGGAGGACGAACCAACCGCAGGGCCGAGAGGACCGGTCCCCGGGTGTCCTTGGTGTTGAACGAGGAGACGATGGGGAGGTTGGCCACGGGGTTGCCGACCAAATCTCTCGCGCCGTTCACCCGCAGAGTGAAGGTGCCGTTGACCGCCAACGCTTGCTTGGGCGTGAACGTGAGGACGGTTCCGTTCAGAGTCAACGCGGTGGTGCCAGCCACCGCGCCGCCCGGACCCTCGAGGGTCACCGAGAGCCCATCGAATGAAAGGGGCTCGCTGAAAGTGAGCCGCGCCACCACGACGGGATCGACCTGTTCGGAGCCGGGCTCGGGGGCGATCGAAACCAAGGCTGGCGGGAGGCCATCGCGCGTCGAGAAACTGCTCGAGAACGGCGTCGGCAGGGGCCGATCCACCAAGCTCACCGGACCTTGCCCGATGGGCCTTCCCAAGCCATCGGTGGTCGTTCCCGACAGGACAAAAACGCGATACGTCACGTGACTCTGCAGGGGGAGGTGCGGTCTGAGGTGGACCACCCGGGTGCCGTTCTCGCCTGGAAGAGGCGGATCCCAATCGAGGTTGCACGCCACCGCGCTCTCCGGGCCGCGCAAGTAGATCCCGCCGCCGCTGATCGAGTTCGTCGCGATGGGTTCGCTGAACGTGATATGGACCTGGGCCGTGGTGCCGACCTCCTGGGCGCCGGTCTCCGGGTCGATCGCGATCACCACCGGCCACGCTTCGCTCATGAGTATGTCCCCGAGGTCCAGCGCCTGACCATCCGAGCTGATCGCCGAGCGCACCTTGGCGAGGCCGTTGAATTCCGGGGCCGTTGCCACCAGCTCGTTTGTGCCCACCGGAATCGAATCAAACCGGAACGTCCCCTCGTCGTCCGTGAAAACGGTCGCGATTCCGTCCAGGCCGCTGGGCGCGTCGAACCTCAGAACGACGGGGACATTCGGCGCCACGGTCATTCCATCGGCCCGCAGCAATCGGCCCAGGACGGATCCGCTGCCGTCCAACCGCAAGACCACCTCCGCCGTCTGTCCGTTGGCCGAGAGCGTGGTCGAGCCAGAGCTGGCCAGCGGACCCGAGACGACGGTGAGGCCAACCGGAGCGATGGGCAGATTGTCGAAGTCAAACTCTCCGTTGGCGTCGGTGAAGGTCCGCGCGTTTCTCACGATGTCGAAAGCCCTTCCTTCGGCTTTGACCTCGGCCCCGGGCTCGGGAGTGAGGCCGTCGGCCCGCACGACGCGCCCATGGACCCGGCCGACGCCGCTCAATGTGATCACGCTTGTGATGTTGGTTTGGATGGTGGTGAGAACGACCGTGGCCTTGCCCGCGCTGCTGGTCTGCCCGGGCAGCGTGGACCGGGCCTGGAAGATCTGGGTGCCGAGCGGCAAGGCGTCGAACACGACTTGTCCCAGCTCGTCCGTGGAGTGGATCGAGTTCACGAGCGCGCTGGTGGCCGGAGTCGAGCCGTCAGGCTCGCAGACCCGCACCACGACCCGCCCGTACACGACGCGGGCCGGCAGCGTCACGTCGACCGTCAAGGTCCTGGCGTCGGCTGGATACGTTCCACGCACCGTGCGATGGTAGAATCCGCCGTCCTCGTAGCCCTTGCTGGCCGTGAGGGTGAAGGACCCCGGAACCGCCGCCGGGAAACGGTACGCGCCGTCGGGTCCAGTCGTGATCGTCATCGCGGGCCCCAAGCTCGGATCCTGACCGAGCGTCACCGTGGCCCCGGCAATAGGGCCTGATTCGCCGCTCTGAAACACCGTCCCTTGGAGATCTCCCTGCGCCAACTCGGTGAGCGCCACGTCGGCCACCTGCCCGTCGAAGGACAGCGTCGCGGAAGCCAAGGCGGCCCGCCCCGAGACGGGTTCGCGAGCCACGATCTTGTAGGGTCCGAGGCTCAAACCACTCACCTCGAAGGCGCCACGATGGTCCGTGGTGGCCACGCCGGAGGAACCCAGGGTCACCCTCGCGTTTTCCACCGGCGTTCCGTCGTTTCGCTTCCGGAAAACGCCTCGAATGGTCCCGGTGGGCCCCAGGGTCACGGTGGCCGCGTTCGTGCTCCCGGCTTCGACCAGGATGCCGACGGCGCCTTCGAGGTGTCCGCCGGCCGTGATGAAATTGACCGCCAATCCGTAGCGACCCGCGAACAGGTTGTCGAAGAAGACCCGTCCGTTGCCATCGGTGGTTTGCTCGAACGTCCCGAACGGGAAGGTGGACAACGACGCCTGGACGGACGCGTTGGCCGCCGGGGCGCCGCCGGCCTGATAGACGGTGAGTTCCGCGGCGCCCTTGCCGAGCAGCGGAACCGTGGTGGCGTTGGTGATGCCGGCTTGCACGACGACGCGGGATTGGCCGCGCAACCCGGTCAGTTCATCGTGCGCCTCCACGCTGTAGCTCCTGGCAGGGAGCTTGAATTGGGTGTCAAACACCCCATTCGTGTCGGTCGTGATCACGTAGTCCGAACCGAAGCTGATCTTCACTCGGACCCCGGCTCCGGCCGGCGATCCGTCGGGCAAGAGGACCTGCCCGACCAACCTTCCGTTGGATTCGGCCTGGGGTGGGAACCGCAGAACGACGTTGGTGAGGTCGAGTTGGCCGTCCAGAGTGAATCCGTTGACGACCAGCACCGACGGGTAGAAGGGAGACGCCGCTTGCAGGGCCCAGGCGCCCCGAGGCAACCGCGGGAACGCGAACGTCCCGAGCGCCGGATCGGAGGTCGCGTTCCCCAGGATCACCGTGGCGGGAGCCCCCGCGTTGTCCAGGCCGGGACCCGTGAGGCGGACGGAGGCGCCAATGGGGACTCCTTGGTGATTGAGAACGGTTCCGCGGACCTGGCCCTCGGGGGAATACTGGATGTCGGCGCTCGCCGTCTCGCCGTCGGACCGCAGGCTAACCGTCGTCCAACCAAAGGAACCCGGCGTCAGGGTGGGCGCGTCGCCCAGGCGGCGCGCCACGACTCGGTTGATGACGGTCACGGCCTGCCGGAGCGCCGCGGCGATTTGGTCCGCCGATCCCCCGGCCGCCTCCTCGAGGATTCGCTCCACGTCCTCCTCCGAGACCGGAGGCGCCGGCGCGCTGACGATGTAGTCGCCCGGCGGCAGGTTGGGAAACTCGAACCGCCCGTTCGCATCGAGTTTCGCCCAGGCGAAACCCCCGGCGCCGGGCAAGGGAATGGCCACGTTCTGATGGGTGACCGGGTCCCCGTAGGCATCGACCACCTGACCAATGATGCGACCCGCCGCCGGGAATCGCAGCACCGCGCCAATCTCCACCCCGGGCAGGACGGTGACGGTGGCGTGGGCGACGCGGGGGAAACCGCCGGGGGCGTCGGCCGCTTCCAAGCCCGCGGCGATGCGCGTCGGTCCTTGAGGCACGCCGGTCAAGCGGAAGAGCCCGTTCCCGTCGGTGCGGACTAGCGTCAAGCCGCCCGCCACCAGCGCGTTTGTGGCGGGCCTGCCATCGCTCATCTCGACGCGCCCCACCACATCGCCGGTGCCGCTCAGGGTCGTGAGGACGAACGCGGTCGCGCTGGAGATTACATCCGCCCTTCCCTGGGCGCGATGCCGCCCATCCCGGGAAACGGCTTGGACATCCACCCAACCCGTGGGGATGTCGTCGACTTGCCAGTAGCCGTCGTTACCCGCCGTGGACGCCGCGATCACACTGGCTGTGCCCTGGCTGATGTAGACTCGGGCCTGCGCATGGCCGGTGACGCCATCCGCGTCCACCACGCGGCCCCGCAACGAGGAGCGCTCGAGTTCATGGACCTCCGGCGCCGTCAGCACGATCGCGAGATCATTCGTGGTCCCCACCTCGATGAGGTTGCCTGCGATGGTTCGGAAGTGCCGCTCACGGGTCTGCACCCGGATTGTGAACGGGCCCAGCGGCACCCCGTTAAACTCGAACCGCCCGCTTCGGTCCGTGAACATCCCGCGACCCTGCTCTCGGGAATCGGGCGCGGGAAACAGGTTGACGGCGGCCTCGGCGACGGGCGTGAGGCCGTCGGACTGGAAAACCGTGCCCGTCACAACGGCCCGGCCCCGAAAGCGCAGGCCCACCACGATCTTCTGCCCCATCCGCGCGCCCTCATACTCGATTTGATCCTGCCAGACCGCGCGGTCCAGCCCTTCCACCATGCGCGTCGCCTGGGTCAGCGTCCCCACCCCGAGTGCGGCCAGGGCGTTGGTGGCGGCGGCCAAGGCGGCCAGTTTCTCCGCCGCAAATCGGTCGCCCACCGTGGAATCGAGGATGGTCCGGATCGCTTCGACGGACAGGCCGCCCGTGTCCAGCGCGGCGATGGTGAAGGGCACGCCGGCCAGGACGAAATCAAAGTCGAACAACCCGTCGGCATCGGTGTATTTCTGCGCGATGCGCGTGGCGATCAGGGGACAGTCGCTCGGATCCTGGCGCAGGTCGTTCATGGTGATGGTGACCGGCACGCCGGCCGCCGGTGTGCCGTCCGCCCGCAGCACTTTCCCCTCCACCTGCACGCCGTCGTGGAAATCCGTCTCGATCTTCTCAGGCGCGGGCACGACGGGGTTCCCTCGGGCATCCGTGATGCCGCTGACGGTGAGGAAGCGCTGGCGCAGGGCGCTCACGCCTTCGCGCAGACTCACCAAGGCGATGCGACCGCCGGGCTGGACCTGGATGTGACTGGCGTGGGTGCCGTTGTCCAGTTGGTAAGCCGTGGGAACCGAGACGCGCGCCTGCACCATGGGCTTCGAGAACAGGATCCCCAACACGTGCCCGTAATTCCTGGCCGGGCCCGCCGTGCAATGCGGATCCGGCCGGGACAGCACCACATCCGTGTCCTGCACGACGTTCCGGATCTCCGGCGGCCGCTCGCGCACTGGTTCCTCGGTCGCAACCACGAATTCCTCCGGCACACCATCGCCATCGTCGTCACGCGCCAGCCCTGACGTCGGCGCGGCCGGGTCGAAGCGGAGACCGGCGCCGGCGGGCAGATTCCGCATCGTCCAACCCCAACGCGTCCCCGTCCCGTCGGTCCCGAGGAGGACCACCGCGAGGTCGGCGCGCGCCACGGCGGACGCCGCCTTCCACAGGACCGCGCTCGATCCGGCATGCACGACCAGCCAATTGCCGCGTTGTCCGGGATAGACCGTCGCACCCGCCAGATCGCTCCGCTCGACGGTGGCGGAGCCGGTCGCGCCGCTTCCCTGCGTTTCGAGGGCGGAATCGCCGCTGCTGGCCAACAACCACGGCTCTCCGCGACCGGCCAGATCCGGCGCCCCCGACACCAGGCGGGCCGTGTCATCACCGGCGCTTGGATCCGAGTTCTCGGCGGCCTCGAGGAGGGCGGCGCGGAATTGCCGACCGGCCTCGGTGGACTGAAGGATCTGATCAAACCCCTCATCAACGACCGGCCCCCTGGAGGCCTCCGTCAGAAACTCGTCCCCGACCCGGATCTGTTGTCTGACCAGGTCATCGGCGATCCGGCCGCCCTGCCAGTCGAGCCCGAGATCGATGAGCACGCGGTTCGTCGGGTCGGTGTACTTGATCCGTTGTCCCGCCTCGGCCAACTCGAGCACGCGCCGCGTGATGGTCGCGCGCGAAACCGGTTTGACGCCCGGCGGCAACAGCGGCGCCGTCGCCGCACTCAACGCCTGACCCAAGACCCGATTCGCGGCGTCCATGACGCTGGATGGGAGATAGGACACGAAATCGGGAAACCCGATGGTGTCCGGAGAAAGCTCGACCCCGCGCTCGTCGATCCCCAGTGTCAGGTTGAATCGGCCCTGCACGCTATTCTCGCCCGTGGTCAGGTTGGAGAACTGGATCGAGCCCGTGCGTTGCGCCATGATGCGGAAGCTCGCGGTGGCGCTTTGTCCCGGGGCGATGCTCCCGAGGTCCACTTGCTCCGGCGCCCCGGGCGGCAGGAGCGTTCCGCCGCTGATGCTGGCGCCGCGCAGGGTGATACTGACCAGGTTGGCGACGTCGCTCCCGGTGTTCAGCACGGTCACGTAGGCCGTGTAAGGCTCGCCGCTGCGAATGGTCTTCGGATGCGAAAAGGCGAGCGAGAACTTGGGGTTCCGCACCAGGACCGAACCCGCCGCCTTGCCGGTGATCCGCACCGGGCCGGCGGCAAGACCGTGAAGGTTCGCATCGAGATCGAGGTCGAGCACGTGGAGCCCTTCCTGCAGACCTTCGACCAGGAACTCGGCGCTCGCGCTCTGGCCGGGATAAAGCCGCGCCGCCGACGCCGGGGGCGGTCCGAAGAGTTGCCGTGTGTCGTGGGTCTCCGCCTGGGACCCGACCCGCGCGAAGCGCAACGGGTCGTCGCCGGGCGTCGTGTAGTTTGTGCTCAGGATCCCATCCCGCCCGGGAGGCAGATTCAGCCTCGCCGTCAGGTCCGATACGCTCAGCGCGGATCCGAGGGGCGAAGCGTTCTCGGTGAAGATCTGGACGCTGAAGAACTGGTTCAGGTAACCGATGTTACCCGGGATGATCATCAAGGCCGGGATGGGTGGGATCTTGAGGTTGAGATTGACCTCCCCGCCTGCCGAAATCTGGAAGTTCGCCGCCTTGACCTGGATGTTCAGCCCGGGCCGACGGAGCGCCGCCGGAAACTCGGCGCTCTCGGCGAGCTGCTGGGAAAGTTGGTCGTTGACCAGGCGCGCCTCCACCAACCGCGAGAACATCTCACCGGCCGGGATCACTTCCGTCGACTGAGTGAAGTCCGGCGCCACCACCGCCAGCTTCACCGGGATGGTCTGGCCATCGAGGACGAAGCCCACCTCGAACTCCACCGCACGGAAGTTGTTCGCGTCGATCACGATCCCGCGCTCGGTTATTTCGTCCATGCTGAGCGGCCGTGAGGTGACCGTCGACACCAGCACCTGATCAAACACATGCACCGGCACGCTGGAAGGCGAGCCCTCGAGCCGCGTCGCCCCCGTCGCCGCGTCCACCAGTCGAATCCCAGCCAACTGGTACTCCCCCGTCAGATTGATCGGCGGCAGCACCAAAGCCTGCCCCGGCTGCCCCACCAACCGCCGCGCCGGAAAGGCCGGCCCGCGCAGGATGGCTTCGAGGTAAGCGCCGCTGGCGATCGAAGCGTCCACGCTGGTCGTCGAGCCATCCGCCGCCGCAAGCTGAGCGAGGACCGACCCCGCGATTCCTTTAGGGACAGACACCGCCACCGGACTAACCTGCAGTTGGGTGCCGAGGATTTGGTACTGCAGGGTGGTGAGCGGTTGGGCGGCCCGCGCGAAGTCGAGCGCCAGGAAAAGCAGCCAAGCGACCAGCCAGGCACTGCTCGGATACCTAATCCAACGCCTGCATCGGATCGTCTCGATCATACAGCAACCCCGTTCCCTGCCTTCACAGCCGTTGGGTGGCTTGGAGCGTGCGGGTACCATCGCACTCCGAGTTGTTGGTGGCTTTTGCCGGGAAGCGACTGCGTGTCTATCATGGCCTCGGCCCAAAGCGGTGGAGCACCACCGCACTCCAGGACGCTCCGCGCAAGTTCAGCCCCTCGATCGGCCGTCAGGTCTTGGAGTGCGGCGCCGCCGCGCCGCTTTGGATCCCCAACGCCCAGCCCTGTCCCAACCCACGCCGCTTCCCGCTGCAGGGCCCCCAACGTCGCAGGCTGCCGACCTCGCGGCGATGCGCCCGGCCATGTCACCCGGCGGACTTGCTTCGCGACGAAGGTTGGGTAAGGTGCAATCATGACCTATCGAACGGTTGAGGTTGAATTGGACCACGGCCGGGTCAGCGCCCAACCGGCCGAAGCGCTTCCCGCCAAGGCCCGCGCCCTGTTGACGATTCTTGAAGCAAGCGATCCCAACGCCGCTGCCCCAACCTGCTCTCCAGAGGCAGGCCTGCGGCGGTTCCTTTCCCAACCCGATCTTCCACTCACAGCGGAGCAGTTCCAGGCAAGCATGTCGGCGGACTTCTGGGAGCAATGAGTCTGGAGAACATCCCAGCGAACTCGGCGGTGCTCCTTGATGCGAATATCCTCATTTACGCTCGCCGGGGTTCTTCGGTCCAATGCCAGCGACTCCTGGCTCGGTGCGCCGCACATGAGATCCGCGGCTTCCTGACTGCCATCGCCGTAGCAGAGTTCTGTCATCGTCGCATGATGCAGGAGGCGCAGAGCCTGGGACTCATCGCCTCCAATCCCGCCAAGGCACTGAGCCAGAACACCCCTTTGCTGCAACAGCTCAGCCAATACCGACGCGATGTAGAAGACCTCCTGGCGGGCGACCTGACCATTCTTCCTCTGGACGCTGCCGATTTCCATTCGGCGCTTGAGCTCCAGCAACGTCACTGCCTGCTCACCAATGACTCTCTGCACTTGGCCGCCGCGTTGCGGGCGAACCTGCCCACCATAGCTACCGGCGATTCTTCGTTCGACCGCATCCCCAATCTGACCGTTTACAAACCCATCGACCTGATCTGAGCGGCAGGGATCTCCCTTTCGCCTGCCGCTCCCCCGCGTTGCCGAGAGCCAATCCGTCACCGAAGGGATCCGCACCTTGTCCACCAGGTGCATCGGCACGCTGGAAGGAGAGCCATCAAATCGAGTGGCCCCGGTTACCGCATCCACCAACCGCCATGCCGCAAACGCCGGACCACAGAGGATCACTTCGAGGTACGCGCCGCTGGCGATGGAAGCGTTCGTGCCACTCGTGGAGCCATCACCGAGGAATCGAGGTAAACAGGGGACCGAGGTCTGCGCAGGAGGAAGGCCAGACGGTTTGAGGTGCGTCTCGCTGTTTCGTGCATCGGGCTGTTGCTGGCTTTCGCCGGGAAGCGACTGAGTGTCGATCATGGCCTCGGTCCAAAGCGGTGGAGCACCACCGCACTCCCCGACGCTCCGCGCACGTTCAGCCCCTCGATCGACCGTCAGGTCTTGGAGTGCGGCGCCGCCGCGCCGCTTTGGATCCCCAACGCCCAGCCCTGTCCCAGCCCACGCCACTTCCCGCGGATGGGCCTCCCGCGTCGTTGGCTGCTGACAACTCGGCAATACGTCCGGCCCTGTTTCCCGGAACATTTGCCTCTCGTGAACGGTTTGGAAAGGTGTGCCGATGACGGTTGCCGCATCCGTTAACCGAATCCCGTCCAACTGAAATGCTCCCGTAATGTTTATCCACGGCAGTGCCAAAGCCTGTCCCGGTTGCCCCTCCAACCGGCGCGCTCGAAACGAAGGCCCGCGAACGCTCTTTCTCGGCCTGACTTCGGGAGTATCAGTAATACACAAACCGCATCGTCCATCTGCACAATCATGGACTGTGTCGATACGCCGCCATGGGCGATTCTCACCTGGCGAGTGACGACGACCGCGTCCCATAATGCCTAGTTGGATATGTGCCACCAAAGAGCCCTCATCGTTTGTTCGAATCCTTGTTTCTCCCAGTCATCAACGGCAATGTCCGTCATCGTCCTCTGACCTCGAAGCGCGCGGCGGGTATCTTCAATCGCCCAACCCCAAGCCCCGGCTGCTGCGATCGCCGCCGCTCCTGTGACTGTCGCCGAGCCTGCGGCACCGAGTTCGATTGGTGTAACCAAGGCACCGAAGGTAGCCTCTCCGACTTGCGCGACGCCTCTAGCCAGGACTCCTGCCCGATATGGCAGGTAGGTCGTCGTCAAGAATCCGGCCCCAGCCGCAGCGCTTCCAAGCCCCATGGCTCGGAGTTCGTTAACGCCGGGGATCAACGACGAGAAGGCCTGGTACCCGCTTCTCGCCCAGCTAGTTGCACCACCCACTATGGACATGCCAAGCGATCGAATCTGCCAGCTAAGTGACGATTGCCTCCGAATACTGGAGAACATCGAGTCGAGCATTGCTTTGGAGGGGGCGATGGAAGAAATCTTGTACTCAACGAAGCCCGACACAATCGTGCCTGTCTTGGTGCTTATCGGGAGGCGAAAGTTGACCTCCATGTTCCACGCGCCATGTTGAACCGTTGCCGGACGGAGAACGTTTGGGAATTCTTGGAGGAGAGTACCTCTGGTGCTCGCTAGAGGGCGAGCGGACCGGATCACATAGTTGAACAGTTGATTCTGGTAATCACCTTTCAGCGACGTGCCCCATGGTTTAAGATCATAGATGTTCACTGGTCTTCCCCCTGAACCAATCGAAAGATCGATTTCCCCCGGCGCCAGGCTACCTCGCGTCGTTGAGCCCCCTGCGATCGTCTTCTCTTCGATCGCTGCCCAAAAGTGACCCCCGGTTTCTTCCTCGATCCGTTGTCGCAGAACCGGCAATAGCAACTGATGCATCTTGCTCCCAGCGACGGCTGGCGTACCACCAAACCGTCCCGCAAACCATGATAACTGAGCCTCGTCCTCCACAGCGGAACCGAGCGGATCCCTATGATTGAGTGGGTTACCACCCAACCCCGCATACTGATTCCCACTATCCTCATACCCCATTGGATCGCGTTGTAGAAAAACGCCCAGGGCGGGGTCGTAGAAGCGGGCGCGCATGTAGATGAGGCCGGCGTCTTCGTCGTAGATTTGGCCTTGGAACAGGAAGGGGGACCCGACGGCGCTGCGGGTGTGGATGCCGATGGCGCCCGGGGTGAGGCCGGCACCGTCCGGTCGGATGGTGGCCTCGCCCCAGGCGTCGTAGAGGTAGTACTCCTGGACGCGGCCGGCGGCGTCGACGATGGCCATGGGCGAGCCGAGGCTGTCGGTCAGGTAGTAGTAGCGCTCGAGACGATGCGTGGTGGGGTCGAAGATGTCGCCGGCCAGGAGTTCATCGCCGTTGTCGCCGTAGTAGAAGAGGGCGTGAACGGCTCGGCTCCGCTTGAAGTCGTGGATCTCGATGAGGTTGATCCCGTCGTAGACATACTCGAAGTCGCTGAGGAGCGCGCCGTCGGCGTCGCGGACCGTGCGCCGGATGCGCAGGCCGTGGGGGCCGTAGACATTGTCGATCGTGACATTGTCATCGCGTGTCACCCGCACCAGTTGATCCAGCTCATTGTAAGTGTACGTAGCGTGGATCGGTTCGAATCCGTCGCCTGGATAAAGCTGGCTGGCGTCCGCGATGCGGGGACTGATGAAACCGCGGCTGCTTGTCGTGTTGCCGGCCTCGTCCACGCCGCGTGGAGCCGTGACTGGGGTGGCGCCCGGATAGGTCACGCTGGTGACGAACAAGTTGGCATCGAAGTTGTTGCCGACCGTGCCGCCGAAGGTGGGAACGGAGAGTTGGTGCGGATTGTGGAGGACCGCCGCGGTCATGACATCCAGTTCGTTGTACTGGAAGGTCCGCCCGTAGGCGCCGGGCGGGACGGTTCCGGGGGCCGGCGTTTGGTTCGCGACGCCGATCAAGGCATTGGTCAGGCGCAGGCTGGTGTCGTAGTCGAAATAATCCACCGTGCCGGCGTGAACGAGGTGGCGCTCGGTGATCAGGCCGAGGTCGTTTCGTCTGTAGGCGACTCCGATTCGCAGTGGGGGCGAGCCGCGAACCTGATAGATTCGATTGGTTTCCCGGCGGTTCTCGTCGTAGTCGATGATCAACTCGATAAGTCCTCCAGGGCCCATGAATCGGTGCGTCACGAGGGCTCCGGCCTTGTACTCGGCGTTTTCTATGACGGGATCGCCGGTGTTGGGGAGCACAGACTTGAGGAGGCCGCTGGTGTGGCGCTCGAAGCGGACCTGGGTGAGCCCATCGGAGTAGGTCAGGTTCGTGCGCCCGCCTTCGCGATCGAAGTCCTGTTGCAGCGCTCTGCTTAGATCGAACTGGAGGATCCCGATTGACTTGGGCAGACCTTCCTTCCCGTAAGCGATCTCGAGGCTGGCGACGTTGTTGGTGGTTTTGGTCATCCGGTTCAGCGCATCGTACTCGAAACCGTAATGGGGTTTGTCCACTCCTCCGCTGAAGTTCCTGGAGAACTCCATACCGACCAGGCGGCCCAGAGGATCGTAGCTCAAACCGACTTGGGCGTTGCGGGCGATTTGGACCACGCGGGGTTGGCCGTATTCGTCGTAATCCTGGTAGCCGTCGCCTTTCTGGAGGGCGTCCTCGACCTGCGAAACGCGGCCGGCGGCGTCGAATTTGTAAGTGGTTCCCTGCGGGCCTCCCGGGAACCGCGGAGCCTCGAGCGTGGCGTTCCGTCGCGGGTCGTATTGGACCACCAGCGTCTGCTGCTCGGGCTTCGTCACCGTTTTCGGCAGCCCGTCCTGGGTATAGGTGGCTTCGAAGGAGGAGGAGGCGCCGGGGAGTGTCACCCGCATGATCCGCCCATCGACCTCCGGGACCATCGTGGTCACCCGCTGCTTTGCATCCGTGAAAGAGACCGGGTGTCCGAGGTCGTTGAAGTGCGTTTTGGTATGCCGCGATCCGATCCCGTCGGTGAAGGTTCGCGCCCATTCGCGGCCGGGCGGATCGAGGGCGGTGTCGAAGCGGCCGAGCGGTCCGTGCTGACTCCATTCTCGGCCGACCTTCTCGATCTTGTTGGTGACCATGGCCCCGAGGGGACTGGTGGTGATGACGCGGCGTTCGGCGGTGTCGTAGGCGATGGAGGTGACGGCCGGGCCGGCCTCGGTCTCGCGGGTAACGACCACGGCGCGGTCGAGATCGTCGTACTCGACCACCACTTTTGAGAGCAGCTGTCCGCCGGCTTTGGAGTCGGTGACGATGTTGGTGCGCAGGTTGCCGTGGGCGTCGTAGAAGAACTCGTTCTGGGCGCCGGCGGGCGAGAGGGAGAGGATCGGGCGATCATGGCCGTCGTAGGTGATCGCGGTGACGGCGTGGTGGAAGGTGTTGGTTTTCAGGTTCCCGTTCTTGTCGTAGGCGTATTCCCACTTGTAAACGGTCGCTCCATTGGTTTGCAGCAGGGACGCGATGACGCGGCCGGCGTGGTCGAATTGGGAGACCTGCTGCTCGCCGCCGGGAAGCGTGGTCATCCGGAGGCGGTAGAACGGGTCGTATTCATACGAAGTCAGGAGCGGCTGAGAACCCGCGCCCACCTCGACCGTCTCGACCACATTCGAGAGGAGGTGTCCGTAGTTGTCATAGTGGAAGCGGTCGACCCTGGGAGGGCGCGAGGACTCGACGACGGTGGTCGTCTCGTTGACATTGCCCGCGCCGTCGAAGCTCATGGTTTCGGCGGCCGGGCCGCGCTTGCGCTCGATGACGCGATCGAGTTCGTCGTAGGTCAGGGTGGTGGAGACGCCGGTGGGGTCGATGATCGAACTTGGCATGCCGCGCAGGCCCGGTCGGCCGGTGTAGGCATAGCGCGTCACCAACGGCGGGCCGGCGCCGGTGGCGTCCTCGAGGACGTTGGTCGCAAGGAAACCGTCGGGCGTATATTCGAAGCGGGTTTGCGCGTTGACGGGATCGATCCGGGCGCTGAGCAGGCCATGCTCCTGGTACCTCGTGGCATTGGTCTCTCCGCCCTTGGCCACGGCGAGGATCGACCGGTTGTCCGACGCGAGCGTGATGAAGGTGATTTTCCCCCGGAAGTCCTGTTGTTCGCCGGAAGGGAGGTTGAATAGAGGATGGTAGTTGAAACCGGCAACAAGGGGTGAGCCGCCGCGGGGACCGGGGTCGCGGCTCACGCTGACCAGGTTGGCCCGTGAGCGGAGCGCGGGGTTGTTGGTGTCGTATCCATGGGACAGCGTATTCAGCTCCGGGAAGGTGATTCGAGTAACCAGGCCGTTGGTGTCGTAGAGCATGCCGGTCACAATCGGGTTCGCGCCGGCATCCGAAACGATCGTCTGGGCAGGCCGCCCGAACGGATCGAACTCGTAGGCGACGGAGGTGTGTGCGGTTGCCGTGGGGGGGCCCTCCACGACGGTCGAGCCCGGGGAGGCCGCGCTCAAGGCCTTGGCCGTGTTGGGATGGGCTTGGCCGAACGTCACCAGCATCTTCTCCCCGACGTAAAGCCGCTTGACCATGTCCCGTCCGCCCGGGACGCACTCCTGGACCTCGAGGGTTTTGTCGACCCCGCCGATGTCCTGCTCGCGATTCGGGCCGCGGATACCTGTTAACGACTTCCGGGTCCGGTCGGGATCGGAGGCGTCGCTGTAGGTATAACGCGTGATGTGGCGGCCCAGGAAGCCGAGGCCGTTCGGGGAGGACCGGGTCTTGACCTCGATGCCGTGACGTTCCGCCAAGTCACCGTTCTTGTAGACATACGCCACCTCCCTCCCGGTATGGTCGAGCAAGCGACAGATCCGTCCGGCCAGCGAGGGTTGGTTGGTGATGACGTCGGCATGGGCATAAGGGCCCGAGTTCGGGTTGCGAAAATACCCGATGTCGAGGCGAAGCCGATTCCGGGGGGTGCCGCCGTCCGACCGGATGGAGATGAGATCGCCTTCGTTCCCGTAATGGAGTTCGATCGAGTTGGTTTCCCAACGGTCGTATATCTTGATGAGACGGCCCGCCTGGTTGAACCAATGTTGGGTTCCGTCGGGGTCGAGACTGGCGAATCGGCCGTCCCTGAATTTGACGAGGGGCGAGAAGAGGCCTGGGGGCGGCAGGTAGTAGTCCGAAACGTTGGTCGGTGGCTTCCGGTTGGCGAGCGCCCAACCCAACTGGACCGCGAGCTTGTCCTCCGCGACCTCGGGAGGCGGGTTGGTGCCCGACCACTTATAGACCATGGCTCGCCCCGAACCGTTGTGGAAAACCAGGTCGCGGTTGGTGGCGTATTCGCTGTCGTTTAACTGCGCGCGGACCACCACGGGATTGGTGAAGCCGGGCACGATCAAATCCGGGGAGAGTTCCACCAGACGTTCGTTGAACGTGAAGTCCCAGCCGCGCCCGAACGGGCCGTGGTGAAGGGCCTGACCGGAGTAATGCCGTCCGAACGACACCGGCATTCTCCGTCCCGGAATGTTCAGGTCGACGGTGTCGACGATGAGTTCACTGTTGTGCGCGCCGACGAACCCCCCGGCCAGACCGACGGTGGCGCCGCCCCGGACAGGCATGGGATTGGGCGATTGGAGGAACTCGCCCGGCAGGCTGGGCAGCGTGAGGAAAACGCCGGGATGGTAGCGGCCATCCTCGACGCGGCCGGCGAAGGGCTCGAGGGCGGGATGCGTGTCGCCTTCCGCTGGGTCGATACTGACACGCAGGTAATGGCCGCTCCAGAGGACGTCGCGGCTGAGCTTCTTGTCCAGTTCGTCGAGTTCCTCTCGGGAGAGGGACTCCCCCACCAGGGCGAAGGGCCGGGACAAAAACACGTCGAAGAGCGGGCTTTCCGGATCGTCGGAAAGGCGCCAGGCGCGGCAGGCTCGGACCGGTGCGTCTTCGGCCGGATCCGGCACTTGGTCGAGTTTGGAGGGCTCGAGTGTGCCCTGGCTGAAGGCGTGAACAGGAGGGAAGAGGAAGCCTCGTTTCTTGAGCGGGGCGCCCGCCCAGTTGAGGCTCTCGAGCGCCAAATCGATGTAGTCCCGGGCGGGATCGACGCCCAGGGTCCGAACCAAAACGTAGTAATGGACGCTACGCGCCCCGCTGGAGGTGATGTCGGCCAGCGTCGACAAGCAATAGCCCTCCTCTTTCCGGAATCGGGCCAAACGCAACGCCGCGGCCTGCTCCCGTCCGTCGAGGCGTTTCAGGACGTTCGAGGCGACCGTGTCCGGTGTGAGCGTATCCAGCCATTCCTTGGGAACGAACGGGTCGACGTCGGGGAAGGTAACGATCTCGATGAGCGGGGGCGTTTCGACATAGGCCGGCCGCTTGGGCACGCGGCCGCTGACGACGACGCCCGAGGCGGATGAACTGAAGGTCAGCGCGTCTCCTCCGGTGCCGGGGATCATCCCCACGATCGTATGTCCCACCTTGTTCGAATCGAGCATGGCGGCGCCGAATCGATCGGGATCCAGAATGAACGCATTGGTTTCGCCAGCCACGAGGAGTGTCCCGTCAGTGCGTTGGGCCATCGAGAAGAGATTGGACGAGCCCGGGCTCTTCGGGATCGGGATATCCAGGAGCAAGGACGGGGCCAGGCGATTGGTCAGGTTCAGCACCAGGACATGGTTGGTGCCTTCGTTGGGGGGGCTGTTCACGGAGATCAAGGCCAGGTCGTAATAGGCGGTGTTGGTCCCGGCGCGGATCAGGTGCTTGAACATGGTGAAGATCCGGCGCGGCGTGCCATTGGTGATCGGGAAGAAGCCATCCTCCAGCAGCACCGGGGTCGTGCGGTCCTGCATCGTGCGGTAGCCGGCCTCGACGACTCGGTTGGTGTCGGGCTTGCCGTCGTCATCGATCCGGAAGCCCTTCAAGACGACCGCCCCGACGAAGGCACCCTGTTCTTCGAGCGCAACATCGCGGATCTGCTGGGTGGTGTCCGCAATTCCCAGGCTGCCCTGCTTGCCGATGAGCTCAGAAAGAGAACCCGGCGGCAGGGGGACCCGATCGCCAGGATCCGTGTAATCCCCATCCACGTTATCGTCGAGGCCCAGTTGCCCCATCCCCAGGGTCAGGAAATTGGTCGGGCTCTCGAATAGCAGGCTCCCGATCAGATTCGCCTGGAGGTCGATCTGGGTGACCCGGTCCCGTGATCCGACCTCCAGAAGCCCAAGCCGCGGCGCACGCCAGCGGACACCGCTCACCAGGGAGTCGCCCGCGCTCAGGAGAGTTCCGCTCAGCAGAAAAGGCTGGGTGGGATCAGAGACGTCGTAGACGCGGAACGAGGAGGCGCGCCCGGCGATTCCTCCGACCACGACGAGGAGGTCTTTGGTGTAGACCTCGTGAAAGTCGTTGGTGGTGACGTGCTTTCGTTTGACCCGATCGAGGTAGATGTTGGTGGGGGCGTAATGGAAGGAATACTGGGGGATGAGGACGAGATCGCGAGGCACCACCGTCAAGCCGACCGTCGCCACGGGGGCGGCATGAGGCGTGCGCAGATCGTAGACAAGCAGCCGTCCAGTCGCGAACTCCGACCGCTCGAGCACATAGGCGTAATGCCCGTTGGCGACGGCCCCCATCCCTTCGTCTTCCGAAGGCGCACTCGGATCGGTCAGCGGACCGGAAGGCAGAGTGCCCGCCGTGAAACGGAGCACGAAATCATCGTCCCCAGGCTTCAACGGATCCTGGTCCATGGGGTTGCCATAAAGATCCTCCACGAAGCTCGCCCCGAGCGTGAGTCGGTAGGCGGTGTCCGGCCGCAGGTCCAGGTAGCGGAGGGTCAAGACGGTCTGATCTTCACTCAAGGAAAGGAGCGGTTCGTGGCAAGGCGGGGCGATGGTGAGGGCCGCCGGCCGTTGCAGGATGTTCGTGCGAATGGGTTCGTCGAACTTGAGGGTGATCGGGCTCGCGGCCATCAGCGTGCCGCCCGGCGTCTCCGGGACCGAGCGCTCGACTCGCGGACCCGTTCGGTCGAGGAAATCACTTCCCGGAATGGGATCGGGAGGGAGCACCGGATCGGGTCCGCTGAACTGGACCGCATGGGGGAGGACGGTCTTGTTGCCATTGCCGTCCGTCGCGGAGAAGAGCAAGTCCACGATGGCCGCCTTGGGGCTGGTGATGGTGAAGCGCTGGGTGAAGGCGAACGGAATCTGTGGATCGAGCGGCTCGGGTTGGCCGTCCGCCGCGATCGCGATTTCGCCCGCGGTGACGTCTTCCCCCGGAGTCAGCGGGACAACCGACCGGATCTCGGGCTTGAAGATGGTCGCGTCGGTGTTATCGCCCCGGGCGACGACGGTGTTGGTGATGATCTGGCCCGGTTCCTGTCGTCGCGGCAAATGGGTCACGCTGAGTTCCGGAGGGATATCCTTGGCCGAGTCCGGGATGGAGAAGCGGAGGTTGACTTCGTGCAGGTTGGTGCTGTTTTGCGGCACGGATTGCTCCGCCCGCAGCCGCGGGAAGCGAGCGTGCGTGGCGCTGAGCGTCGGTTTGACCGCCAGCAGGCTATAGTGGCCGTTGGTTCCACTCACGGCGCAGACTGCGCCCGCGAGGAGTGAGTCCGCCACCCCTGCTCCCACTCCCGTGGCCGCCCGGATGACGGCGCCTGGCAGATCCTTGTCGGTGCCGCTGATCTCCCTGTGGGCCGCGTCCACCCGGGCCGAATAGACGCGGCCGAAGACGACCATCGCCGGCTGCCGGAAGACCAGCATGGGGAGCAGCAGTTGATCGGTTTCCACGTCCGGGACGCCTCGGAACGGGGGCGAATGGGTGACCAACCGTCCGGCCTCGTATTCCATCGAATCGACCAGCACGAAGACCTGTTGGCCATCGATGACCCGGGCGGCAGCCAAGCCGAACGCCGCCTGGGCCGGATCGAGATCGCCGGGAAGAAGCGCCGGGTTGATGGGGAAGTTCACCTCCATCGCGCGGCGCAGCGGGCTGCCCCGCCGGCTGGCCAACTTGAACCCGCCGAGCACCATTCCGTTGGTCGGCTCGACGTTCCCAAGCAGGGCCCGCGTGTCGGTCAGTGAGACCGCTTCCACCTTGAACACGGTCTTCTGATCGATGGCGCCGGGTTCGATGGTGAACTGGGCGACGCCGTTCTCGTTCGTGACTTCGAGCGTGCCGCCGCCCTTGAACAAACCCACGCTCCCGTCGGCGTAGACTTGACGGCTCACCGCCACGGTGTTGCGCGTGCCGTTCTGGTTCACCATCACCGCGCTCAACGTGTCGTCCACCTCCGCCGGGATCGCGTGGCTGAAACTGCCGTCGGCCCGGGAGAGGATCGTCGCCGTGCGGCCGGTGGTTTCGTTGACGAGGATGACTGGCGAATGGGCCTCGGCGGTGCCCGGGGTTCCGACCAGCGCAGCCTGTCCATGGACCGGTTCGTAACTCGTCAGGGCCGCTCCCGCGCGATCGAGCGGCGCGGGTTGCGTGGTGAATTGGGCCGTGTTGAGACCTTCGAGGACCAGACCGCTGAGGTCGGTTACCTGCGTCGAGACCTCGATGCGGTAGGTGACATTCGGCGCGAGTTCGTCCGTGGACAGGAACGTGGCCATCGTATGGGCGAGGTTCAGGGACAGCGCGCCGGCCACAGGCTTGTCGTCTGGGTCCAACAGCCGCACCCCGCCCGCCAGCAGCGTGGCTGGATTGACGGGTTTGCTGAACTCCACCGCGATCTGCGTCACTCGAGTTACATTGGTCGCGCCATCGGAGGGCGTCATCTTCAGGACGCGCGGTCCGGCCGGCGCCGTGCTTACATCCAGGCCCACGGCGTTCGCGGGGTCCGCGATCACGAGTGAGGAGAGGCTCGAGCGCCCTCCCGAGGGATCGAGGACCGCTATGGTGGCTTCACCCTGGGGCGCCAGCAGCCGGTATTGGCCGTCCGCCGCCGAGAAGGTCAGCCATGGTTGTCCCTCCACCCGCACCGGGACGTCGGCTTGCGCTCGTCCCTGGGCATCACGTGCGACACCGTGGATCAGCCCTTGCGCGGCCGGCAACCGAGCCAGCACGAACTGTCCCGCGCCGGTGACCCCTGCGAACCTGTCACCACTGTCAGGCTCGGCGCTCGCGAGCCTGCCGGACGCGTCGCTGGTGAAACGTTCCACTGGTTCGAGGCCGTACAAGCCGTCCCGCGCCAGCACCCGAGCCAGGACGAAGAACCCATTGGCATTCTGGTCCGGAAGCCTGAGGACGAACGCCTTCCCGGCTGGCATCGCTTCCGTTTGCAGTTCAAACGCCGCCACAATCTCCTGCGGGCTCAGCACCAGGCCCGGGAGATCGTTCGGATCGAGTGACCGCAGTTCGACGGCCTGGGGGCGCGCGAGGTCCCCCGCGTTCGCCAGGAGGCGGATCGAGCCGTTCCTCACCCGGCCCCCGTTCATATCGAATACCCCGCCTTCGAAGGACCCGGGCGTGAGCACTTCGGCCGTGACCGCAGCTCGGGTGAGTTCCTCAACCAGGAGCAGAAGCGACCGCATCGGGAAGGCCGCCTCCAGCGTCGTGGGGTCGTCGTCGCCCGGTCGTTGGTAGGCGGCTACGAAGGCCTCATAGCGAGGAGGCGTGAGTCGGGCGCCCGAGTTGAGTTCATAGGCATCGCTCACCTCGCAGCGAAGGAGCAGACCGCTCGGGAGTGGCGCGGCATGACGAACGCTGACGGAGGCGGTGGCGGTGACGAGCTCCGGGTTCCGGCTGGCGGGGCTAGCCGGCGGCGTGACGGTTCCCAAGGCGGTCAACGACGCCAGGTCTGGAATCGCCTGGAGGCTCGGCGGCAACGGTTGGCCCACCCCAGGGGGGGGCGGGGTGAAGAGGCCGGTGTCAGCCACGACCAGCGCATAGGCGCCGGATTCGCTCAGGTTGAAGATGACCGGCCCATGGCGGTTGCCCGAGACCGCCTGCGCCACCTCCCATCGAGTGGCGTTGAGGTTCCACTTCGCGAGAACGGCGTTCTCGGCGAATTCGATGCGCCCCCAGGGCCACAGGCGCAACGGTGCTGCTCCATTGAGATGGCCCTCCCATTCGACCCAAAAGGCCTGGAGCGGGCTCCAACCCAGGGGCAGCCAAGCTGGCAGGGTTTGGGCCGTCAGCGGGGTGAGCGTCACCGCGGTGGCTTCGGCGAAGCTCGCGCCTCCAAAGGTGATGCTGATCGTGTCGAGCGCATTGCTTACCACGCCCCCGCCGCCCGGCGTAACGGACACCGGGTTGCGGTTGCGCGGCACGAGCCGAGGGTTGGGGATCAGGGCGACGCTGGCGGGTGCCAGGTTCTGATGGCGCCACACGGGCAAGCATCCGTCGGCGGAGAACTTCCAAACGTGTTGCCCAGGGTCCTGGCCCAGGGTGACCACACCCAGGTTCGCGTCGGTCAGGAGCGTGGCGGCCCCACTCGGGCCAGTCTCCCTCACGGTCACGCCTGGTAGCGGGTGGCCGATTCCGTCGAGCGAACGCGTCAAACCCAGCGCGTAGGAACCGGTCGGGAGGCGCCGCAACACGCGAGTGACCAACCGCGGCGAGCCGCCCTCGAGGTAGCCGAGGCTTAGGGTGCGCGCCCGGGAACTTCCCAAAGACGGGAGGTCCCCCTCGCTCCAATCGGTGCTCAGATCGAAGTAAGGTTGCCCCTGGTCGATGCCGTCGGGCTGGAGGACACTCCCCACGCCGCCGGCGCTTTCGATCAGGAGCAGCAACGGGCCGGTGATGGGGGTGGGAGTCGTGTTGCTCACCGTCACCTCGACATTCCACTGGTTCAAGGCGCGGTTGAAGCGCATGGACCGGAAATGCGCCTCCGCCTCGGCCGAGATATCCTCGAAGGCGACGCGAACACCGTCCAAGGTGAGGATCCGTGGCTGGGCCTGGCCGGTCGTGGGGAGGGCGAGGCACCACAGGGCGGCGAGCAGGCACGGGAGGAGGCCCCGGATCGAGGTCGAGGACGAGGACGAGGGACGAGGCCGAACGGGAAGGTGCTTTTTCGGACCCGTTGGTTGGAACTGTCTGCGCGTGCCGCCTCGCCGAGCCAGCCCCCAGAAGGCCCCGCCCAAGAGTAGCAAGCCGAGCGGTCGCGGCTCGGCGACGCTCTCGACCCGGACCTGACTGAACCAACCTTGCGAGGGCTGGGCGTCCTGGTTATCGAACAGATCGAAGTGGACATGCACCGGAGTGCCTCGGAACTGGCTCGGGATCGCCAGACTCACCTGGTAGGCCTGAAGGGCGGGCAAGGCGGGTTGCAGGTCCGGATAAGGAACGGCCAGCAGGGAGACCTCACTTGGATCGACAGAAGTGCCCCCAGGCGTGCCGGGAGCGAGCGAAAGCCCGCCCGCATCCACGGTGAGATAGACGGCCGTGGCCAGACGATCCGGGGTCTGGAGGGTGACGGTGTAGGAGTCCAGGAGCGTTCCCGGGAGGACGGTTTCCGCGGTGCCAAAGCCCAGGTTGAAGGCCAGGCGGGGTTCGAAGAGACCGGCCGCGACGTTGATGGTCTGGACCTCGGACAAGGGCGTGTGGCCGGAGCCGGTGTTCTGGACCACGGGTGATTCCTGGGCCGAGAGGCGCTGAAAGGTGGGGAGAAGGAGCAGAACCACCGGCCAGAGCGCCGCCAACCTCGACCTCGCACCGCCCTCACGTCTCGCCCGTGCGCAAGGCGACCGTGAAGGCGCGAACGTCCCGCGCTGAGACTCGGGCATGCCAAACGCCCTGATTTCCATGCTGCGCATTTAGTCGGTGTGAAACGTCGACCAAGCGACGCTCACCTCATACAACAGGAATCGTGGGCAGACCTTACTAGGCGCGGGGGACGGAGCGAGCGTAAGAGCAAGAACCGGGTCGGGGGCTGGAATTCTGCCTTCCGCACTCTTCCTTCTGCATTGGATTTGTGGGCAGGACCCGCGTTAGCGATCTCCCGTTGGGGACGTCCCCACGGCAACAGGGCGTTTGGCGGGATAAGGAGGGGCCTCCCAGTCCAATCCCATCTCGGCCAACTGGTCGCGGATAGACCGCAAATCCCAAACGCGCAGCGCGTTGCGCGACTCGGAGGTGGCGAGCTGAGTGCCGTCGGGGTTGAACGAGAGCGCGGTGATCACACCGGCGTCGGGCGTCTCGAGATCAGCCAGCGTGTTCCCGGTGGCCGCGTCGTAAAGGCGAACCACCGTGCGAGAGTGGGTGCCCGCGAAGAACCTGCCATCGCGAGAAAAGGCCATCCTCCCCGCGAAATCACTCCCGGGTGCTTGTGGGATGCGCCTGGCCAGGGACCAGTCGGCGATCCTCCAGAAGCAGAATTCCGCCGGCGTAGAAACGACGAGTTCCTGACTGTCGGGAGTGAATTCCACGATGGCGGAACCGTCGGCGTGCTGTTCGTCCCCGGGCAGCGCTCGCACCAAGGCCCCGGTCCTGGCGTTCCACACGTGCACGCCGGGATAATGCCACGCGCCGCTGGCAATCAAGGCGCCGTCCGGACTCACCGCGATGAAGCGCATACCCTTCTGGGGGCCCGTCTCGGCCAGAAGCGCAAAGGTATCCGTCCGGAAGATTTGGCAGCGGTCCTCGCCCGTGGTGACACAGATCCTCCCGTCCGCGGAGACTCCTCCGGTGCGCCCTCCGGCGGGATCGGCGCAGGCCGAATTGAGGATGACGGCGGTCGAGGCCGTCGCCGGCGAATCCGAGAGGGCCCAACGGAACAGGCCTTTCGGACCGGAGAGGATGAGGCCCCGTTCGTCCGCTTCGAACCCGATCAAGCCGATGATTCCCACTCCCTCTCCAGCGAGCGTTGCCACCTCTCGTCCGCTTGCGGCGTCCCAAACGGCGATTCCCTCGGGCGTTTCTCCGGCGAGGAGGCGCCCGGTCGGGCCGAAAGCTGCCCTGCCTCCGGTGGCCGCTTTCTGTTCCCAGTTGTCCCGAAAGGTGCGCAACCCTTGGCCGGAAGCGGTTTCGAGGTGCTCCAACCCGGTCCCGCTCCAATGGGACAAGGTCAAACGCCGATCATCCGGGCTGAAGCCGAGCACATGCCCGGATTTGCCGATACTGACCAAGGGGCGGCCGCCGGGGAACTCCCACCATCGCGTTTGGCCGTCCCACCCGGAAGACACGAGGATGTTCCCCTGGTGGTTGAACCCGACACTGATGTTCGATTCGGTGCGCCAGGAGCGGAGGTGTCGCCCGGCGGTGGCATCCCAAAGGTGGAGCGTTCCATCGGCGCAAACCACCGCCAACTGCCTTCCATCGGGATGCCAGGCTGGTTCAAACACGAAGCTGTCGTGGGCCAAGACCCTCTCGATCTCCCCGGATTTGGCATCGAGGATCACCACGTTCGTTTCCGACTCGAGCCTGAAAAGGGCCATTCGGCGCCCCGTGGGATCGAACCGCAGCCAACCCGGCGTCCGCGCGGCAGCCTGATAGCCAAGGGTCGACCTCCTAACCTCCCCCCCGCGGTCCAGGTCGACCCACAGGATGTTGGTGGAGTCCGTGAAGGCAATGCCGCGGCTGTCCGGAAAGAAGGCGGCCGCGGTGCCCGGAGGAGCGGGGAACTCCGCGGCCAACCTCCCTTCCATCCAGTCCCAAATCCGCCAGCGAGCGTCCGCATAGCCGCCGGCCAGGAACCTTCCATCCTGACTGAACGCCAAGCCGCCGGACACCGGCGCCCCCAAGCTCGGCAGGCGTCCGACCTCCTCATCGTCCTTGCCCCTCTTGATGCTTACCCCGCCGGCGAGGTCACTGACAGCGTAGCGCCCGGACATGGGATCGGCTCCCACCATGCGACGGGGCTGGCTGAGGTCGATGCCTCCGACCCAACGCACATCAGCCAAGGCGAGGCACTTGATGGCTTCGTTGCGCAGCGCGGGAGTGGGGCGGATGGCCGCGGCCTTGCCCAGGGCGTCCAGGCTGTCGAAACGCCGTCCGGACCGGCCGGTCAGACGAAGGGCGCGCGCTTCGGCCAAATAGGAATCCCAGAGCTTCTCGGTGGCGTCCCGCCGCGCAGCCAAGGCCTCGGCCCGGAGGCGGAATTGCTCCCGCTCGGCCTCCTTGGTGCGAACCGCCAGCCACGTGCTTACCATGGCCGCCGCCGCCAGGACCAGCATGATGGCGGCCGTGGCGGCGAAGCCGAAGGTGTGCCGCCGGACGGTCTTTCGGAATTCATACCACCGGCTGGGCGGGCGGGCGACGATCGGTTCGTGATTCAGGTAGCGCTCGACGTCCATGGCCAGGCCGTTGGCGGTCTCATAGCGACGCGCCCGGTCCTTCTCCAGGCACTTCATCACAATCCAATCGAGATCTCCGCGGACAAGGTGAACGAGTTTGGGGGCGTCGGAGCGGCGGTCACGGGCCGCCGCCGTGAGTTCCAGGTTCGTCAGCCTGCGCAACCGGACGGAAGGACGATCGGGTTCAGACTCCCGGATGGTGCGGCGCACCTCATCCCATCCGGCGGCCACCAGCTCCCTGGCGTCAAAAGGCGTCCGCCCTGTGAGCAGTTCGTAGAGCAGGACCCCGAGACTGTAGATGTCCGTGCGCGTGTCGACGTCCAGCGATCCCAACTGCGTCTGCTCCGGGCTCATGTAGGCGGGCGTCCCCAGGAACTGGTCAAAAGCTGTAAACAGCGTGTGGTCCGTCAGCCGCCCCTGGGTCGCCTTGGCGATGCCGAAATCGATGATCTTGGGGGTGGGCCGACCGTCATGAATGGCCACCAGGACATTGGAAGGTTTGATGTCCCGGTGAATGACGCCCTTTTGGTGGGCGTGCTGGATCGCGCGACAGACCTGAATGAACAACTGCAACCGCTCGTGCGTGGCAAGATGGTTCTGATCGCAATGCTCGGTGATCTGGACGCCCCCCACCAACTCCATCACGAAGTAGGGCCGGCCAGTGTCGGTCGCTCCGGCCTCCAGGACCTTGGCAATGTTGGGATGGTCCATCAAGGCCATGGCCTGCCGCTCGGCGTCGAAGCGCGCGACCACCTGCCTGGTGTCCATGCCCAACTTGATCAGCTTGAGCGCGACCCGCCGGCGGACCGGTTCCTCCTGCTCCGCCAGGTAGACGAGACCGCACCCCCCGTGCCCAATCTCCTGGAGCAGCCGGTAACGGCCCACGCGGTCCCCGGCTTGCTCAACGGCGGACGGCGGGGATGGGGGTGTAACCGGTGACGCGTCAGCGTCACCTTCGGTCGATGAGTCCAACCCCAAGGCCAGCAGGCAGGCGCCACAGAAGCCGCCCGGACTCCTCGCGGGGATCGGGGCGCCGCATTCGGCGCATGAATGTTCCACGCTCACGCCTATCCCTTAACAAAGGAAACGCGACGAGATCTTACATCACCCCGTTGAGCACGAGAGGAGCGAGATCAAGCAGCGGAGTTCGTCCTCCACCTCGGCCTCCGAAGAAACCGTGCGAGCCACCTGTTCGCGTAACAGGGCGCCGAGCCGTCGCTTCAGTCGGTGGACGCCCACATCCACCGCGCCGACGCTGATCCCCCGCTTGGCCGCCAAGGCCGCCCGGGAACACTGCCCTCGCCCCCCGGGCAGAAACCCTTGGTAGTCCTCGAAGATCTCCCGCCTCCCGCCGGCGGCGTACTCTCGCTCCAGTTCCTTCAGCGCCCGTTCCAGAACGGCAAACGCCCAATGCCGCTCATATTCGGATTCGGGAGTCCGGTGATCGGCGGGTTCCAACCGGTAGCGCGTCTCCGCGTCCACGGCGTCCCACGCGATGGGCGAGTGGCCGCCTCCCCTTCGTTTGGCTTGCGCGCGCTCGTGTTGGTTGGCCAGGAAGTTCTTCAGGCAGACCAGGAGGAAGGAGCGGAACTTGCCGCCCGCGGGACGCACTCGGCTGAGCGAGTCCCGCTCCAAGAACTGGCGGAAGAACTCCTGCGTCAAGTCCTGGGCCTCGTGCGGGCTCGCGCCCCGGCGGCGCACAAAGGCATAGAGCGGAAACCAATACGTGGAGCACAGGCTGGCGAGCGCCTCACGCGCCGTCGGACCGGCCTTCCCTTGCGCCGCCAACACCACCGTCCAGTGCGTCGTGTGGAATCCCATCGACGCTGTAGCCAGGCCGTCACGCATCGACGTGGTGGAAGTCGGACGCACGCGCACTGTCTAATTGTCAGCATGAGAGTCGTGCATCGTAAAGCCCATTGTATCCCATTCCGTATCCCTCGTCCTCCACTTCGGGGCCACTTCAGATCGCGAGCGTCCAATCGCTCGGAACGGCACAATCAGTCTCCACCCTGCGCCATCAACATCACGTCCCGGAATCCAATCAACGGGCCATGGGGCTACGGCAACGTGATCGTGCGCGGCACTCTCATCCGGCACAGCAACGGAGCGGTGGACCCTTAGGGTCTGTGCAAACGTAACTTCCGATTGTGGCGGGAGCGGCACCGGGCCGGCGGCGGCGTTGCTCGGTCAGTCGAGTATCGCCTTGAATACACGCCCTACCTCGTGCTCGTCATCCGGTAAAACCGATGCGGCCGGGCCGCAAGAGGTACCATGACGGTCACGTAGGCCGCCTCGTCCTCCGCCGCCATCTCCCGCACCGTTACCCAGGCGTCCGCGTCCAGGCGATCCGCCGCCTGGAGGCTGTAATGTTGTCCGGGAACCCGGAGGAAGGAGAGTTGCAGTTCGCTTCCGCGCACTTCGACGGGGAGAAGGCGCAGGACGCTCGCCGGGTCCCGCGGATCCGTCCCGGCGCGGAATTCGGCGAGGTTGCTGAGCCCGTCCCTATCGAGGTCGAGAGTTGCATCCGACGGGTCGTCCGCCCTCAGGCCGTGCGCCGATTCCCAATCGTTGGGCAGGCCATCGCCGTCAGAATCCGCGCCTGTGGAGGCGACCGTGGCCCGTCCTGGGGTCGGTGCGGCCACCAGCCAATGGGCCGGGTCGTTGCCGTAATCCCCGGGGGACCGTCGCTGGAGCGAGCGGCCGGTTCCGACGGCCTCTGTCGGCCACGGCCAAGCGGTTCGGTAGTGCACTTCGTCGGCCGTCACATAAGGCACCATGCCCGCATCGGGTGCAGGCGCCACCTGCGGGGTGTCCGGACGGAGCAGGGTCAATCGCTCGCCTTCGTCGGCCAACCGGCCGCGCCAGGGCCCCACCAACCGCACCCCGGCGGGCACCCCGTAGCGGGTCCGAAACGCATCGGCGGCCGGCGCGTTTTCCGGATCGAAATTGGCGATCACCAGATAGCCCCGTGCCGGCAGGGTTACACCGTCCGGGAGATCATAGTCCACTCCGCCCCGGAGTCGCCAGGTGTTGGTGGGATGGACGGGATCGAAGAGCGGGATTGGGTCCGCGGTGGGGTTGGCCAGTTCGACGAATTCATCGGCTGGCTGGTCCACCAGGATGCCGCCTTCGAGCGCCAGCGGTTGGCAATGGACTTCGTTGAGGACCACGGGGCCGATCCTGGGGCCGGAGTTGGGCGCGCCCCGGCCCGTGCGGAAGGCGTCCACCGAGGCGGGTGATTCCACGCCGAACGTGGGGTGGTCGAGGGGGACGAAATCGACCCCCGCGCTGGTGGGCACGCGCCCGATGGCGACCCCGTTGGCGGAGGCGCCGAAACGCGCGGTGGATCGTCGCCCGGTCAACGTCCCGTCCGCGTTCGCTTCCGAGAGCCACAACTCGTCGCCCCGGGCTGAATCCAGCGAGAAGGCCTCGAGCGCGTCGGGTCCGCCGAACTGGATCTCGTAAACCACGAGGTAGCCGCCAGGAGCCAGCACGCTTCCCGGCTGCAGGCGGTACTTGCGCAGGCGGTCGGCTGAATCGCTCAAGAACCACCCGCTGACATCGAGAGCGGCGGGCCCGGGGTTGAACAGCTCGATGGCATCCTCCCACGGAGGATCGGTGTGCGCGAGGATTTCGTTAAAGACCACCCCGGCCGGGAGGTAATTGGCGGCCCCGGGCGTGCTGGTATCGGGAAATCGCGCGAATGCCGGTCCGCCGTCGGGAAGTCGACCTTCCGATTCGCCGGGCGCCTGCGGTCCGAAGTAGACCTCGTCGATCAAGCCGCGGTCGGTCGCGTAGAGGGTGAGGGCCTCGCCCAGGGCGGAGAGTCGGAACCTGACGTGGTGGGGGCCGTTTTCCGGGTGGGCATCGGCGATGAACCTGGCGAACCCTCGAGGGCCCACGAAGGCGAGCGGGCCGAGCTGCGTGTTGGTGCGGCCAAGGATCGAGGGGTCGTTACCGAGCCAGAGGCTGTCGAGGAGGACGGGCAGGGCGGATGGATTGAAGAGCTCGAACCAATCATCACCGGACCCGGGGGCGGCCATCCATTCGTTGAACCTCAGGGACATGGGATCGCCCAGGAGCGCGGGTTCGGAGTTGGGGCCCCCGGGGGTGGGATGGGCCAGGAGGTTCCAACCCGATTCCGTCAGGCCGATGGCCAGGTTAGCCACCTGCGGGCCGAACCGGAGCGCATCGAGCACAGTCGCGCCGCCGGCGCGTAGCTGGATCTCCCCGCCCTCGGCGTCGAGGCCGAACCCGCTGTTCCATTCGCCGTTCACGGCCGATGTCGCCGGCTGACCGGGATCGCACCAGAGCACCAGGAAGGACCCGGGACCGAGAGTGGTCCCGGGCGGGAACGACCAGCGCTCGTCGGTCGGGGTCGAAACCACACTGACCCCGGTCAGGTCCACGGGGGCGAGCGACGGGTTGTGCAGTTCGACCCAATCGGCGAACTGACCTTGCGAGCCCCGGACGGCGGTGGAGTTTCGGGCCATGATCTCATTCAAGCGCAGGCCGGCCGCGGCGCCCAGGCGGTTGGCGGAGCCGGGCGTGCCGGATTCGCCCAACCACGTCACGCTGGCACTCCCGTCGGGGAACCGGCCCTCGCTCCAACCCGCCCGCCCCGGGGAGACGGTCACCCGCTCCCATTCCCCACCGTCCGGGCCCAGCAGCCGCAGTTGGTCTCCGGCCGCCGCCAGCTTGAAGTCGACCTGGTCACCTCCGGGCGCTTCATCAGCCCACAACCGAAGAAAGCCGCGCGGGGCGAGCACCGTGGGCACGGAGATGCGGAAGACGGTGTCGTGGTTGGCCAGGTAGAGCCCTTCCAGGGAAGCCGGATGGAGGCTGTCGCGATTGTAGAACTCGATCCAGTCGCGACCGCCCGGCGGCGCGTCCGCCAGCCATTCATTCAGGCACAGGCGCTCCGTCGGTGCGGCGGTCAAGGGGCTGTCATCGCGGCCGGGCGAGGGATCTCCGGGGATCCAGCCGCCTTCGGTGCGGACGATCGATACGTCCGGTGCTTGCGGGCCGAAGGTGACCACGTCGATCCGGTTGGTGAACGCATCGAACAAGGCCAGCGATTCTCCCTCATCCGCGAGTTGGAACCGTGCGTGCATCGGCCCGGCTGCGGGCATCCCGTCGCACAACACCACCGCGCGCCCACCGGGGGCCAAACGCAGTCCCGCGGGGAAGACGAATTCGCGCGCGTCGCCGCCGTCGCTCAAGCTCCATCCCTCGAGGTCAACCTCGGCGGCGCCGTGGTTGACGATTTCGACCCAGTCGGGGTGCGTCCCGTCGGCCGCGCCCGGGACGATCCCGGACCGGTTGGCGGCCATCACTTCGCCGAGGCGCACCCCCGGCCGGACCGCCGGCTGAACCGCCACGCCGGGCGTTCCCCCGGGGGCCGCACTGGCCTGCCACGCCGCGGGGCTGTCGGGATCCGCCGTCAGGTCGCGCGCCTCGAGGGAGGCTCCGCCCCCGTCGGCCGCCGCCGGCCAGAGAACCCCATCGCCGTAACTGACCGACATCACCGTCCCACCCGCCGCGTCGACGAGGCGCAGGGTCTCGCCGCCGTTGGAGAGGGAGCCCGCGAACCAGCCGAAGACCGCCACTCCCGGATAACGCGCCGCGAAGGCGATCGGGCTCGAGCCATTGGCGAGCACGACCACTTGACCCGGAGCGAGCGTGGAGTCTGGCGGAAACGCATAGCCCACCCCCTCCACCGCGTACCCGCCCACGTCCAGTGGGGCCGGGCCGACGTTCTGCAACTCGAGAAACTCGTAGGGATCGCCGCCTGCTGGACGATACATGATCTCCGTGATGCGCAAAGGCAGGACGGGCCCACCCACGACGTAATCGGCCTCGGTCAGCGCGCTCCACACGCCCTGGTTGAGAGCCCGCGCCCGCAAGCGGATCGAGTTCGTCAACACCAGCGCCGAGCCGGTCCAGGTCCTCGCGGACGGGGCCACCGCTCCGGTCCCCGGGACGCGCGGATCCGACCCGTCGGTGGTGAAGTGGATGGAGCCGGCGGGAGCGCTCAGGCCGAGCTGGAACCCCGCGGGCACGGCGCCCCCCGACGAGCTCAAGGCGGGCGCGGCGAGGGCCGGGTAGAGTCCGATGCCGCGGAACTGGTTGAGGACGATTCCGGAGCGCGCCGGGAGGTAATCCTCGCGCACCCAATTGAGTTCGTTCAGCCACTCGACGTCGCGTTCGTAGGGCTGGCCTGGGCGCTGGGGATTATCGACCGTGTCTCCCCACCGCGCGGACTCGAGCACGATGGCGTCGTCGATCTCGGCGATCCGCGCCAGGTAGCGGGCGGCAGGCCGGTTCCGGTCCGGGTGGTGCGGGTCCCAGTCCGGATTCTGCGGATCCACGGCGAGCGGGCCGCCGTTGAAGAAGTGGCGGTGGACATGGTCGGCGAACCGGAGGCGGAACTCGGCGTTATGGAGGCGGAGTTGGTCGTAGAGCTGAGCCGGGGTCGAGGCGTTATTGACGGAAGTGCGGTTTTCGTTGACGGACTTGAGCACATGCTCGGCGTCCCAACTGAAGAAGCGGAAGCGGGTGTCGCCGATCTGGCGGCGGGCGACGTACCAGTTATGGTGGGGCCAGTCGGTATTGCCGGCCCAGCAGTTCAGAATCATGTAGTCGATGAAGTTCGGCTCGTCCATCGCCTCCTGGAGCCGCGCGTAGTGGAGTGGATCCGCCAGCCGGCTGTCGGCCAGGCCGATCATCGCGTTCCAGGCCGTCACCGTGCCTTCCAACACCTCGAATCCCGTGGTGTTCTTGAGGCTGTCGTACTCGGACTTGTCCCCACCCAAGTGCTCGGCCGCGAAGGAGGCGTCGGGGCGCTCGTGGACATCGTAGAGTCCCCAGTAAAGGCCATTGAGGTAGACGTGAAAGAACCGCCCCCGGGGCGCAGGCCATCCCATGGCGAGCTGCAAATCACTCACGAACTGGTCCCGCACATACTGGGCATGCAACCGCTGGTTCGCGTCCTGCCGGTGGTTCCACACGAGGTTGAGGCCGGCGTCGAGAACGAGCGTGTCGAACCGCCGGACGGCGCCTTCCTCAAAGAGCGGATAATCGAGCTTGGAGGGACCGTGGTCGCCCTTGAACAAGAGCCGGAGCGAGTGCTTGTAGGTCTTGGAGGGGGTCCGGCTCGTGCCGCCCTGCAACCGCAAACCCGCATCCACCTTCACCCCGGCCCGGCCATCCGGAAAAAGGAACTCCGCGGAGCAGGGCCGTTCCCAGGCCACCCCCACGCCCCCAGGGTTCGCGTAGATGCCGTTCACCTGCCCGAAGACGTCGTCCACCGGCAGGACGATCGACAGAGTGGGCAGGATGGTGAGCGCACGACGGGCCCGGACCGCGTATTCGGGCCGGTCCAGGATCCTCGGGTCCAGTGCGTAGTCCCCCGGAATGACGGTGCCGCCGTTGCGCGTGATCCACGCGGCGGGGAATCCTTGCGGATGGCTGGGTTGGCGCAGGACCACCTCCGGGAACAGGTAACTGAACGTCGCCGTCCGCGAGGGCAGATACCCCTCCTTGAACGCCCCCGCGCGAAGGATGAACACCGCCTGAGCGGCCGTCCCCTGGACCGCCAGCGGCGCAGTGTAGACGGCGCCGGTCGAAGCTGTCGGCACGGTGCCATCCAGCGTGTAGCGGATCTCCGCCCCCGGGGTGGCCGAGGCCAGAGAGACCCGGATCGGCCGATCGAAGAAACCGCTGCCTACGCCTGCCACCGGCATTGCGACGATGCCCTCGAGGGCGGAGCCGAAGCGGTTGGACGAGGCCGGGGTCGGCATTTCGCTGTAGCCCCAGGCGCCGCCGGGCGTGAGGGCGAAGCTGATGCCCGGGCGCTGCTCCGGGTAGCCCGGCCGCAATTCCGTAGCGATCACCCGCGGCGAATCGGCCCGGAACAGCCCCAGGTACTCGCCATCCATCGCCAACTGAAAACTCGTGTGCAGGGGACGGCCGTCCACCGGCTTGCGATCTTTGCCCGAGGCAAAGACTACGAGGTAAGCGCCCGCCGGCAGGGTCACGGCCGGGAACTCCCACAGGCCCGGTTCCTCCGCATCGTCGGTCAACGACCACCCGATCAGACTCACGGCGTTGGTGCCGCGGTTGGCGAGCTCGATCCAGTCGGCGGCGTCGCCGTCCTCATCCAGACGCGTCCCGGGATTGAGGGCCATGAATTCGTTGATGACCACATCTCCCACCACCAGGGATGGATTGAATGCGCACGTCCAGGCCCCGCCCCCGAAGGAGTTGGGGGCGGGGGCCTGGTCGGTGATGCCGTGCCCGCTCGCCCAGGCAAAGCGCACCTGACCCGGCGCCGGGGCGGGGAATTCGAACCGGAACGGGCCGCTCCCGGACCCTGTGAGGTTGGTGGCGGGCAGACTGTTGACCAGCAGATCGGCGGCGTCCAGGCCCGCCACCGCCTCGGTGAAACGCACCTCGACCTGGGTCAACCTCGCCACCGTCGCCCCCGGGACCGGCGTGATCGAGCGAACGGACGGAGGACGGGTGTCGTGCAGGGTGTAGCGCCAGATGGCGGCGGGCGCGTTTCCGTCGAAGAGATTGCCGGCCAGATCGGTGATCTGATGGCCTCCGTCCCACGTCATTTCGACCACCCCCGAGGCCGGTTGGGCGAACCAGAACTCGAAGGTCCGCCCGTCGCCCGACACCTCGAGCGCGGGCGCGCCATTCATGAGCAGATCGTCCTCCGTGAGGTCCTTGACCGCTTCATGGAACGTCACCCGCACCACTTCCAAGCCTGCCACCACGGTCTCCGCCGGCGGATCCACCGCCGCGATCACCGGCGGCGTCGCGTCCACCACCGTCGCCGACAGTTCGACGTTGATCTGGAAGTCGGCGTTGCCAATCAACCGATTGAACGCCTGCACGACCAGGACGTTGGTCCCTGAGACGAGGTAATTCTGCGGCGGAGGCAGGACGGCGGGCAGGTATTGGACCGGCTCGGGCGCACTGCCCAACGCCACATCGGTATGCAACGGCACCAGGCTTGCCCCGACGTTGTAACGGGCCACTTCCACCCCGTTGATCCAGGCCACGTACCCGTCGTCGCAGGCCGCCCGCAGCGTGAGATTCGTCAGCGCAACCTCGTCCTCGACCATGAACCTCCGCCGCAGGAACACGCACGAGTAGGTGTTGCGCATGTCGCTCAACAACGTCCCCGTCAGACTCTCGCCGAAGTAGAATGGCCCGGAACCGGTCCGCCACGCGGCATCGTCAAAACCGCGCTCGCGCCAGAGCGTCACCGGGGAACTCGCCTCCTCGGTCCCCTTGGCATAACGCCAGACGGCATTGGTTGCCACCAGCACGTCGGCGGGCGCGTCGGCCGCCAGTCCCGCGCCGAGCACCAGGACCGCCGCCCACACAGGTCGAAGAGTCACTTCAGTCATAATCAGCTCCGGCATCGCCATGCTCTGGGGTCGCCGATGTCACCACCCGGAAATGGCAGGTGTTCTTCAATGAGGAACCGATAGGAAGTTGCTTTCCGGTATATGGGCAGGGTGTGGGATTGGGAAGGGGAGTTCAAGCCAAAGACCGGGCCGAAACCGCCCGGAATCGTAAGACAGATTTCTTCGGGTTCTGCAGCAGGTCGCGGTCGTCGCGCACGGATG